>JBOGFC010000083.1:0-45206 GCA_050742155.1 Acidimicrobiia bacterium
CCATTGCCGTTCAGCACGTGGAGGCGGGGCGGACCCTCGGCAGCGACCAGCTTCGAAGTGCCGGACCGGAAGGCATCGAGCACCGCCTGAGCTTCCGGTTCCACCGGGACCACGTAAGCGACGCCCCCCTCGTGGGAGGTCTCCACCGGCAGCGCGGTCGCCTCTACGTCCTCGGACCCCAAGAAGGGAAGCCGCCAGGCTATCCCTCCCATGGCAAGGACCCCGAAGCGACGGTCGGCGGTCAGGTGGGCGCCCAGCGCCGATGTGAGCCCCCCCGCCTCGAGCAAGGTGGAGGGATCCTTGGCCTCGGCGAGGATGGCGAACATCAGCCGTTGCTGACGATCGATGCGGCCCAGGTCCCCGCCCTCCACCGACACCCAGCGGCCCTCCCGATGCTCCTCGTACTGGCGGGATCGCACGTAGGCCAGGGCCATGCCTCCGTCCAGCCTGTTCTGGCCCGCCTCCACCTGCAGCCCGGACTTGGCATCTCGGGCCGGGAAGGGGAAGTAGAGATCCACGCCGCCCAAGGCGTCGACGATCTCCGCGAAGCCGGCGAAGTCCAGCTGGAGGTAGTGGTGGACCGGCAGGCCGGTGAGAGCCTTGACCGTCTGCACCATCAGATCCGGCCCTCCATAGGCGAGAGCGGCGTTGACCTTGTCGGTCCCCCGCCCGGGGATCTCCACCTTCAGGTCGCGGGGCAGGCTGAGGATCTGGGCCCGAACCTGGCCGGGGACCATGTGCACCAGCATGAGCACGTCGGACCGCTGGCCGGCGGCCTCGCCGAAGAAGTCGGGGAAGTCCTCCGGAAGCCGCTCCCGGCTATCCGAGCCCACGATCAGGAAGTTGCGCGGCCGGCCGGTCTGGGCGATATCCAGCGAGGGGAGCTCCCCCTCCACCCGGGGGATGCGCAAGCTCACGTACCAGAGGGCGCCCAGGGCCAGGGCTACCAGTCCCGCCACCACCAGCAGGAGCCAACGCCAGAACCTCGATCCTCTCCGAGGAACCCCGACCTGGGTACTCACGCGCTGAGCTCCATTTGCCGATAGGGAAGGTCGGTCAGTGTAGATGGGCAATCCTTCGCCTCGACCGGCCACGGTTGTACGATCGCACGACTTCCCCGCCAGGAGGACCATTGGCCAGACGCAGCCGGGCAGCGGATACCGATCCTCGCGAAGACATGGTGCGCCAGTACCTGGAGGAGATCGGTGCCTACGCCCTCCTCACCTCCCGGGATGAGGTGGACCTGGCCAAGGCCATCGAGCACGGCGAAAAGGCTCGTCAGGCCCTGGAGGGCCGGCCGGACCCGGCCGATCGAGAGCATCTCGAGGAGGCAGTAACGCGGGGGGAAGCCGCCCGGCAGCGGTTCATCCAGGCCAACCTACGGCTGGTGGTCTCGATCGCCAAGCGCTACGTCACCCCCGGGCTGCCCCTGCTCGATCTCATCCAGGAGGGCAACCTGGGGCTCATCCGGGCAGTTGAGAAGTTCGAGTACCGCAAGGGCTTCAAGTTCTCGACCTACGCCACCTGGTGGATCCGCCAGGCGATCACCCGGGCCATAGCCGACAAGGGCCGCACCATCCGGGTACCCGTCCACATGATGGACACCTTGGTGCAGGTCCAGCAGGCGGAGAACCGCCTATTCAAGTTGCTCGGCCGCCAACCCACCATCGAGGAGTTGGCCCAGGAGTCCGGCCTCGCCCCGGGCCGGGTGGCCGAGGCCCTCAAGGTGGCTCCCGAGCCGGTGTCCATCTTCGAGCCGATCGGCGATGACGAGGCGGTGCTGGGCGACTTCATCGAGGACGAGGACGCGGTGGCCCCCTTCGAGGCGGTGGCCTCCGGCATGCGGCGCGCCGATTTGGGGCGCATCCTCGCCAAGCTCAATGATCGGGAGCGCGAGGTGCTGGTGCTGCGCTACGGCCTCGACAGCGGAGTGCCCTGCACCCTCGACGAGGTCGGGCGGCACTTCGGGCTCACCCGGGAGCGAATCCGCCAGATCGAGGCCAAGGCGCTCGCCAAGCTCCGCCATCCCTCCAGCCCGGGCAGCCTGCGGGACATGGTGGCGTTCTGACCTTCCAGGGGGAAGTTAGGCCGAGCGGACCGCCTCCCAGAGCTCCTCCCGGTCGGCCTCGAGGGGCAGCTCGAAGTCGGCTCGGGCGGGGCGGCCCCTGCCCCGCTTGCGGTGGTAGGGACGGCCTTCCCAGAAGACCACCCCGCCCCACACGCCCCATTCCTCGTTGCGATGAAGGGCCAGCTCCAGGCAGCGCAGCCGCACCGGACACTCGGCGCATAATCGCTGGGCAGCCGCCAGCTCGTCCGGCCGGTCGGAGAAGAACCAATGGTTCTTCCCCGAATCGACGCACCTTCCTCTTTGATAGACCTCTTCGAACACCTGAACCTCCTTGGAAACCAAAAAGCCGCCGGGCGGTGCGCCGGCGGCTTCTAGGTGTCGTCTTGTCGCTGGAGCTCAGGTGACGAGATGCCGCGGCGCACGCAGGGACACGGGGACCCCCATCGCCCCGCCTGGAATGGTGATGAAGATGTTCCGCAGCATCACGGACCTCGGTCGTGGAACGGTCACGCTATCGGGTGGCCCAAGAGTCGTCAAGCCATTTCCTCCCTCCCCCTTCGGGGGAGGGCTGGGGAGGGGGTTAAAAGCGGCTCCGCCCGTAGATGCGGCGGCTGCGGTCCTCCAGGATCACCGGCGCCACCAGGGCCACGATGAGCAGGATCCCCCCCACCAGCACGTACAGCCACCCATTGTTGGAGTGGGTGCCCAACAGGCCGTGGAAGGACTCGCCCTGGAAGGCCAGCACCAGCCCGAAGGCGAAGAAGAGCGCCCCCAAGAAGATCATGCCGGTCCGGTCCACCCCGGGGATGGCCCCCATGGCCAGCAGCAGGATCCCCAAGAGCAGCTCCACGAGACCGAGCACCGAGGTGTGATGGAAGCCGCCCACCTCGACGTGGGCCGTGAAGTCGGCGAACCCTCCCCGTGCCAGGGCGATCCCTCCGAGAACGATGAAGAACACTCCGGCCACCAGAGCCACGATCTGGGCCGGGCTCCAGCTGGACCGGTAGAGGATCTCTCGCTCGGCCACCCGCTCCTCGGCCGGCTCCCTGCGATAGACCTTCTGCTCGGTTTCCGGGCGGCGGGGCGGGGGCTCGAACTCCTGCGTCTCGTGCTCGCGCTCGTCGTGGTGATGATGGTCGGCCACTCACGCCTCCTTTGCAGGCGGTTTCTATGGTACGCCCTTGCCGGGAAGATCGGTCGATCCCGGGTAGGGTGGTCGTGATGGCACAGAGACGGCCCACCGAAAGGGAACGGGTCTTCGCCGGCACCGGGCTCTTCTGGGGCCTGATCGTCGTGCTGCTGCTGGGCGTGTCGATCGTCATCCTGGCGGCCCAGAACCCGGAGCCGGTGGAGCTGCGCTGGCTGGGCTTCCAGATGGACGTCTCGCTGGTGGCCGTCATCCTGGCCACCGCGGTCGTGGCGGTGATCCTCGATCAGCTGATCGGGCTCGCCTGGCGTCGCCGCCGCCGCCAGGTGCTGGCTGAGCGCGAGGAGCTGCGCCGGCTGCGGGCCGAGCGCCGAGAGGCTCCGGTCCGAGAGGAGCCGGCCCTGGAGGAGCAGCGCGATGAGCCCGCCGAAGGCAGTTTGGCCGAGGGTTAGCCAGGCCCGCCAACCTGAGCTGTCGGATGAACATTGGGCAGAATTGCACCGTTTCGGTACAGCCAAGCCTTAGGTTCGCAGGATGACCCCCGCCGAGCTCGCCAGTCGGAAGTGGGACGTGATCGTGGTGGGGGCCGGCCACAATGGGCTGGTGGCGGCCGGGTACCTGGCCCGGGCCGGGCGGCGGGTGCTCGTGCTGGAGCGTCGGGACCGGGTGGGGGGGGCCGCCACCCTCGAGGAGCCCTGGCCGGGTTTTCGGGTCTCTCCCTGCGCCTACGTGGTGGGCCTGTTGCATGACCGGGTGGTGGAGGAGCTCGAGCTGGCCAAGTACGGCTACGCGGTGACCCCCTGCGACCCTCACTTGTTCGTGCCCTTCGAGGACGGCTCGTCGTTCACCGAGTGGGAGGACCAACCGCGCACCCTGGCCGAGGTCGAGCGGCTGGCCCCAGGAGACGTCGAGGGCTTTCGACGCTTCGAGGCCTTCTGGGCGCGAGTCCGGGAGGCGCTGCGGCCCCCCACCGACCAGGACCTCTGGCTGGGCGAACCGCCCTCCCGCCCGGTGATCGAGGAGCGGCTGGGCCACGACCCGGCCCTTATCGCTGCCCTTTTCGAGGAGCCCATGGTCGACCACCTACAGAGCTTCTTCAACGACCAGCGGATGGTCGCCGCCTTCGCCGGACAGGGGGTGATCGGCACCTTCGCCTCCCCCTATGAGCCCGGCACCGCCTCCATCTACTTCCATCACTCCAGCGGCCGTCTGCAGGGCCGCCCGGGGAGCTGGGGCTACGTGCGGGGTGGGCTGGGGATGGTCTCGTTCGCTCTCTGCGACTCGGCCCGGGCGGCCGGGGCGGTGGTGGCCACCGGCCTGCCGGTGGGGGCGATCCGTCCCGGAGAGGGGGTGGAGTTGGAGGACGGCACCCACCTCTTCGCCCCGCTGGTGGTGAGCAACGCCGACCCCCGGCGGACCCTCGCCCTGCTGGGCGACGAGCCCCCCGGGGACTGGCGCGCCCGGTTAGAGGCCATCCCGACCGACAGCCCGGTCGTCAAGGTGAACTTCGCCCTGCGGGCGCTCCCCCGCTTCGGGACGGCCGAGTACGCCACCCGGGCGATGGTGACCATCACCCGCGGTCCCGAGGCACTGCACCAGTCGTGCCTGGCCGCCCGCCGCGGCCAGGTGTCGGAGGAGCTCTGGTGCGAGCTGTACTTCCAGACGGCCTACGACCGCACCGTGGCCCCGGCCGGCCTCCACACCATGAGCGCCTTCTGCCAGTACGTGCCGTATCACCTGTCCAACGGATCCTGGGAGGGCCGGCGGGGAGAGATCGGCGACCGGGTGGTGGCCTCCATCGAGCGCTTCTCGCCGGGCTTCTCCGAGCTGATCCTCCACCAGGAGGTGCTGGGGCCACCGGACGTCGAGGCCCGCATCGGCCTCACCGGCGGCCACATCTTCCAGGGCGACTGCCGGCCCGAGCACATGTGGGACCGCCGGCTCCCACCACGCACCCCGGTGGAGGGGCTCTACCTGTGCGGGGCCGGCACCTATCCGGGCGGGAGCGTGATCGGGGTCAACGGGCGCAACGCCGCCCTGGCGGTGCTGGCCGACCGGTGACCGTCACCCTGGATGAGGGGGACCGCGCCCGGCTGGCCGGCGAGGAGGGGGAAGCTCTCCGGCTGGCTACCCGGATCGTCGTCAAGATGGCCGAGCTGGCCGGGGCCGACCGGCTGATCGAGGTCACCTCCGCCCACGTCGACGGTGGCCTCTACCACGGCCGGGCCGGCCTCGACTTCGCCGAGCGACTGGTGGCGGGAGGGGGGCAAGTGGCGGTGCCCACCACCCTCAACGTGGGCTCCCTCGACCTGCTCCATCCCGAGCTCTATCGAGGCGACCCGGAGACGGCCGGACGGGCCCGGCGACTGATGGAGTGCTACCAGACCATGGGATGCCGGCCCACCTGGACCTGTGCTCCCTATCAGCTTCCCGACCGGCCCTCGTTCGGGGAGCAGATCGCCTGGGCGGAGTCCAACGCCATCGTCTTCGCCAACTCGGTACTGGGGGCGCGCACCAACCGCTACGGGGATTTCCTCGACATCTGCGCCGCCCTGACCGGGCGGGTGCCGGACACCGGCCTGCACAGGACCGAGCTCCGCGGCGGGCAGGTGCTATTCCGCCTCACCGGGATTCCCGAACGACTGATGGCCGTGGACGTCTTCTATCCCGTCCTGGGCCACCTGGTGGGCCGGGCGGCGGCCTCGTTGATCCCGGTGCTGGAGGGGCTGCCGCCCGCCGTCACCGAGGATCAGCTCAAGGCGTTGGGAGCGGCCGCTGCCTCCTCGGGAGCGGTGGCGCTGGTCCACGTGGTGGGGGTCACTCCGGAGGCGCCGACTCTGGATGAGGCGCTGCACGGCCGGCCCCCGCAGCGCACGGTGGAGGTCTCGGTGGACGACCTGGGCCGGGCCCGTCGCTCCCTCTCCACCTCCGCCGGAGATCGCCTGGGAGCGGTCAGCCTGGGCACGCCCCACTTCTCGGTGACCGAGTTCGCCGCCCTGGTCCCTCTCCTCGAAGGACCGCGACCGCAGGTGCCGGTCTACGTCTCCACCGGGCGCCACGTCCTCGAGCAGGTACGACAGAACGGCTGGCTGGGGCCGATCGAGCGGGCCGGGGTGCAGGTGGTGGTGGACACCTGCACCTACGTCACCCCGATCATCCCGCCGCTCCAAGACCCGGTGATGACCAACTCGGCCAAGTGGGCCTACTACGCCCCGGGCAATCTGGGGGTGGAAGTCGTGTTCGGGAGCCTGGAGGAGTGCCTGCGCTCGGCGGCGGCCGGGAGGGTGGTGCTGAGTGACTGGCCGGCCGGTGACTGAGGGCCGGCCGACGGCCGTGGTGCTCGACGAGCCGCTCAGCTTGTGGGGCGGCTTCGACCCGGCCACCGGACGGATCATCGATCGCCGACACCCTCAGGCGGGCACCGAGCTGGCCGGGCACGTCGTGGTGATGCCCTCGGGTCGTGGGTCGAGCTCGTCGAGCAGCGTGCTGGCGGAGGCGATCCGGGCCGGGACCGCTCCGGCGGCCTTCCTGCTCCTCGAGCCGGACGAGATCCTCTCCCTGGGCGCGCTGGTGGCCGAGGAGCTCTACGGCCGCACCTGCCCGGTGGTCGTCCTGGAGGCGGAGGCGTATCGGTCCATCAGGTCCGGTGACGTGGTGACGATCCCATCACATCCCGGGTGACAAGTGGCTTCGTGGGAGTGATCGGACAGGCCAGGGAGACAGCACTTTCGGCAGCGCGAGCGGACCTCCGGCCGGGACCTACTCGGGGGTCCGGAGGTCGAGGCCACGGAGGAGTTGGGCGTTGAGGGCCACGATCACGGTCGAGAGGCTCATCAGGAGCGCCCCCACCGCCGGCGCCAGGACGAAGCCGGCCGGAGCCGCCACGCCGGCGGCGAGGGGCAGGGCCACCACGTT
This sequence comes from Acidimicrobiia bacterium, assembly GCA_050742155.1. Classification (GTDB taxonomy): domain Bacteria; phylum Actinomycetota; class Acidimicrobiia; order Spongiisociales; family JALYHC01; genus JBOGFC01. Next base: position 7,131 of record JBOGFC010000083.1, read on the forward strand.
GTAGCCAGCCGCCCAGGCCAAGTTCTGTACCATCTTGCGGTAGCTGGCCCGGGAGAGCCGGAGGGCGCCGAGCACCCCCCGTGGGTCGTCGGAGACCACCACCACCCCGGCCGACTCGATGGCCACGTCGGTGCCGGCCCCGATGGCGATCCCCACGTCGGCCCGGGCCAGGGCAGGTGCGTCGTTCAACCCATCCCCCACCATGGCCACCGTTCGCCCCTCCTCCTGGAGGTGGGCCACCACCTCGTCCTTGTCCTCCGGGAGCACCTCGGCGTAGATCTCGTCGATGCCCAGCTGGGCCGCCACCCCCTCGGCCACCTGACGGGCATCGCCGGTGATCATCGCCACCTCGACTCCCAGCTCGTGGAGCGCATCCACCACCTCGCGAGATTCGGGCCGCACTTGGTCCTCCAGGGCCACGGCCCCCACCACCTGGTCGTCCCGGGCCAGGTAGAAGGGCTGCACCCCTCTCGCGCCAGGCGGACACCTCCCCGTCGAGCTCCGAGGGAACCTCCAGATCCCGCTCGCGGAGCAGCGCCGGACCGCCCACCGCCACCCGGCTTCCGTCCACGGTGGCCTCCACTCCCCGTCCGGGCATGGCCCGGAAGCCGGAGGCGCTCGGGATCTCTACGCCGCCGGCCCGGGCCTCGGCCACGATCGCCCGGGCCAGGGGATGCTCGCTGTCGGCCTCGGCGGCCGCCGCCAGGCCGAGCACCTCCTCCCGGCCCCCGTCGCCCGACATCACCGCCGATACGGCGTGCTGGCCCCGGGTGAGCGTGCCGGTCTTGTCGAACAGCACCACGTCGACCAGGCGGGTGCGCTCCAGGGCCAGGCGGTCCTTGACCAGGATGTCCTGGCGAGCGGAGACGGCGGTCCCCAAGGCGACCACCAGGGGGATGGCCAGCCCCAGAGCGTGGGGGCAGGCGATCACCAACACGGTCACGGTGCGGCTCACCCCCGGGCCGGCCTGCCCCAGGGCCGTCCACACGACGAAGGTGACCGCCGCGGTGGCCACCGCCACATAGAACAGCCAGGCCGCGGCCCGATCGGCCAGCGCCTGGGCGCGCGAGCCGGAGGCCTGCGCCGCCGCCACCAGCCGCTGGATCCCGGCCAGGGCGGTCTCCTCCCCCACCGCCTCCACCCGGACCCGGAGGGCAGAGTCGATGGCCACCGTGCCTGCCACCCGGTCACCCACCTCCCTCGGCACAGGACGGGACTCTCCGGTGACCATCGACTCGTCCAAGTCGGCCCGGCCCTCCACCACCTCCCCGTCGGCCGCCACCCTCCCCCCGGGGCGGACCAGCACCACGTCCCCCGGCTGCAGCTCGGCGCTGGGAACCTTCTCGGTCTCGCCGTCGCGAACCACCTCGGCCTGGTCCGGAAGCAGCTCGGCCAGCGCGGTCAGGGCCCCGCGAGCCTGGCCCACCGCCCGCATCTCCTGCCAGTGGCCGAGCAGCATCACCACGATGAGGGTGGACACCTCCCACCAGAACTCCAGCTCGAAGAGTCCCAGCGTGATGGCCAACGAGATGAGCAGCATCATGCCGGCTGCCGGCGGCGCGCCTCCTGCCAGCCTCCCTCCAGGAAGACCCGTCCCCCGTAGAGGAAGATCACCGTGCCGAGCACCGGCGCCACCAGGTGGTCACCGGGAAAGCCGGGCGGCGCCAAGCCCAGCCACGCCTGGACGGCCTCGCTGTAGGCGATCACCGGCAGAGCCAGCACCAGGTTGATCCAGAAGCGCCGGCGGAAGACGTCGGGGTCGTGGTGCTCGTGGTGGTTCCCCATCATCGGCCGATCGTAGGCTGGGGCGATGAACCCTACGCCGGACGACCTGGTGGAGACGCTGCTGGCCGAGGGGATCAGGGATGCTCGCCTGCTCGAGGCATTTCGCACCGTCCCACGGGAGGGTTTCGTCCCGGCCGAGCTGGCCGCCCAGGCGTACCTCGACCGGCCGCTCCCCATTCCCCATGGGCAGGTCACCACCCAGCCATCGCTCAGCGCCCGGATGGTCGAGGCGCTGGCCCTGGAGGGTTCAGAGAAGGTCCTGGAGGTGGGCACCGGCTACGGCTTCCAGACTGCCCTCCTCGCCTGCCTGGCCGGCTTCGTGTGGAGCGTGGAGCGCTGGCCCGACCTGGCCGAGGCGGCCCGGGCCAACCTGGCCCGCCAGGGGCTCGCCAACGTCGAGGTGGTGGTGGGGGACGGCACCGAGGGCCTGGCCGAGCACGCCCCCTTCCAGACGGTGGTGGTCTCGGCCGCCTTCCCCGAAGTGCCCCGGCCGCTCGTCGAGCAGCTCGCCCCGGGCGGGAGGCTGGTCCAACCGATCGGCCCGGGCGGGAACGAGGTGGTGGAGCTGTTCGAGAAGGGGGTGCGGGGCTTGGAGCGGCGGCGCCGCATCGTCGGGGCGCACTTCGTCAGGCTCTACGGCACGCACGGCTTCCCCCTTCCTCGTTCTGGCGCGTGAGAATCACGCCATAGTGTGAAGTTTGCGCGCCAAAACGAGGGGGGAGGGAGGAACTAGACCGTCCAGACGACCTCAAAACAGTCCTCAGCGCTCACCAACCGGGGACCGATGGAGGTCCGAAGACGAGAAGGATCACCCGTGCGGCTCTACATCCTCTGCGCAGGCTGCGGCACCCCGGTCCGACCGCAGGACCGGCTCTGTGCCCGGTGCCGTCCGTTCCCCAAGCCGGCCAAGGCCCAGAAGCGGCGCTGAGGGCCCTGGACCGGCTCTACCCGGCCAGCCGGAGAGGATCAGCCCGTGATACGACGAAGTCGACCAGGTCGACGAACGGGTCGAACCCCACCACTCGGGGGGCGTCGGCCACGAAGTTGGAGAGGGCGTTGATGTCGTAGAAGTAGGGCAGGCCGTCGCGGGCGTTGATCAGGTACTCGACGCCCCCCAAGTCCATACCGGCCGCCGCCAGGATCCGCTTGGCGCTCTCCACCAGCTCGCCCGGAGGGTCGAGGCGCTCCACCGGCCCGCCCCGGCCCGAGACCCCGTCCGCCAAGGCGGGAACCTCGCAATAGTCGGCCGGGCAGAGGTTGAAGCTCCCCGGCAGGAGCTGAAGGCGGATGGCATAGAGGAGCTCTCCGTCGAGGATCTCGATCCGGACGATCGCCTCGTCCGCCGCCGGAAGATGCTCCTGGACCAGGGCGGTGCCGTCCGGCCCCAGCTCCAGCTCCCGGTGGCGGGCCGCCGCTGCCAGCTCTTCGGGGCCGGCGAAGGAGCGGATCCCCGCCCCGCTTCCCCCTACGTTCGGCTTGACCAGCACTGGGAAGCGCAGGCCCTCCGCCGCGGCCGGGGCCGCGGAAGGATGGTTGATGGCCCGGGCGCGAGGATGAGGCAGGCCCAACCCGGCCAGCAGGCTGAGCTGACGGGCCTTCGACACCTCCACCGAGAAGGCCCGATATCCGTTCACCACCTTGGCGCCGAGGTCGTCCAGGTGAGCCAGGTACTGGAGGGTCTGGAAGATCCCCTGGCCGTTCCCGCGCCGCCACGCCGAAGGGCTCATCCGGTTGACGAGCAGGGAGTAGGGCGACGTCTGCTCGACGGGGTCAAAGGAAAAGGCTCCGGCGTGGATGGGCTGATAGGGCACCCCCCGCCGATCGAGCTCGGCGAAGAGCGGCTTGAACCACTCCGGGTGCTCGTAGAGGATTCCGATCGGCTCCATGGATTCCATAACGATTCGGCCGGCCGGGCGATTCCTCGAGTGGTGCAGTAGGGTCCGCCCGTGTTGTGGCGGGCCCGGACCGGGTACTTCCTTTTGGCCGTCGGGGTGGTCGCTCTCAGCGTTGCCGGGTACACGGGCTACGTCCTCTACCCACGCTTCGGGCTTCCGCGGGCGGCCGGCATCGGGCTGCAGGTGCTGGCGACGGCGGCCGGCGTGGCCGCCTTCTTCTCCCCCTGCTCGTTCCCACTCCTGGTGACCCTGCTGGCGCGCGAGACCGGAGAGGGGGAAGAAAGACGGGTCCGGCTGGGTCGGGCGCTGCTGTTCGCCTCGTCGCTCTCCATCGGAGCGGTGGCCTTTGTGCTCGGGATGGGCTCGCTCTTCGCCCTGGGTGGCGCCCGGCTGGCCGCCTCGGTCACTTTCACCAGCCCGGCCGGCCGGACGATCCGACTGGTGGTGGGAGCCTTCCTGGTCTTGCTCGGACTGGTGCAAGCCGGCCTCCTCCCGCTCTCCTTCCACGGGGTGGAGCGACTGGTGAGCCGCCTCCGGCGGCCTCAGGTCCGACTCCGGCGGCGGCGCCCGGTGGTGGGCTTCGCGCTGTTCGGCTTCGGCTACCTCTTGGCAGGGTTCGGCTGAACCGGGCCGATCCTGGCCGGTCTGGCCGGGCAGGCCCTCGTCATCGGCGGCTTCGCCGCCGCCTTGCTGGCCTTCTCGGTGGCGGCGGTGGCACTGGTGGTGCTGGTCTTCGGGGCGGCCCTGACCGTGGCCTCTGCCCAGCAGGTGGTGGTCGAGCGTCTCCAGGCGCCCTCCATGGCGGTCAAGCGCTGGGGAGGATGGGTGCTGGTGGTGGTGGGCGCCTGGTTCCTGGCCCTGACCATCTGGGCCGGGCCGTTCAGCCTCCTCTTCCCCGTGTGAGCGGCTTCGGGCGGGCCGCCGGCCGGCGACCACTAAGCCGGTGAGCCGCTACCGGCGATGCGCCCGTAGACTCGCAGGGATCCCATGACGCTCTCATCGTCGCACCGCCGATGGCTTCTCATCGCTCTGGTGGTGCTGGTGGCATGGGTGATTCCCCGGGTCGCCGCAGGCGGCCCGTCCGACCCCGAGGGGGACACACTCCTCGACCTGAGCGGCTGCCTTGCGCCCGCCGAGGGCTTCGCCCTCTTCTGCGAGGTGTACGAGGAGGTGCACGACACCTATGTCGATCCGGTGGAGGACCGCCGGCTGGCGGAAGGGGCGCTTCGCTCCATGCGCCGGTTGGGAGAGGCGCGGGACGCCCGGCTGGCCCGTATCGGCCTCCCCCCGTCCCCTCCGCGATCCGATCCTATTGCCTGCACGGCGCCTGCCGGCACGTTCGAAGAGGTCTGCCGCCTCTACGCCGAGCTGCGAACCGGGTCGGTGGCTCCCCCCTCCCGGGCCGAGCTGGTGGAAGCGGCCATCTCCGGAATGGTGGGCTATGGCCTGGGCGATCCCCAGAGCACCTATCTCACCCCCGAGCGGTATCGGCTCCTGCGAGAGGAACAGTCCGGGCACATCGAGGGAATCGGTGCCGAGGTGGCCACCGAGAACCTGGCGGAGAGTGAGACGCCCTGCGCGCTGCTATCCACCACCTGCGTGATGGTGATCGTGGCGCCGGTGGCCGGCGGCCCGGCCGAGCGGGCCGGGCTGCGGGCCGGGGACATCGTGGTATCGACCGACGGCCGGCCGGTGGCCGGCAGCACGCTGTGGGAGCAGGTGGAGCGGGTGCGGGGGCCGGCCGGCACCGAGGTCACGATCACCATCCGGCGGGGGGAGGACCGGCTCCAGGTGACGATCACCCGGCAGGCGATCTCCCTCCACACCGTGGAGGCACGGCTGCTGGAGCCCGGGATCGGCTACCTACGTCTGGTGATGTTCGGGACCGGCAGCCACGCTGAGGTGCGACACGGCCTCGCCCGGCTCTTCGACGCCGGGGCCGGCCGATTGGTCCTCGACCTGCGGGACAACCCGGGCGGCTTGCTGCACGCCGCCATCGATATCACCAGTGAGTTCCTGGCCAATGGTCTGGTGCTGACTCAGGAGGGACGGGGCGACGATTCCGTCGAGTGGGAGGTGGAGCCGGGTGGCCTAGCCACCGACCCCGGTCTGGAGATGGTGGTGCTCATCAACCAGGGCAGCGCTTCCGCCTCCGAGGTGGTGGCCGGGGCTCTCCAGGAGCACCGGCGGGCCACGCTGATCGGAGCGCCCACCTTCGGCAAGGACACCGTGCAGGGATACTCGCTGCTCGGGAACGGCGGGGCGCTGCGGCTGACCATCGCCCGCTGGTTCACCCCGGGTCACCGAAGCGTGGGGGGCGATGGGCTGCAGCCGGACGTCGTCGTCCATCTCCCCCCTGACGGAGAAGGCGACGCCGTCCTCGAGCGGGCCCGGGAGTGGCTGTCGTCGGGGTCGTGATCGGCCGGTGGCAGGTCTGGTCACTGGCCATCCTGCTGATGGCGGCCGCCTGCCGAACGTCCGACCAGGGGGGCTTCTCCATGGGCGGCGAGGCGCTCGGTGGCTCCGCCACCACCGAGCTCCTCGCCCAGCAGCTTCTCGAAAGCGCACCACCGGAGAGGGCGGCCTGGATCGCCCACGAGATCGGTTTGCCGCCGGGCGAGACTCTCGACCATCGCCATGAGTTCGCCTTCGCCTATGCAGTCCGAGGTGAGCATCGGCTGACGGTGGACGGTGTTGGCGAGGTGCTCGAGGAGGGAGGGAGCGCGGTGGTCCCCGCCGGCGCATCCCACCGGCACGAGGGGGCCGGGTTGTTCTGGGAGATCCGGCTGGCCTCCTCGGGCGGTGATGCTCCGGCCGAAGGGGGCCGCCTGGTCTTCGAGAGCGAGCCGCTGGAGGGAATCCCGCCCGATCCCCTGGCGGTCTTCGTGGAGGTCCGCCTTCCCCCGGGAGGCCAGACCAGCGTGCACACCCACCCGGGCCCCGAGCTGGTCTACCAGCTGTCCGGGACGATCGAGTACGAGAACTCCCTGATCGGCGCCATCCAGATGGGCCCCGGTGGCCTGGAGGGGATCCCCCCGGGCAAATCCGTCCAGAAGCGCAATCCTTCAGACGAGGAGGCGGTCTTCCTCTCCTGGTTCCTGGTCGATCCCGACCAGGCCTTCGCCTCCCCGGCCGCCTTCGGGCCTCCGGGGGTGGAGGGCGAGAACGTCGCCCTGGGCGAGAAGGGCGCCCGAGTGATAGGGGTCAGCTCCAACTTCGGCGGTGGGCCCAATGACTCACAGTTCGGGGCCGACCACGCCATCGACGGCGACCCGGCCACCGAGTGGTCCTCGGACGGCGACGGAGACGACGCCTGGATCGAGATCGGGCTCGACCGGAGCTACCGGGTGATCGCCCTCTCGGCGCACACCCGCACGATGGGCGAAAGCGCCCGGGTGGCGAGCTTCTCGGTCCTGACCGACGACGGCACGGAGCTGGGCCCCTTCGAGCTCCCCGGCGCCGACCGGCCCTACCTGTTCCCGGTCGACGTGGAGGCCCAACGGCTGCGCTTCCAGGTGCTGTCGTCCTCGGGAGGCAACACCGGGTTCGTCGACCTGGGGGTGTTCGTCGAGCGATGACTCTCGTTCTTGTGACGCTTATCTACCCAGACGACGGGTAACCGTCACGAGAACGAATAGGGCGGCGGCCCGGGGCCAACTCCTCCCGGTAGCGGACCTCCTTCCGCTCTCGGTACCGGGCGCCCTTCGTTCGCCGATGCTATCGCTCGTCAGCAGTCGCCTCTACTTCGGCCTGCGCCTCCTCGCTCGTCTCGCGGGGTGCCCACAGCCCCAGGCGACGGCGGCGCGGACGCCCGCTCGGCGCTCGGACCCGTGTCCTGAAAGCGCACGCCGAGGTGCCACCTCTGGTACACCCGGGACAAGAGGGCGATATCTCACCAAATCGGGCGATCTGGAGTCGGGTCCCGACTCGCGTCTCGGTCAACCCTCGGCGAAGAATGATCCGTCCTAGATTGGTCCTGCCGCCCGTGGCGCCTCGATGAGGAAGAGTCCATGACACGGCGACTGATCCCCACCGCGCTCGCGGCGCTCTTGGTCGCTGGCTGCGCCAGTGACGACGGTACCGGAGCCACCACCCCGACGCCGGCTCCCGAGGAGGCCACGACGACCACGGAGACGGGGGAAGCGCTCACTACCGACGCTCGGGTCACCGAGCTTCCCAACGGGCGCCACCTCGTGTTCATACAACAGGTCGCCGACGACGGCTCGACCCTCGCCATCGACCTCGCCATCTGGTTCTCGGGCGAGGAGGCGAATGCCGCGGCCGCTGAGGATGGGCAAACGGAGATTCCGGTTCCCAACGACTACTACATCCGTAATGCCGATCCGGCCATCATCGAGGTGCCCGTCAGCGATGACGTGGCCGTGACATCGGTCTGGTTCGACTACGACACGGATCCCGACCTCCAGAGCGATCCGATCACCTACCAACTCTCCGTCTTCGCTGGGAACGCCTCTCATCTGGGCCACTCGGTTCTTCGTCACACCCCACCTGAGAGCCAGCTCGGCGTCGGCGGCCTGCGGCTTCCCGCCAGCCTCGAACCTGGGACCTACGGATGAGTCCGATTCCGGGGCACCGGAGGACAACGGCGGAACGCCGGAAACGAGTCGTAGCAGAGTGCTGGCCCCAGTGGCCCGGCCTCCGTAACCGACATCACGGGCGCAGAGTGAGATAGACAGCCCGCTTGGTGTGAGGTGGAACATATGCAGCGGGGTTGCCTCCACCTATGGTGGTGCGCTTGGGGCCAGCGGACGGGAGGTCTCCCCATGGCCAGGTCGATTCTTGCTCGTGAGCCGCGCCCTGCCCGCGGCCGGGCGGAGACCTCACGTGGTCGGCCGGGGGGGGTCGCACTCCATCATCCGCTCGCCTTCTGGGTGGGAACCCTGGCCATGATGGCCGGGGTGCTGCTCCACCTCCCGGAGTTCTTCGCCGCCGGGGAGATGGAGTACGCCATGGGGGGCATGCCCATGTCGAGGACCATGTTGGTGGGCATGGGCCTCATCGTCGGCGGCCTCGCCGTGGCCGCCTACGGGGTCATCCCCCGCGGAGCCGGTCTTCTCCGCGCCTCCTCAGGATCGCCCGGCTACCAGGTGCGAGCCATGGACGATGCTCCTTTGACCGGGGCCCACTGGGGCCTCCTCTTCGTGTTGGGCGTGGCTCTGATCGTAGACGTGATGAAGCCGGCCACCCTCGGGTTCGTGGTCCCCGGCATGAAGCTGGAATACGGGCTGAGCACCCTGGTGGTGGCCGCCGTCCCCCTCTCCGCCCTCACCGGGACCACCATCGGCTCGTTCGTCTGGGGACTGCTCGCCGACCGGATCGGCCGCCGGGCCACCATCCTCCTCGCTTCGCTGATCTTCATCAGCACGTCGATCTGCGGGTTCATGCCCCATTTCGGTTGGAACCTCCTCATGTGCTTCATCATGGGTCTGTCGGCCGGGGGCATGCTCCCCATCGTTTACGCCCTCATGGCCGAGTCGGTCCCAGCCCGAAAGCGTGGCTGGCTGGTGGTGCTCCACGGCGGCATGGGCACCGTGGGCGGCTACTTGGTGGCCAGCGGCCTGGCCGCCCTCCTGGAGCCGCACTTCGGATGGCGGATCCTCTGGTTCGCCGGGCTTCCCACCGGCGCTCTGGTGCTGCTCCTCAATCGCTGGATTCCGGAGTCCCCCCGCTTCCTGCTCGAGCAGGGGCGCCCGGCGGAGGCGCGGGCAGTCATGGCTCGCTACGGAGTGCTGATGGCGGACGAGGCACTCCCCGCCCCGTCGCCCAACGGCCAAGTCCACGGTCCGGTCGCCCCCCACCGCCCCGGCCTGGGCCGCCTCTTTCGGCAGCCCCACCTCCCCCACACCCTGACCGTCGGGCTCTACGGCCTCAGCTGGGGACTGGTCAACTGGGGCTTCATCACCTTCGTGCCGGTCATCCTGCAGGACCAGGGGGTGGCCATCTCCTCCACCAGCGGGCTCCTCTTCCTGGCGGCCCTCATCTCGGTGCCCGGGACGGTGCTGGTGGCCTATCTCTACGGCATGTGGAGCAGCCGCAAGGCGATGATCCTCTACGCCCTGCTCACCGCCGCCAGCCTGGCCGGCTTCGCGGTCGCCCGGCCGAGCGGGGGCGCTAAGCTCACCTTGCTGATGGTGCTCCTGCTCGTGTCGAGCGGGGGGGTGATCTCCATGCTCTCCCCATACACCGCCGAGGTGTACGCGACGGCCTTGCGAGGCACCGGGAGCGGCCTGGCGGCCGGGAGCAGCAAGCTGGGGGGCATCCTCGGCCCACCCCTGGTGGCAGGCCTCCTGGCCCTCTCCTCGGGCTTCACCGTGGTTGCGTTGGTCGCGGCGGTTCCGATCCTCGCCTCGGCGGTGGTGATGCGCCTGAGCGGCGTCGAGACAAAGGACCGGCGCTTGGAGGACATCACCTCCCTCATCCCACCTACGCCGGAGCTGACGGGCTCGGGGGTGTAGATGAGCGTGAAGACCGACGTTGCGATCGTGGGCGGAGGTCCGGGTGGCACGGCCAGTGCCCTCTTCCTCGCCCGCCAGGGCATCCGTTCCGTCATCGTCGAGCGGGACGAGTTCCCCCGGTTCCACATCGGGGAATCGATGACCGGGGAGTGCGGGCGGCTGGTGCGAGAGCTGGGCTTCGAGGACGAAATGATCCGACGCGGCCACGCCATCAAGCACGGGGTGACGGTGTTTGGCACCGGGGGCAGCAACTCGTTCTGGGTGCCGGTCATGCGGCGTACCGATCAGGGCGAGCTGGAGCCGGCCACGACGTGGCAGGTGCGGCGCAGCGAGTTCGACTCGATGCTGCTAGCGACTGCCCGCGCCGAGGGGGTGGAGCTCATTCGAGGCGAGGCGAACGAGCCCATCGTCGGGACCGATGGCTCGGTGAAGGGGGTGCACGTCACTACCTCCTCGGGTAGCTCGGTCGACGTCCTCTCCGACGCCCTCCTCGACGCAACCGGGAGGAAGACTTGGCTGGCCCGCACCGGGCTAATCGGTCCGAAGCGCCGTGACAAGTACGATCGCCAGATCGCAGTCTTCAGCCACCTGAAGGGTGCGGTGCGGGAACCCGGAGAGGCGAGCGGCAACACCATCATCTTCTATCAGAAGCTGCTCCACTGGGCGTGGTTCATCCCCCTCGACGACGAGGTGGTGAGCGTGGGAGTGGTGACTCCGACCAATTACTTCCGCGACCGCCAGGAGGACAAGGAAGCGTTCTTCCTTCGGGAGCTTCGGGAGCTCAACCCAGAGCTGGCCAAGCGGGTGGAGGACGTGGAGATGGTCGAGGAGGTACGGACCGCCTCCAACTACTCGTACTTCGTCGACGAGTTCACCGGACCGGGCTACCTATGCGTGGGTGACTCCCATCGTTTCATCGACCCGATCTTCTCCTTCGGGCTCTATCTGACCATCTCGGACGCTGAGATGGCGGTGCGGGCGATCGGCGCCTACCTGGATGGTGCTGAGCGTGCCCTGCTCGACTACCAGGACCGCAGCAACAACGGGCTGGGCGTGGTCCAGGACCTGATCGATGCTTTTTGGAGCAACCCGCTGGCCTTCGGATACGTGACCCACTTCACACAGCATCGAGAGGGCATCATCGACATCTTCGCCGGGCGGATCTACGGAGACGAGCCTTTACCCGCTCAGCTTGCCCTGCGCCGCATCGTCCAGGCGCATGGGGATACCCTGCGGGAGGCGGCCGGATAGCGCCCACCCCAGCCGAGGGCGGTGCACGGTGACACGATCCTCTCCCCCTCGCTGAGGACAGCTGGGGGATCGTCAGAGAGGCGCGACGAGGGGGTTCTCTCGGGGGTGTTGGCCTGCCGCCCCTGCCCCGGCGGTCTTCTTATAGCGCCACATGTTTCCGTCCACGGCCGACACGATCGCTCCGCGTCTCGACGACATGGCAAGGCGAGATCTCAGAACCTGGGACGAGCCAAGCAATCCGAAGTCGTCACCAGGCGACTCAGCTCGTCCGGCCGTGTTACGACAGGCCCATCTCCCCCGGATCGACGGGGACGAACAAGTTGCCTAGGACGGCCTGAGACGACGGAGCATCTGACCAGCGTCATCGATGGGAAGTCCTCGCACCTTGACCTTGTTGAAGTGTCGATCTCGGGTGACGAGGGCGTCGGCCCTCGCGGTCACAGCCAGTGCCACGAGGTAGTCGTCCGTCGGGTCGTCTGGCACCACGTGTGGTGGCTCGACCGGGCCGTCGAGCAGGATCCCTTCCTCCGAGAGCCGCCTCGCGAACTCCTCCGCCTCATCCCTCTGGATGTCGGTACTTCTTGGCGATCCGAGGATGCAGCAGAGCCTTCCTCACCTCCTGGATGAGCTGCGGACAGACAACGATCTCGAACTCGCCGGCCTGCCAGCGATCCAGGAGCTCCGACGTGGCCCCTGACGGCGTCAAGGTTCCCGCGATGAGGCAATCGGCATCGATGACGATTCGGATGGGCTAGCGCTTCCTCTCGCGCCGGCTCTGTGCCCGGACCTGGTGAACCACCTTGGAGGCGAGGTCGAGGGCCTCCTCTTCCGAGAGCCGCGCCTTCGCCCTGATCCTTTCGATCACGCCCAGTCCTTCTCTCAGCGCGGCTTCGAGGACCTCGGACTGACTCCGGCTGGATCGGGCGGCGCGGATCCGCACCTGCCGCATCAAGTCTGCATCGATCGTGAGGGTGGTCTTGATCTTTGCCATATTGCCATGTTGCCACATCTCCCTACAGATGGCAGCACAAGAAGGTAGGGCGCGTGGGGCGGGGAGGACCGGCGGCCTGTCTCCAATGTCGGGCGACCCGCAGACAGTCACAAGCTTCCTGCCATCGAGGAGGCCAACCCGGTCGAGATCGGCCGGGCCGCGGCTCCCTACGGGGTCGAAATCCTCGGGCCGCCGGAGCACGAGGGACGGCAGAGCGCCAGCCACGCCCCGCCTAGCCGATGTCGGGCGCTGGGGAAGCCATCCGCTTCGATGACTTGGCCACGACGGCCCCTTGTCACCAGCACCCCCTCCGTCAGCATCCAGCTCCCGGAAAGAATCGAAGCGCATGAGCATGACCTCACCTCCACGTTCAGTCGATCTCCTGACCGTGTGACGCCCGGCCCGCCGGGGGGCATTCCCCGGCTGGGACCGGCCGATTGCTCGTCAGGCTCCCTCGACATGAGAAGCGGGATCGCATATAATTCAACACGTGTTGAACAGCGGGAGGCTGCCATGTGGGCGATGATCGTCAAGGAGTTCCGCCAGGTCCGAAGGGACCATCGAACCCTGGCCATGATGATCGTGATGCCGGTGGTTCTGCTGGTGGTATTCGGCTATGCGGCCAGCTTCGACGTCTCCGAGATCGAGGTGGTGGCCATGGGTCCCGGGGCCGAGCAGGCCAGCCGCCGACTGCCGGATCCGTTCCAGGTCGAGTCGGTCGAGCCAGCAGGGGATCGGGAGGAAGCCATCGACACCCTTCGCCGCGGCCAGGCGGTGGTAGCCCTGATCGCCGACCCTTCTCATCCGGTAGCCCTGATCGACGGGTCACAGCTCTTCCCCGCCCGGGCCGCCCTCCAGGCTTTGACGGCGATGCGGCGACAGGTTCCCAACCTGGAGGTGGAGGTCCTCTTCAACCCCGAGCTCGACACCTCGGCGGTACTGGTGCCGGGCCTGGGGGGCCTGATCCTGCTGTTCGTGGGCACAGTCATCACCAGCCTCGGGGTGGTCAGGGAACGGCAGGCCGGAACCCTCGAGCAGTTGGCGGTGATGCCGCTCCGTCCCCGCGACGTCTTCGTCGGCAAGGTGGCCCCCTATTTCCTGGTGGCGGCCGTCGACCTAACGGTGGTGCTGATCGTGGGGACCCTCTTGTTCGAGGTTCCCTTCAACGGCTCGGCCCTCACCCTGGCGCTGGGAGCGGTGCTCTTCCTATTCGTGACCCTGGGGGTGGGCGTCGTCATCTCGAGCGTCTCGGAGAACCAGGCCCAAGCCATCCAGCTTGCCCTCATGACCCTCCTCCCCCAGGTCCTCCTCTCCGGGATCATCTTTCCACTCGAGTCGATGGCCGCCGGGGTGCGCTGGATCGGGTACATCCTTCCCCTCACCTACTTCAACCAGATCGCCCGGGGAGTGATGGTCAGGGGCGCACCATTCGACTCCCTGCTCGGCCCGCTCGCCTGGCTGGCCGTCCTGGGAGGGGCGGTCTTCACGCTGGCCGTGGTCCGGTTTCGGAGGGACCTGGCCGCCGCCGAGGCCGGCCCCCAACCAGAGCCGGTGGCGGCATGACCCGCTTCGGCCTGGAGGAGGTGACCGTCCGATTGGGGGGCCGGACAGCCCTCGACCAGGTCTCGCTGGACGCCCATTCCGGCCAGGTGGCGGCGGTGGTCGGGGGCGACGGGGCCGGGAAGACCACCCTGGGCAGGGTGCTGGTGGGGCTGACCCGGGTGTCCGGGGGCAGGGTGCGACGCCCCGGGAGTAATCGGGTGGGATACCAGCCGGCGGGTTCGGGTACCTGGACCGATTTGACCGTTTCCGAGAACCTGGCCTTCGTGGCCTCTACCTACCGGATCGGACAATCCGAGTTCAAGCGGCGACTCGACCAGCTGCTGGAGACGACGGGGCTGACCGAATCGCGGAACCGGCTGGGCACCCACCTATCCGGAGGCATGCGCCAGAAGCTCGGTGTGGCGATGGCCCTGCTCCCCCAGCCGGAGCTCCTGGTGTTGGACGAGCCGACCACCGGTGTCGACCCGGTCAGCCGATTCGAGTTGTGGCGTCTCATCTCCCAGGCCGCGGCGGCGGGGACGGCCGTGGTCCTGACCACCACCTACCTGGACGAAGCCGAGCGGGCCTCGACCATCCTGGCCCTGGATCAGGGGCATCCGCTGGCATACGGAGATCTCGAGGATATCAGGAGCTCGGTCGCCGGGCGGATCTTCGCCGCCGACCACCCGGTCGGCTGGCCGTACCGATGGCGCCGCGGATCGGGCTGGCGCATGTGGTCGGCAGATGCCACGCCCCCGGGGGCGGACTCCATCGACCCCGACCTCACTGACCTGCTGACCGCGCTTGCCGTGGCCCGAGAGGCAAAGGGATTACGGTGACGCCGCTCGCCGAGGGACGGCAGGTCGTCAAGCGGTTCGGGGAGGTGACGGCGGTGGACCGGGTGAGCCTGGAGGTGCTTCCCGGGCAGGTGGTGGGTCTGCTGGGGGCCAACGGGGCCGGAAAGACCACCTTCCTCCGGATGCTGCTCGGGCTGATCGAGCCGAACGGCGGTCGGGTAGGACTGTTCGGAGGCCCTCCCACCCGCCAGAGCCTGAGGAGGGTCGGCTATATGCCCCAGGGGCTGGGACTCTACACCGACCTCACCGTGGCCGAGAACCTGGCCTTCCGTGCCCGGCTGTTCGGGGTGGAGGTTCCGGAGCTTTCGGACGGTCTCGAAGACACGGCGGCCACGACGGTGGATCGCCTGCCGCTCGGCCTGCAACGGCGGATCGCTTTCGTGGCCGCTCTGCTCCACCACCCCGACCTGCTGGTCCTGGACGAACCCACCTCCGGGGTGGACCCGCTGGCCCGTGCTCGTCTGTGGGACACCATCCGGCTGGCCGCCGACCAGGGTGCCGGGGTTCTGGTCACCACCCACCACATCAACGAGGCAGAGCAGTGCGACCATCTCCACCTGCTGGCCGCCGGGCGGACGGTGGCCGAAGGTTCGGTGGAGGAAATCATCGGTGACCTCTCGGCGGTGGAGATCCGAACCCGCGGATGGCAGCGGGCACTGGCGCTCCTGGAGCAGACCGGCCTGTTGGTGGCCCTGGCCGGGACGTCACTGCGGGTGCCCGAAGGGGACCCGGACCGCATCCAGAGGCTGCTGGCCGCCTCGGGTATCCAGGCCGACGTGTCGCAGCATCCCGCCACCTTGGAGGAGACCTTCGTCTCCCTGGCCGGGCGCTGATGCCCCAGAGAGGGAGGCGTCCCGGGGACACCGACACCCGAGAGCGAATCTTGGAGATGGCCCGTTCCGCCTTCGCAGAGCACGGATACGACCGGGCCACCATCAGGCTCATTGCCGGTGAGGCCGATGTCGACCCGGCACTGGTGCATCACTACTTCGGTACCAAGGAGGATCTCTTCGCGGCCGCGGTCGACATTCCCTTCAATCCGGGGGAGGCGCTGCAGGCCATATTCGCCGGAGGGGTGGAGGGAGCCGGTGAGTGGCTGGCACGGCTGTTCTTCACCATCTGGGAGGGGGAAGCCAGTCGTCGGGCGATGCTGGGACAACTCCGCCGGGCCCTGACGGCCGGAGCGGAACCGTCCCCGCTGGCCGAGTTCGTGACGAGAGCCGTGCTACCCCGCATCACACCGCACCTCGGGGGACCGGACCGGGAGCTGCGGGCGGAGCTGGCGGCCTCCCAACTCCTCGGGCTGGCCATCCTCCGCTACGTGGTGCGGATGGAGCCGGTGGCTTCTACGCCGGTGGAGCGGCTGATCGAGCAGGTGGCCCCGAGGATCCAGTCCTACCTGGCCGGATCGGTCGACGGGCGAACGGCCACCGGAGCCTCCCTGGCGTAGGCGAGCAGCTCGCCGAACCGCTGCTCCCAGACCAGCCGCCTTCCACCGTCGCCAAAGACCGGTGCGTTGATCCCCGCTCCTCCGAAATCCAACTCGAAGGTCTGGGTCTCCCAGGCGAGCAGGTCAACGACGTGCAGCATTCCTCCTCCCGGGAGCTCGGGTGCGTCCTCCAAGATGGCGAGCCAACGGCTCGAATCGTCTTGAGCAACAGCCCTCACCGTGTCCTCGTCGCCGGGGAGGATCCGCGAGTGGGGAAGGTCCTCGAGAGTTACCGGATGGAGGGCTCGGAGAATGATCCTCCCGCCGGAGGTCGTCCGGATGCTGCTAGGGGTGGCGGCCGCCAGGGTGGGGGTGATGGTCTCGGGCGGCGCGAGTGGACGGGAGGTGGAATCCCTCTCTGGAGTCGCACGGCAGGCAGGCAGGAGAAGGAAGAGCAGCACAAAGCACAAGCAAACGGAGCCGGCCAGCAGCCAGGGCTGGCTTTGCTGGGGCGGTGATCCTGCCGCGGCCATTGGTCCCTTCTTGCTCTCGAAGATGAGACGCTCCGACCCTTCAAGCCGTTCATTCGAAGGTCCGGAGAAGCCACTGAGACGGAGCGGTGGGGGTTCCGGCCGATGCGGCGCTCTCGGTGTGGGTCGGTGCTGTCTGCACCTCGCCAGCTATTCCTCATGGGTTGGCGGCGAAGGAGCTCGTGTGGACACGTCGTGGTCGCAGGAGAAGCAGGACGTGGTGCCTTGGGTCAGGCAGGAAGTCCTAAGGGCTGTTAACGGATTTTAGGGTGGGCCCGCCAGGACTCGAACCTGGGACCGACGGATTATGAGTCCGCTTTCGAGGAAGTCGGCGAACAGGGGAAACGGCCGGGAAGTCTTGCCGTGCAAGGGATTCCGCCTCTCGGCCGTTCCCGACGACTCCCAGCATTTCCCGTTCTCCTGTGGACGCGATGTGGACGCGGAGAGGAGTCCCATTCCTGATCGTCAACGTCACGGAAGCGCTCGTGCTGCCAAGTCAGGCTTGATGCCACACGAACTCGCCTCAATCCCGATAGGGGAGGCGGAGCACCTTGCGAACGAGGTCCACTCGCGAGCCGACACCCAACTTGGCATAAGCCATCGACAGATGACTCTCCACGGTGCGGGGGCTGATAAAGAGCCGTTGCCCGATCTCGCGGGCGGTGTGCCCTTCGACGGCCAGAGCTACTACCTGGTGCTCTCGGGGCGTCAGCCTCTCCGGCCCCAACAATGCAGCTACCGCCCGGTGGCCCGGTTTTCCCAGCTCCCGCAGCCTGTCGAGGATTCGCTCCCGCCGGATCCGAGCTCCGCACGCCCTCAATTGCTCCTCAGCCTGAGTGAAAAGCTCAATCGCCAGCGAACGATCAGCCCAGGCGGCCGCGTCTGCGAAGACCATAAGGGCCCGGGCGTGGTCGAGCCGGCGCCCGCTCTCAGCCATCACCTGGGTGGCGTGACCGAGCGCCTCGAGGTCAGGGATCAGGCCGTCAACCATCTGCAGCCGAGCAGTGGCCAGAGCTGCCAAGGCTTCATCCACCGACTCCCCACTCTCTTCCCACATTTGGGCGAGAACAGCCGCCGCCCGTTCAACGGCACTCCGGTCGGCGATCTGTGCGCCGGCCTCGGCCAGATCGAGGAAGAAGGAGCCGTCCAGATGGACGTGGTCCACCGCCTCTTGCCACACCTTCACCGCTTGGCCGGGGTCGCCGGAGTGCCAGGCCACCAACCCTTCCGCGTAATCGCACCAGTCACTGAAGAGGAAGAAGGGACTTTCGCCGTAGACCTGCTGGGCCAGCTCCAGGTAGGGACGAGCCTCCTGGAAACGGCCCAGCTCGGCCGCGGCCATTGCCCCCAGTCCCAGCACCCAGGCTTTTCTCCTGCTCATCACCCCGCGGGCGTGGCAAGCCTGCGCGGCCTCGAGCACTCCATTCAGGTCCCCGGCCATCCAGCGCACCTGGGCAGTCAGCTCGAGGAAGACAGTCTCGGAATGGTCCGGGTGGCATTTTCCGGCCTCCTCGAGCACGGCCAAGGCGTCTTCCGTCCTGCCCGACCAGGTCAGCGCCGAGGCCAGCACGGCCGATCCGGCCACCTCTCGGTAGTGGTTACCCACTTTGGTGGCGAGGGCGATTGACCGTCGCAAGGCTTGCTGGCCCTCCCGATAATGCCTCGCAGGGATCGCTCCGCAGCCGCAGGCGAACCAGGCCTGGACGGCAGCTTCCTCATCACCAGCCTCCTCGCCCGCCTCGGCCACCGACCGTGCCATGTCCTCCATCTCGCCATAACCGCGCAGCAGCCCACTGAGCCAGGCCAGTTCAACCTCGACGATGCGAGCCTGATGAGGCTCGCCGGCCGCGAGGAACAGTTCCCGAGCCGCCCTTCCCGCGGTCCGGGCCTCTTCCACCTCCCCGGCTCCCCAGCTGAGCAGCCCGCACAGGCGGAACTCGAGGATCGCCCGTCGCAAAGACTCCCCCTCGACCGGTAACAGGTCCCGGGCCCGCCGCAAAGCCTGGATGGCGGCGGCGGGATTGGCGTCGGCTCGGTGCTCCGACAGCCACTCCGCCCGTCGGTCCAAGGTGTCGAGCACCTTCAGCCAACGCGCGTCGCCTCTGGGGAGGAAGTCCACCAGGGAGCCGAGTATGGCCAGCGACTCGTGCAGGGTTCCGTGCCTTTCCGCCTGTTGGAGGGCTGCCAACAGCCCATCTATAGCTTCGGGGTCACCCGGGCGAGCGGCCCGAACGTGGTGAGAGGCTGCCCGGCCGAGGCGTCCCTCTGCCGCCAGCAATCCGGCCAGCCGTCGATGCAACTGGCGACGCCTGGTCGGCGGGAGGCCCTCGTAGATCGCCTCCTGAATGAGGGGATGAGTGATTCGGTACGTCAGCTGCCCGCCAGTGTCCTCTTCGACGACCAGGTGGTGGACGATGGCGCGCTGAAGTGCCTCCCCCAGTCGGTCGACAACCTCGTCCATGAGGGGCGCCATCTCCTCGAGTTGGAGCGGCTCCCCGGCTACGGCTAGTCCCTCTACCACCGCCAAGGCCTGGCTCTCGAGACGCCCGACGAGATTCACTACCCAGGTCCTCAACCCAACAGGGACCCTGGTCAGCGCCGGGGCCTCCGGATCACCCCCTTCCTCGGCGACGGCCCGCAAGAGACCCAGGGCGATCAGGGGATTGCCCCGGGAGTGCCTCACCAACCAGTCGACCAGGGCCCGAGAAGGTTGGGGTCGATCCAGCACGGCGGCCGCCATATCCTCGAGTGCCGCCTCGGAGAGGGGTGCCAGCTCCAACCGCCGGAGCCGGTCCTGCTGCTCCAAGCGAAGCACCACGTCGGTGGCCAGCAAGGACTCGGAGAGGTCACCAGGCCGGGCAGCCAGCACCACCAGGCACCTCGCCGACCCGAGGTTCCTTCCCAGATAGTCGAGGGCATGCCATGAGGATGGGTCGGCCAAATGGGCGTCGTCGAGGAACACCACCAACGGCGATCGAGCGCTCAGGTTCTGGAGAAGTTCGGCCAGCCCAGCGAGGAGACGGGGTCGGGGTGGCTCGGCTTTACCCTCGCGGGTGGCCACCGCGGCGATCCGATGGGACAGGGCAGCCAGGTCATCCACGAACCCTCCGCACAGCCTGGCGATCTCGTCCGGAGGCAGGCTGCGCAGGTAAGAGTCGAGAGCCTCCCCCCAGAGCTCGTAGGCGGCGGTCCTTCCGAAGGGGCCACCTGCTCCTACAAGACGCAGGAAACGGCCACCGGCTCCATTGAGGAACTCGCGGGCAAGGCGGGTCTTCCCGACGCCGGGCTCGCCGCTGAGGAGCAGACATCGAAACTGGCCTTTTCGACTCTCCTCCAGCTCGGCTTCCAGTACCGCCAGCTCGGCGGCTCGCCCGACCAGCGGAGTGGACCGGAACGGTCCCCCAGTGGGCATGCGAGCCATTATGGTGCCCTGCGCCAGCCGAGGGGGCGGCCTCATCTTTTACGGGGCGAGCGGCTAACGAACATGCGGGGAGTGAAACCTGCGCCCGCTGGTCTGGCAGGAGGTATTCGCGCCTGGACGCCGACACGATTCCGTAGGCGATTCCGTAGGTCCACGGATGCACCCCTTCCGGCCAGCGCCGTACGGTTCCATCCGTGGCACGCTTACGAGAGTTGGGAGGCTTGGCGGCCTTCGTGGCAGCCTTGGGGTTGGTGGTCCTGGTGGGAGCGCATCTCTTGTTTGGCTCCGATCCCGATAGCTACTGCCGGGCCGCTACGCGGGGCTACGTCGACGGTCAGATCACCTACAACCGCCAGGTGAACGGACTGGGGCACAGTCTGGGTGCGGCGGACATCGTCCCCCAGCTGAATCTCCCAACCAGTGAGCGCTTTGAGGCACTGGTCGAGGAGTGCGTCACGATGCGAGTGTGGGAGCGGCCCCTCCCGGTGCGTGACGAGGAGGAACCTGGCTCCGCTTCCGGCGGCTCCGAGCGGAAAGACGATATCCAGCCCCTCGCCCCGTGAAGATGAGTCGAGGCGGTCCCGTCAGCAAAGGAGGAGACATGAAAACGAAATGGGCCTTGGCCGTCGCCGTCGGTCTCATCGGTCTCGCCGTGTACACCGCAAGTGCGCTGGCGACTCAGGGATCGGGGTTCACGGCCGTTCAGCAGTGGAAGGGTGTCTTTGGCGAGATAGACGTCAAAGCGGAGACCGACAGCTACGAACTCGAGCTCAAGGCGAAGGACGCCTCCGACGTCTACGTCACCCGCAACGCGATCGCCGCCGGCGGGCATAGCGGCTGGCACACGCACCCCGGCCCGAGCCTGATCATCGTGACTGTCGGGGAGATCATGGCCTACGACGGCGACGATCCCACCTGCACGCCGACGCGCTACAGGGCTGGAGAGGGCTTCGTCGACCCAGGCGACGGCCACGTACACCTACTGCGGAACGAGACCGACGCCCCGGCGGAGACGGTCGCGGTCCAGATCCTACCGAAGGATGCGACGCGGCGGATCGACACGCCGGCTCCCGGCAACTGCCCCTTCTAGCGATGGTTGCAAGCGGTATCGCGGGTCGCGGCGCCGCAGACGAGAGGCGGGCTCGCACTGGGGGCGGCGGCGCTGCTGGCGCTCCTATGAGGGGTTTACCGAGGCGCTGCAGGTTCTTGGCGATAGGCCCGAAGATCGAGTCCAGAGTGGCCTGCCGCACCTTCTCGGGAAGCCGATGCAGATGATGCAGTCCAACGGGGCGTGATTTCTCGACCTCGGACACCCGGCTCGCTCGGGCCTCGTCGCGGAGACGAAGCCGCTTCCCTTCCGCCGCCTCTTCCCGCGACCGTCGGAGCGACCCGGCCAGCTGGTGGTCGGAGAGGATGTTGAGGGTCTCCTCGAGTGACTCGAGATCGTCGGGACTCATCAGCACGAACGACGGGCGGCCGTTGCGCGTGACCAGGATCCGGTCCTGCTGCCTTCCACTCGGTCCGCCAGCTCGGACGGATGGGCCTCGACCTCGAAGAACGGAAGCGTCTCGCTCATGGGTCAGACTTATGGGTCTCCTGACATGAGCGTGGGTGATCAGAACCCCTCGTGCGGTAACACCAGGTCGTGGGGATGAGCAGGTCGGCGTGGTGGATCAGCTCCCGACTCCACCCCGGGCTGCTCGGGACCGCTTGGCAGACCCTCGCCCAGGTTTCCCTCCCCCGCATGTTCGTAGGGACGAGGGGATGGAGATCAGTGATTCTTTAATGGTTCTTGAACGAGGTGTGTGAAGATCCGGTAGATGCAGGACCTGGACTCGAACGTCGTGACGGAGATCGGGTTGCGGATACGGGTGTTGGGCCCGCTGGACGCCGAACGCGACGGTGCGAGCGTCGATCTTGGCGGACCCAAGCAGCGGGGGGTGCTGGCGATGCTTCTCTCCGCGCCGATGCGGGCCTTGTCACGGGACCGGATCATTGAGGGGATTTGGGGTGACGAGGGGTCGGAGGCGAACCGCCGCTCGTTCCACACCTACATATCCAATCTCCGGGCGCTTCTCGGGGACGTGATAGTCCGAGCCGGGGATACCTACCGCATCGAGATCGAGAGCGAGCGCCTCGACTCTCTGGTCTTCGAGAAGGCGGTCGACGAGGCCCGCCGCCTGGTTGCGACCGATCCGGATGCGGCGGCCACCGGTCTCCGGGAGGCACTCGGCCTCTGGCGTGGTCGGCCGTATACGGACCTGGTGGAGGTCCCCGGCCTGGAGCCCGAGGTGAGGCGCCTCGAGGAGTTGCGCTTAGAGGCGGTGGAGCTTCGGATCGATGCCCAGCTGGCATTGGGCCTTCACGGGACTTTGGTACCCGAACTGGAGGCCCTGGCAGAAGAGCATCCAACCCGCGAGCGGTTCCGGGCCCAGCACATGCTGGTCCTGTACCGGTCGGGGCGCCAGGCGGAGGCGTTGCGGGCATACCGGCGCACGGAGTCCTTTCTGGCTGAGGAGATGGGGATCGAGCCGTCGCCGGAGCTGCGGGACTTGGAGCTGGCAATCCTCCAGCATGACGAGTCCCTGCTGGGCGGGGCCGGACGGGCGGTCACCCAGCGCCTGGCCTTCCTGGTGACCGACATCGAAGGCTCGACGGGACTGTGGGATCGGTTCCCCCAAGCGATGGCGGAGGCGCTGGCCGCCCACGATCGGGTGTTGCGGGAGGCGATTGAGGCCGAGGGAGGTCGGGTGTTCAAGCACACCGGGGACGGGGTGTTGGCCGCCTTCCCCACCGCGGTGGCTGCGGTGAGATCCGCCGAGGCGACCCTCAGGAACCTGGCCCGAGAGGACTGGGGGGAGGTGGGAGAGCTGCGGGTGCGGATGGGGATCGACGTGGGGGAGGCAGAGACCCGGGGCGGTGATTTCTTCGGGCCTCCTCTGAATCGTGCAGCCCGACTGTGTGCGATTGGCCATGGCGGTCAGGTCCTGATCTCGGCGGCCACCCAATCCGAAGTACTGGCCTCGGCCCCGGCCGGCCTCCAGGTCCGCCAGCTGGTTGAGGTCCACCTGCGCGGGATGGCAACCCCGGAGCGGGTGGCGCAGCTGGTGTTCGTGGGCCTGCCGGCAGAATTCCCCGACCTTCGGGTCGATGCCGATGCAGCCATAGTCGAGCGGGCCACGCCCATCTCGGTACCGGGCTACGAGGCGCGAGAGCGGATAGGGGAGGGAGCCTTCGGGGTGGTGTGGCGGGCGTACCAGCCGTCTGTCGGCCGAGAAGTGGCGCTGAAGGTGATCCGCCCCGAGCTGGCCTCCCAACCTCCCTTCGTACGTCGCTTCGAAGCGGAAGCCAGAACCATCGCCCGCCTGGCGCATCCCCACATCGTCCCGTTGATCGACTTCTGGCGGGACACCACGTCTGCGTATCTGGTATTGGCCTTGTTGCCCGGCGGGTCGCTGGCAGAGGCTATGGCCTCAGGTCCGGTGGATCCCACGGTGGCCCGACAAATCCTCCGCCAGGTAGGCGCCGCCTTGGATCATGCCCACTCGCAGGGCTTGTCCCACGGCGACCTCAAGCCGGCCAACGTCCTGCTGGATGATGCGGGCAACGCCTACCTGTCCGATTTCGGGATTGCCGCCCGGCTCCTGGATCCGGAAGTGGTGTCCTCCCTGTCTTCGGCCCCTCGGTACCGTGCCCCCGAGGAGGCAGCCACCGGGCCCACCCCTGCCGCGGACCTCTATGCCCTGGGGATGCTCGCCCGAGACCTGCTACCGGGGGTCGCCGAGATCGAGGCCGTGCTGGCCCGGACCACCGCCCTCCACCCCGGGGATCGTTACCGGACGGCGGCGGCTTTCCTGGCCGAGTTGTCCGGGGTGCTGGGCGAGGAGCCACCGGACGTCCGGCAGCCGGTGGTGTCCCGCAACCCCTACAAGGGTCTGCGCGCCTTCGACGTAGGCGACGCGGCGGACTTCTACGGACGGGACGAGCTGATAGCCACCCTCGTAGCGGCGGTCACCGAGCACGGCTTCGTCACCGTGGTGGGCCCCTCGGGGTCGGGCAAGTCGTCGGTCGTGAAGGCGGGGCTCCTTCCGGGGCTGGCTCGAGGAGCCATCGACGGGTCCGAAGAGTGGCGAAGCACGGCACTCACCCCCGGACCCGATCCCTTTCAGCGCCTGGCTCAGGCCCTGGAGGCGGTGTCGAGCGAACCCATTCATCCCGATGAGCTTCAATCGGGCAACCGGGGGCTGGTGGGTCTGCTCGACCGGCTGTCAAGAGGTACCCACGACGAGTTGGTGGTGGTCATCGACCAGCTCGAGGAGCTCTACACCCTGGTCGACTCGCCACAGGAACGTTGTAGCTTCATCGACCTGATCGCCGATGCCGCTGAGGATCCGGCAAGCCGGGTCCGGGTGGTGACCACCCTGAGAGCCGACTTCTACGATCGTCCGCTGGAGGATGAGCGTCTCGGCCGGCTGGTCCGAGATGGGCTGGTCACCGTTCTCCCCCCCACCCGGGAGGAGCTGGTGCAGATGATCACCGCCCCGGCCCAGGCTGTGGGTTTGCGCTGGGAGCCCGGCCTCCCCCACCGTATCGCCGAGGATGTCGCCCACCAACCCGGAGGCCTGCCCCTGTTGCAGTATGCGCTCACCGAGCTGGTGGAGCACCGAAGTGGCGACCTGCTCACCACAACCGACTACCACAGCATCGGGGAGGTGGCCGGAGCCTTGGCCCTCAGAGCCGAGACCCTCTACCAGAGGCTCACCCCAGCCCAGCAGGAGGCGGCCCGCCAGGTGCTCTTGCGCCTGGTGACCGTGGACGAGAATACCGACGACAGCCGCCGGCGGGTTCGTCGTACGGAGCTGGAGTCTCTCGGCATCACCAGAGTGGACCTGGAGGCGGTGCTCGACACGTTCACCCAGCAGCGACTTCTTCTCGCCGATCGTGACCCGGTCACCCGCGGCCCCACCCTCGAAGTAGCCCATGAGGCTCTGTTGCGGCGGTGGCCTCGGCTGCGCGGATGGATCGACGAGGAGCGGGAGGCCCTGGTACTCGGGCGCCGCTTCCGCGCCGCCCTCACCGAGTGGGAGGCCGCCGACCGACACGACGACTATCTACTTACTGGGAGCCGTCTCGCCCCCTATTCCGGATGGGCTGAGACCAGCGCACTCACCCCGGAGGAGCGTACCTACTACCAGGCGTCCCGGGCCAAGGACGAGGCAGAGCGCAACGCCCGGCGCCGCCGGCGCCGCACCCTGACCGGATCGCTGGTGGTTGGCCTGCTGGTGGTGGCAAGCCTGGCCGCCACCGCCCTCTGGCAGTGGCGGATCGCCGAGCAGGAGACACGAGATGCCACCGCCCGCCGACTCGCGGGAGACTCGACATTCGCCCTGGCCGAGGATCCCGAGCGGTCCGTTCTCCTTGCCCTGGAGGCCGCCGACCTGTCCCGCCAGGCGGGCCAACCGCTGCTGCCGGAGGTGGTTGCCGCCCTCCACCAGGCGGTGCAAACCTCCCGGCTGAAGCTGCGCCTCCCCGACGGCCACCTCAGCGTCGCCATCACTCCCGACGGAACCCTCCTCGCCACCGACTCGCTGGACCGGGAGAGAAGCGCCCCAAGCCACGAGGTGGTGATCTGGGACGCCGTCACCGGCGCCCCCCTGCGCCGCCTGGCTGGTGATGCTCCGCTGGGGGGAGTCGAATTCAGGCCCGGGAGCAGCCAACTGGCAGTCGTGTACGACTCAGAGCCAGATGAGGAGACGTCGAAGATGGTCCTCTGGGATCCCGGTACCGGGACCAGGGTCGCCGAGCTGACCGCACCCCAGCATGTCGTGAGTGGATCCACGATCCCGAAGCGGCCGATCGCCTGGAGCCCCGACGGGCGGCTGCTGGGCACGGTCAGTACCGATGCGAATGGTGATTTCCACGTCACGGCCTGGGACGTCGACTCCGGTTCCCTACTGTTCACGGTCCCGGTGGATTCCGCCTTCGACATCGTGTTCCCCGACAGCTCCACCCTGCTCGTCGCCCATGAGACTGGGTCGGTGATCAGCTTCCTCGATGCGAGAGACGGAGCTGTGCTCGATACGTTGGAGACCCCCGGCTTTGCACCCCTAAGCCTGGTTTTCGATCCGGTTCGGAATCGGCTGGTGATCGGCTCGCAGAGTTCGCGGCAGGTCCAGGCCTGGGATCTGCAAACCCGGCAGATGGTCTGGGCCGAGCCGGTACCAATGGGCCTGGTGTCGGTGAGCCCCGTAACCGGAATGGTGGCCTCGTCGGGCAACGACGGTCAGGTGAGGCTGCACGATCCTGAAGAGGGGGCGGTCTTGTTGACGTTGGACGGGCACACCGGCGCCGTGTGGGATCTTACGTTCTACCCGGATGGGGAGAGGATCGTCAGTGTCGGAGCCGACGGTGAGACCCGGGTATGGGACGTCAGCCGTGCCCGGACTCAGGCCGTGGGAAACATTGATATCGGAGCCGCCTTTGCCTTCTCTGCTGTCGTCTCCCCGGACGGTACCGAGGTGGCCATCGGGTCGATGGGCAGCTGGCAGCGCTTCGACCTGGCCAGCGGAGAGCCGCTGGAGGGGTCGCGGCTGCAAGGAATGATCAGTGGGTTTCTTCCCGCCCCCATCAGCACCGATTGGCGGCTGGTGGCGGCACTCGACGCCGAAGGTCGGGGGTGGGTCCGCGACGTGGCGACCGGGGAGCCGATAGCGGAGCTTCCCTGCTGTACCGTCCCAAAGGGTTTCGATCCTGAGGGCGACGCCCTGGTTCTCGATGGGCGGACGCTCTCGCTCCTCGCGCCGGCCGTGGTACCGGAGAACCCCGAGTTGCGCAGCCGGGTGATCGAGGTGGCGTCGGGCCGGGAACTGCTGGACCTGGGCGAGCGCGGCATCTTTCGCGCCGCATTCAACCCGGAGGGTCTCTTCGAAGGCGGCCGCTACCTGGCGGTCGCTATCGACACCGAGCCCGGCAGTACCAGCTCGCATGTGGAGATCCACGACATGAAGCGCCCGATGGTCGCCAGCCTCGAGTTTGAGGGCGACTTCCCCCTCGGCCTCGCCTTCGACCCCACGGGAAGATACCTGGGGGTGGGAACCCAGAACGGGCGGGCGGCGGTGGTCGATCTGATGCAGGTGGCCGACGGTGTTCCCCCCGCGGATGCATTGGTGTTCGACCGGACCCTCGAGGGGGGTGGGGTACCCGGCGTGGCCCTCACCGGCGACGGGATCATGGCTACTTCAGCCTTCGGCTCGCTTCGCTTATGGGACATCGCCACTGGGGATCTCTTGGTCGAGCCGGCCGTCGAAATCGACAGACCACCCTTCGCAGCTTTTGATCCCGCGGGCAACTACCTCTATTACGTAGACGGCACGGAAGAGACCGGCTACGTCCTGCGACGCTTCCCGCTTGACCACGATCGGCTCATCGAGGTCGCCGAGAGCCTGGTGACCCGCCGGTTCACAGACGACGAGTGCCGCCGGTACCTCGATCCTTCGCAATGCGGCTAGGAGCGCCTTGCAAGAAGCGGTTCTGGCAGGCAGCCCGGAGGGACTCGACTCCACGGTCGAGCGGGAGGATGCGCCGCCGCGGTAAGAACAAGGCATTCTCGCGCAAAGTCGAGAGACTCGAGGGTAGGACAGCCCAGGGATTCGCTGGGCCAAGGACCTGTGAAGTCCCTCGCGGTGGGCCCGGGAGGACTCGAACCTCCACCCTACGGATTATGAGTCCGAGGAGGGGGACTCCGAAGAGGAGGGCGAATCGACGGGAACCCAGTCGTAGCAAGGGTTCTCGACCCCCGGCGCTTCCGGTCGATTCCCGGCGTTTCCCGTTCTCCGACGGACAAAATACGGACAAGATCCGGTTGTTCGGCTCCGAAACCATTCCCAACCGTCGCAACGTTGAGTACTATCGGCAGGCGATGAGCGATCCCGATCCCCTGGACGAGCTGCGGCGCCTCTATCCGCCCATCCTCACCACCGCCCACGTGGCGGAGATGATGCACTCCACGATCGGGGACGTGCGGGACAAGGTGCACCGGGGGGAGCTGAAGGCCGTCCGGTGGGGCCAGCAGTTCCGCTTCTTCCGCGAGGAGGTGCTGGCCTCGATGCGGCCAGTCAAAGACGCAGCTGATGCAGAAGAGACCGAGGAGGACTGAGCGGGGTGGAGGAGGAGATCGACTACGAGCGCTGGTACCCGGAGGTGCCGGCGGTGATGGACTCCAAGCAGCTGGCGGAGCTGCTCAACACCTCCGACCAGATCGTGCGGGCCTGGGCCCGGGAGGGGATCATCCCCGCTCACCGGCGGCCGGGCGGGCGCAAGCTGTCGTTCCTCCGTCACGAGATCTTCCACTGGCTGATCTCGAACCGCTACGAGCCGGAGTAGCAGCACCCTTCTCCGTTGTATAAAGGAAACAATTGTTTCATTTGTGATGCATATCTGCTAACCTCTCCGCATGGACTTCGTGCGTCCCGTCGAGGCTCTGATCCCGGGGGTACAGGGGCGAATCCTGGCGGTGCTGGCCGAGACGACCGCCGAGCTCAATCTGCGCACCATCGCCCGGCTCTCCAGGGTCAGCACGGCCCAGGCCTCTCGGGTGCTTCCCGCCCTGGTCGAGCTCGGTTTGGTGGAGCGCCGCGAGGCGCCCCCGTCGTCTCTCTTTCGTCTCGTCCGAGAGCACGTGGCGGCGCGGCCCTTGCTCTGGCTGAGCCGCGCCCGAGAGGCAGCCATCGAGGAGATGGGGCGAGCGGTGGAGAACCTCCCGGTGGTACCGGCCTCGGTGGTCGTCTTCGGCTCGTTCGCCCGGGGTGAGGCCGACCTGGAGAGCGACATCGACGTCCTCGTCGTCCGGCCGGCCGACGTCGAGGAAGGGGATGAGGCGTGGTCCGCCTCGATCGAGCACTGGCGGGAGGCGGTCCGGCGGCTGACCGGAAACCGGGTCGAGGTACTCGAGGTCGGAGCCGAGGACGTGGGCAGCCGACTCCGGCAACGGCAGCAGGTGTGGCGGGACATTCGACGCGACGGCAGGGTCATTCACGGATCCGGGATCGACCAGCTCGAGGGGCGCCGCAGTGCCTAAGCAGGTTCGCACGAGGTCGGTGAGCGCCGCCCAGGCCCGCAGCTACCTGGCGAAGGCCGAGGAGTACGTGGCTGCGGCCTCGGCGGAGCTGGAGGCCGGCCGGGGGATCGCCGCCACGAGCCTGGCGATCCATGCCGCCATTAACGCCGGCGACGCCGTCTGCGGTGTACGGCTCGGCAAGCGGGCCGCGGGACAGGACCACGACCAGGTGCTGGCGCTCCTCAAGGAAGCCGGGAGGGATGGCGCCGAGCTGGAGAAGGACCTCCGCCGGGTGCTACCGATGAAGAGTAAGGCTGAGTACGACCCCGATGACATTCCATTCTCGGCCGCATCTAAGGCCGTTGACCGGGCCGAGCGATGTGTGGCGATCGCCCGGCGGATAGTCGCTACCACACGGTCGTAGAACCAGCCACCGAAAGACGGTTCCTTCTACGCCTATTTCGATGTTCAGACAATCGCTCCGCTCGCATCTTCTTCAGAATCTCCCCTTGTCCATGGTCCTCACCTTGGTCATCGTGATGGGTTTCCTGCTGGCTCTCCGCGGGAGACGGTGGCTCTTCGCAGGCCCGGCCTTAGCGCTCTTCGCCGTTCCTCCCCTCGTTGAGCTCTATCACGGCGTCTCTTGGGCGTTCCCCGGCTTGAGAGGTTTCTGGGGTCCGATCGCCCACGAGTACGGCCGCTGGTGGTACTGGGCGGGAGCCGGGCTGAACTTAGCCCTGGCTCTTGCGCCTGGCGCAGTGGTGGCCCGCCACGTTCCCCCGTCGGTTCACCGAGGACAGGTCACCGTCATGGCGGTCCTGGCGATACCGGCCTGGCTGGCTGCCTGGTACGCGGTGCTCTTCTTCTCGTACGACGGGCAGATCAGTGGAGGTGGCCGGTCTCTACGTGGCCGCCTTCCTCATGGCTGCAGCCATCGGGATCGCCCGACCATGGTGGCACTGGAGCGTGCCGATCATTGGCATGTGGGCCGTTCCGATCTACGGCTTGCTGAGCGGCCCGGAACTGGCGGTGGCGGTGCTGTGTGCGTTCCTGGGCGTGGCGTCCGATCCGCTGGGATGGGCCATCGGTCGACAGGGCCTGGCTTCGGGGTCGCCGGAGCTGGCTGCCGGCTAGCTGGTCGCTTCAGCAGTCCGGCGTGTCAAGTACTCGTTTGGTCGTAGTTCGTGCTGGTCAGCGACTCCAAGCCTGGGCTTGGTCGGCCGTGCACGGCACGTCTGAGAGGCGATCTCGCCGGCGCAGCCGGGCAATCGGCTCGACTTCCGCTATTGGAGGCGGCTCCGCAGCCTGTTGAGCGAGCCGCCCATAATGACGCTCCCCGACGTCCCCGGTGGGAAGCGCGACCCGCTCTGCATTCCGCTGCAATGCTCTCCCGATGGGCTTCGCCGGACAGGTGCCTCATCCATACCCGTCTGCGCCTATGCTCAGTACCGGACCCTGGCGTTGACCGTCCGAAGAGCCAGCCGTCGAGGGTGAAGAGCTGGCCACGCTGGAAGGGCAAGAGCTGACGGTAACGTTCCCTCCTTGTCACCCCGGGTCCAACTCGCGGTGAACCGTGATCCGTTCTAAAGGGCGTTCCGACCGCACACAGTTGCAACCACTCCCGTTGCGGTATACCGGTAGACTCCGCATCCGCATGATGCAGCTGTGTACGTCTTGACCAGGAGGGGTTGCGATGGCCTTGAAGCGGGGCGTGCTGGCCAAGGTGGATCGACGGCTCCTCTCGGAGCTCGATCCCCAAGAAGGCGTCCAGCTCGTCAAGGTGCCGGTGTCCGACGCGGTCTGGTCGACCTGGCGGCGCCTCTGCCAGGCAGTCGGGATCTCCATGGGCCAGGGCCTGGCCATCCTCCTCGAGCGCGAGCTGGCTTCGCTCGCCGACGAGGATCTCACGGGTCTGGCCGAGCGGCTCGAGAAGCGAGAGGCCGACCTAGCCAGCCGAGAGGCGGAGGTCGCCCAACGAGAGCGGGACCTCGCCGGCCGGGAGGCCGAGGTCCGCGTCCGGGAGGCCGAGGTGACCAGGGCAAGCGACCCGGCCGCCGCGACACCCAAGCGAGGACGCAACGAGCCCTGCTGGTGCGGCTCCGGCAAGAAGTTCAAGTACTGCCACGGTCGTACCTGGAACGTTAGTTAGCACTTGTTCGACAGCTAACACCATGATATGCTTAGACGGTCATGGCCGCTCCCCCCTCTGAGGATCGTCTACTGTCCGCCCAGGAGCTCGCCCACTACCTCGAGGTCCCGGTGAAGACACTGTATGAATGGCGCCATCGCGGTGAGGGTCCACCGGGGTTTCGGGTGGGCAGGCACCTCCGATACCGATGGAGCGACGTGGCCGCCTGGATCGGGGACCGGCTCAAGGACCCCCTGCGCGGAGTTCGCTGACCAATCCACTAGCCGGGCAACCCGCCGAGTGACCGAGGTGTACGTTCGACAACGCACCCCACCAGAGGAGGAGTCGCATGGGTTCCGTTCGCAAGGTCAGGCATCGCTCAGGTGTCAGGGCATGGCAGGCGCGGTGGCGGGACCCGAGCGGTCGTCAGCGCGCCAAGAATTTTGATCGGAAGGTGGATGCGGAGCGCTATCTCACGACGATCGAGTCGGACAAGTTGCGCGGCACGTACACCGACCCTTCCCTGGGGAAGGTGAGGCTCGCAGAATGGGCGGAGAGGTGGCTCTCTACCACAGTCCACCTCAAGCCCAAGACGCGGGCCGGATACGAATCCCTCGTCCGGCACCACGTCCTTCCCCGGTTCGGCAACCATCCCCTCGGGGACATCGACACCCTAGCGGTGGCCGAGTGGGTGGCCGGGCTCAGCAAGAAGGGCCTGAGCGCCTCGCGCATCCGCCAGGCCCGCCAGGTTCTCGGGGCCATGCTCAAGGCAGCGGCGGCGAGCAGGTACATCGCCCACAATCCCACCGAGGGCGTGAAGGTCCCCAGGGAGCGGCCCCGGGAGATGGTGTTCCTCACCGCCGAGCAGGTGGAGGAGCTCGCCGACGCCATGGAGGACCCCTATGACACCCTGGTCTACGTGTTGGCCTACGGTGGCCTGCGGTGGGGGGAGGCCGTCGCCCTTCGACGGCGGCGCTGCGACCTGCTTCGGAACCGCCTCGAGGTCGCCGAGAGCCTGGCCGAGGTCGCCGGCACCTTGTATTTCGATGAGACCAAGAGCTATCAGCGTCGGATGGTGGTGATCCCACCTTTCCTACGGGATCGCATGGCGGCGCACTTGGCCGAATGGGTCCACGGCGACCCGGAGGCACTGGTATTCACGGCGCCAGAGGGCGGGCCTCTGCGGCACTCAAACTTCCGGGGTCGGCAGTGGCTCCCGGCCGTCTGTTCGGCTGGCCTCCCTCCCGTCACCCCGCACCAGCTCCGCCACACCTGCGCGGCGCTGCTCATCGATCAGGGCGCAGACCCCAAGGCAATCCAAACGCACCTCGGCCACTCATCCATCCAGGTCACCTACGACCACTATGGGCACCTGTTTCCAGCGCATCTCCAGCGGCTGGCTGAGGGTCTGGAGGCAACCTATCAGCGAGCTCATGTGGACGCATTGTGGACGCGGGGGAACGCGGACGTCATAGAGCTTCCCGATAGGAAGCCGGAATCCCAAGCCCCATAAGGGATCCAGTCGGTGGGCCCGCCAGGACTCGAACCTGGGACCTACGGATTATGAGTCCGCTGCTCTGACCATGCTGAGCTACGGGCCCGTGCGCAGAATTGTACGGTCAGACTTCCGGTAGGTCACTGTCCAAGCTTCGATGGCGCCAGATCCAGCCACGGCCTCCGGAATGATCCGTCAGTCCGGCTCCTGCCCGCCCATGGCTGGCTGGGGACGGCTCCCGGAACCCGAGGCCCGCCGGCCCTCCGGCTCGTCGTCATCATCGGACGGCAGCACCAGCACGAAGCAGTGGCGCAGGCCCTTGCTCTGGTAGGTGAGGTCCCCGCCCATACGGCCAGCGAGAGACACCGACAGGCTTAACCGGTCCAGGCGGTGGAGGGGCTGGGCGGGGCCGCCGAACACCGCCAGGCGCTGTTCCTCGGGGAGGGGGGGACCGTCGTGCCAGACCAGTACCCGGACCCAACGGCCCTGCTGACGGGTCTGGATCCAGATTCGGGAATCTTCGGCGCGAGCCGCGGCCAAGAGCAGGTTCCGAAGCACCTGGCGGAGTCGAGCGGCGTCGACCGTGACCTCCCGTCCCGCCCCCGGCAGTTCCACCCGCGAGGCCACTTCCGGGGGAAGACCCGACCAGATCATCCGCAGCTGATCCAGGAGGTCGACTCGCCGCGGGGACAGGATGAGGGTGTCGATGGCGCCCCGGGCTGCCACGGAGAGGTCGTCCAGTCCCGAGGCCGCCTCCAGGCTTTGGCGGAAGATCAGGTCCAGCATCTCCAGTCGCTCTTCGGGTGCCAGGTCGCGCCAGCCATCCCGTACGATCTCGGCGAAACCCAACACGGCGGTGAGCGGCGTGCGCAGCTCATGGCCGACACTGCTGATGAACTCATCCTGGGCCCGAACCACGTGCTCCAGAGCCTCCTGGGCACGGCGTTGCTGGGTGACGTCTTCCAGGGCCAGGACCACTCTGGCCAGGTCCGGCTCGCCGAGCGCCATGGGGACCGACCAGCGCAGCCGACAGCGGATGTGGTTCCCCTTCCGAGTGGGGATCACTGCTTCGGTCTCATGGCGCTCCAGCCCTGCCTGGAAGGCGAGCAGCTGGCGGCCGATGGCGATCGACGCCCCCTCCTCGAGACGGTCCGGGTTGATGGCGCCCAGCAGCTCCTCCTCGTCGGCAGCCTCGAGCAGCTCGACGGCCTCCCGATTGGCGGCAGTAATCCGAATCAGGGCGAGTACTTGTCGGCGCCGCTCGGCGTCCTCCATCAGACGCCGGAGCTCGGGACTGTCCGGGTGGGTGAGCCAGCCGGCGACCCTCGTCAGGTCCAGCTCCAGCATGGCGACCGGTGATTGCTCGAAGAGGGACCGGTAGCGATCCTCGCTGGCCCGGGAGGCCTTCTCCGCCGCGCGGTGCTCGGAGATATCGCGAATGATCCCGGTGAAATACCAATCCTGGTCATCTTGCCAGGCGGCCACCGAGAGTTCGATCGGGAACTCGCTCCCGTCCCGCCGCAGGCCGACTAGCTCCACCGTGCTACCCAGCTCTCGGACATCGCCGGTCTGCAAGAATCGCTCGAGGCGCTCCTCATGGGCTCGCCGGCAGCGGTCGGGCATCAGCCGGCTGAGTGGGCCACCGACCACTTGATTATTCTGGTAGCCGAACATGCGCTGGGCAGCAAGGTTCCAGGAGACGATCCGGCCTGCTCCGTCGATGGAGACGATGGCATCGGGTGCCGTTTCCACCAGGGCGAGGTATCGAAGCCGGGAGACTTCCAGCTCCCGCTCGCCATCGGACAGCCGGCGGAAGAAGAGGAGGATGGCCGGCCGACCCAGGAAAGAGACTCGGGCGGAAATGGCGTCGGCCAGGATCACCGCATCGCCTCGCTTGAGCTGCACAGTGGTCGGGGAGGCGACGGCCGGATCCTTGCAAGACCGGACGATATTGGCCACCAGCCTCTCGTAGAAGGGTTCGTCGATCAAGGCGACCAGCGGTCGCCCCTGGAGCTCCTCGGCCTCTCCCGCTCCGAACAGCTCGGCGGCGGCGGGGTTGGCGTAGGTGATCATTCCGAGGGAGCAGATGAGGATTCCGTCTGGGCAGGCCTCGACGAGGGTTCGGTACCGCTCCTCGACCTCGCGGTGCATCGTGACACCTCCTGCGAGCCCCGAAGGTTCGCGAGAGGGTATCGGCCGGGAGGGCCGGAGCTTGAATTCCGGACCGCGAGAGAACCGCGCTCCCCGTCTAGGCGGTGTGGCCGTAGCGTTGCAGGAGGTTGCGCAGGGCCCGGATGGCGTCGGCGTGGATCTGGCAGACCCGGGACTCGGTCACCCCCAGCAGGTTCCCGATCTCCCGCAACCTGAGCTGCTGGTCGTAATAGAGGCCGAGAACGGTTCGCTCCTTCTCGGGGAGCAAGGTGATGGCTCCCGAGAGCCTCTCTCGCAGGTCCCGGCTCTCTGCTTCGTTGAGCGGGTCGGCCGGTCCAGGATCGGGGATGAGGTCGGCCAGCGGTACGCCGCCCCGGTCGACCGGTTCGTCCAGCCGAGCCAGCCGTGACTGCTCGATCCAGGCCCTGGTCTCGGCGATTTGAGCGGGCCGGAGATCGAGATGCTCGGCCACCTCGGCATCCGAGGGCCAGCGGCCCAGCTGCTGAGCCAGTTCTTCGTTGCCTTCCCTGAGCCGCCGCGCCTTGAGGCGCACGCTGCGGGGAGCCCAGTCGAGGGCGCGCAGCTCGTCCATGATCGCCCCGTGGATCCGAGGGGTGGCAAAGGTCTCGAACTTCACGCCCCGTTCCGGGTCGAATCGCTCAATGGCCTCGATCAACCCGCCCAGCCCATAGGAGACCAGGTCCTGGAGGCGGACGTGTTGAGGCAAACGGGAGCGGATCCGGTTGGCCACGAACTTGACGAGTGGCGCGTAATAGAGGATGAGGGCGTTTCGCTCCGCCGCCTCAGGCCGAGCACGATAGCGCGCCCAGGTGCTGCCGACACCAGAGGATCCTTTCCGATCCGTGTGCGAGGCGGTCATGACCTGCCTCCCTGCCCCGAAAGACATCCGCCACTCTAGTACCCACGGAAAGTAGTGATCAAACCGCGCGGAGTAGCAGCCTGGCTTGGGCTCGCCCTGCCAGGATGCTCCTGGAGGCGTGCGCCGTCCAGGCTGAGAAAGGAAGGAGAAGCCATGTCGGAGACTTCGCTGCTGGTGGCGGGCGCCCTGCTCGTCACCGTGCCCAGCATCGAGTTCGGGGGGATGGCGCTGCTCGCCTTCATCAGGCGGCGCGATCCCGGCTACGTGGACAACCCGGTTCGCAAGGCGCTGTTCCGCGCCGGGCACGCCCATGCGGGTGTGCTCGTCATCCTGGCGTTGGTGGTACTGCTCTACGTGGACCACGCTCGGCTGCCCGAGGCGTTGCGGACCCTGGTCCGGACCAGTGTGGCCCTGGCCCCCATCCTGGTCTCGGCCGGCTTCTTCTTCTCGGTAGCCTCACGGAGAGCCGAGCGGCCCAACCGCTTCCTGGGACTCGTTTACCTCGGTGCCCTGTTCCTCGCCATGGGAACGGTGACGCTCGGGGTCGGCCTGCTCCGTTGAATCGTCACAGGTCAGACCTCTTCCAGGTCTCCCCCCTCGTCCTCCGGACCGATCACCAATCCGTGCTCGCCTTCGTCGGCCTCTCTCCGATCCATGTTGAGCCCGAACTGCAGCTTCCCCAGAGCATCGCTCACGTCCGCCCGCGAGCCGTAGTCGCGGTCCGGCAGCTGCGCTAGGGCAGCGAGCGTCGCAGGGTTGGCCCCCACTCGACGCGCCGCCTCGAGCAGCTCTGCCTTGGTGGTGGGATAGTCCACCTGCTCCAAGTATCCCTGAACCTCGGCCGGGCCGGCTGTCTCCATCGGACGTGCCCCCAGTCTTCCGGAGAGGGCGATGGTACCGAGCACTTGGTCCTTAGGGGGCAGTCCTTTCCCACCGATACCGAAGGGGTGTCCGATCTCGCTCAGATCACCCTTGGAATCGTGGCCGGGACTGCCACCGCCATCGTGTGCTTTGGCCGCGGGTATGTCTGGCGGCTCATCGGCTACCAGAGCAGGATGCTCAATCGCTGGGAGAAGCGAGCGAATGTAGTCTCGATGATGGTCGGCCTGCTGCTCACCTTCGACTGGCTCATACCGTAGATTTCTCCCGCCCAAGGGGGTAGCCACTGGTAAGTCGTCGAGGGGGCTCCGGGGGCGGGATTCGAACCCGCAACCAATGGATTAACAGTCCACCGAAGTCTATCCCGGCCTGTGCCGGAGAATCCACCGGAGTCCTTCCAGTGTAAAGGCTTTCGGCCCTTCGGGGGCTATCGTCATCCCGGCCCGTGCTACCCAATCCCAGCCCGTTCGGTGAGGATGTCCCGGCGGCTGTTGAAGTTCAGCGGTGATCCCGAGTTGATCACGCTGCCTCCTCAGCGTAGTTGGGGGGTGTGACGTCTCCGCTGCCGACGTGGCGGCGGAGGGCGGCGACGAGGGTGGGCATCTCCTTGCAGCCCTTAACCCGCCGGAACGACCGCTCGGCCTCGAGCATCCCGGCGGCGGTCCAGCGCTTCTTCATCGAGCCGTCCTTCCACCGTTTCACCCGGCCCATGGCGGTGCGAGCCACCGAGATCATCGACTCGATGGGGTTGGTCGAGGTGAGGGTGAGGGCGAGCCGGCCGTCGATGCCGAGACGCCGCACGGTGAACATATCGTCCAGTCCTTCTGCCAGGCTTGCGGCGGTGTCGGGGTGGTCGGCTCGCAGCTCGGCGGCAAGACGCCGAGCAGCCTCCAGGCCCTTGCGCCAATCCGGGTTGGAGAAGGCACGGGCCAGGCGCCAGTCGACCGAGCGGGCCAGCTCGTCGGGCAGATGGCCGGCCACATTCCTCCGCTTGTGCAGGACACAGCGTTGCACCAGTGCCTGAGGGCCGAACACCTTGCGCACCCCGGCGGCCAGGGCCTTGGCCCCGTCGATCACCACCAGCAGCCCGCCGGTGGCGTCCAACCCGCGGGCGGAAAGATCGGCCAGCAGGTTGGTGACCACCGTCTTGTTCTCGGTGTCTCCCAGCCACAGCCCCACCGGCACCTTCCGGCCATCGGTGGTGATGGCAAGGGCCACCACGCAGCACTGGGAGGCGATCTCGATCCCGTCGATCATGATCACCGCCACCTCCAAGTCGGACAGGTCGCGGGCGGAAAGTTCGGCCAGGGC
>JBOGFC010000084.1:0-19036 GCA_050742155.1 Acidimicrobiia bacterium
CGGGCCCGGGCCC
The DNA here is from genome assembly GCA_050742155.1 of Acidimicrobiia bacterium. Lineage (GTDB taxonomy): Bacteria > Actinomycetota > Acidimicrobiia > Spongiisociales > JALYHC01 > JBOGFC01. The sequence continues at coordinate 14 of JBOGFC010000084.1, forward strand.
GCCCCCTCTATCTCCCGCGCTGTTTGGTCAGCCGAGCTGGCCCCGCACTGCTCCATCTGGGAACTCGGCGTTGTGCACGTTGACGTAGAACCCCGCTGGGTCGCCGGCGATCTCTGCGATCACCGCCGGGTCGGCCGACACGCAGCCGTTCGAGGAGCCCTCGGCCGGAGCCGGCTCGAGTGGCACCACCACCGGACCGGCGGTGCCTGCCGCCGCTTGATGGATGTGGGCGGCGCTAGCCGGCTCGATTCCCTCCACGGTCAGCTCGAAGCACACCTCGCCCGCCTCTGCGTCGAGGGTGATGGTGGCGGACCCGGTCCCGTCCTCGTCACCCGGGTTGGGTGCTTCTTCCGCCCCGCTCAACTGGACGGCGAACTGTTGCCCGCCGGCGGCGGCGGTGGTCTCCGGGGGGGCTCCCCCTCCGCCGTTGCAGGCAGCGCCCAGCATCGCCAGGGCAGCCAGCAAGGCCAATATCCTTCGGTGCATCAAGTTCCTCCTTCTTCCCTCAGGCCCCCCTTCAGTACGAGGGACCGGCGTGTAAGGTTCGCAGGTCAGGCAAACTATGTAACAACTGCCTGCTCAGCACGACTTTTTCGGGAGAGCTTTGCGCAAAGGGACCATCTCCCCAATCACGGCCTTTCGCCGCTACGCCGAGTTCCTCGCCTCGACTGTCGACGAGGAGCAGGCCCGGCGGGCGGTCGGTACGGCCATCGCCCGAGCGCCGGTCCGGACCCTGCGATGGCGCCACCGTTTGGTCACCTTGGCCACCGCCCTGTCTCTCTTCGCCGGGGCGAACGCCGGCCTGGCCATCGCCGCCCAGGGAAGCTTGCCCGGCGACGAGCTCTACTTCTTCAAGCGGGCCTACGAGCGGGTGGGTCCCTTCATCGGCTTCGAGGTGGACACTCGGCTCGAGCGGCTCGAAGAGGCCGTGGTGCTGGCCCACCGGGGAGACGTACCCCGCTCGCTCTCGCTCACCGAGGAAGCGCTGGCCGAGTTCGAGGGGGTGGATGCCTTCCGGGAGGCCCTCGAGGCCCTGCGGGTAGCCCGCCAAGAAGCCCTCCTCCTGCAGGGGACGCTGGGCACGGTGCTGACCGTGGACTTTCGCCGGGATACCCAGAGCCTGGTCACCATCGCCGGCTCGATGGTGCGAGACGAGAGCCGGGGAGAGAACCCCGCCCAGTACGCCGAGTTCCTCTTCTTGACCGCTACCAGCGTGGCGGAGCAGGCCCGTCAGTTGCGGGAGCAGGCGCTCGAGGTGACCCCGGCGGCCCTTGAGGTTGGTGATTGACGCTCCGTCTGGTAGTAAGCAGGCGGTGAAACCAGAGCGAGAGCCCATCCCCCCGGTCGAGCATGGGACCGAAGAGGACTCGGGGCGGGTCGCCTGGCCTCCGGTGGAGTCGTTGGTGGTGCGGGCCCGGGCCGGTGACCTCCATGCCCTCTCCAAGCTGCTCACCGCCGGGTTCCCCCGCCTGGTCGGCTACTTCCGCGCCTCGGGGGTGGGGCCCACCGAAGCCGACGACCTGGCCGCCGACACTCTCGAGTCGCTCCTCCGGCACATCACCCGCCTCCGTCGGGCCGCCTCCTTCGAGGCCTGGTTCTGGACCATCGCCCGCACCCGCTTGCGGACCTGGATCCGCAAGAACCGCCGGCCCAAGCGGCACGAGCCGGTGCCGCCCAGCCCTCCCCTGCCCGGTGAGCTCGTCGAGATGGCCGACGAGCACGCCCAGATCCGGGGGGCGCTGCGCGTCCTGTCGGCTCGGGACCGGGAGCTCCTCTGGCTACGCGAGGTGGAGGGGCTCTCCTACGAGGAGATCGCCATCCGCTTCGAGCTGGCGGCGGGCACCGCCCGGGTGGCCTGCCATCGGGCCCGCCAGCGTCTGGAGGACGCCTACCGGGGCCTGGAGAACCAGCGCTGAGTTCCTCCTCCCCTACCCTCCCCCCCGGGGGGGAGGGAGAGCCGTCCCTACCCTCGCCCGGGGGGAGGGAGAGCCGTGCTCATCACCAGTACCACGAATCCTCGCGTCAAGGGTCTGGTTCGCCTGCGCACTAGGCGGGAGCGCGACGCCACCGGCCGCTTTCTCGTCGAGGGGTACCGCGAGCTGGCCCGGGCCCTGCAAGGCGGGATCGCCCTGGAGGAGCTCTACCACTGCCCGTCGCTCTATCTGGGACGGAACGAGCCCGCCCTGGTGGAGGCGGCCGCCACCACCACCGAGGTCGTCGAGCTGGGGGAGGAAGCCTTCCGCAGGATCTCGCACCGGGACCGTCCCGAGGGTCTGTTGGGCGTGGCTCGCCAATTTCCCACCGGCCTCGAGCGACTGGTCCTCGGCGACGTTCCCCTCGTCCTGGTGGTGGAGTCGATCGAGAAGCCGGGCAACCTGGGGGCCATGCTCCGGACGGCTGAGGCGGCCGGAGCCGACGGCATCGTGGTGTGTGACCCGGCCACCGATCCCTTCAACCCCAACGTGGTGCGTGCCTCGCTGGGCACCCTCTTCCTGGTCCCCCTGGTCGTGAGCGGCTCGGCCGAGGCGCTGGCCTGGCTGCGGGCCCGGGACGTCGCGATCTTCGCGGCAACCCCCAGCGCCGACCTTGTTCACTGGCAGGTCGACTATCGGGGCCCGGTCGCCCTGCTGATCGGCAGCGAGCAATACGGGCTCTCGAATCTCTGGCTGGAGGCAGCCACCCACCGGGTGCGGATCCCGATGGCCGGGACCGTCGACAGCCTCAACGCCGCCACGGCGGCCGGGGTCCTGCTGTTCGAAGCGCTCCGCCAGCGCTTCCCGGCAAAGTCGAGATCATGACCGACCCCCGCCATATCGCCGAGCAGGCCATGGCCGACGAGGGGCTCGTCCCTCGCACCTGGTCGACCCAGGCCGGGTTCCGATTTTCCCGCCATTCCCACCCTTACCACAAGGTCCTCTATTGCCTGGAGGGTTCGATCACCTTCCACACCACCGAGGGAGACGTGGACTTGGAACCGGGGGGCCGCCTCGACCTTCCTCCCGGCACCGAGCACGGCGCCTCGGTGGGCCCGGCCGGGGTGACCTGCCTGGAGGCGGCCCGCTACTGAAGCGGGCGGTCGCACCAGCGGCAGACCACCCGGTGCACGCTCCGCTCGAGAATCTCCTCGTCCTCGACCACCATCTCCCCGGCCAGCGAGAAGTGCTGGAACTGACGGCGGCGCAGGGTCTCCTCCACGTCGAAGCGAGTGCGGTTGCCGCAATGCTGACAACGGTAGGGGCCCGAGGTCAGCCCGGCTTCTTGAGCTCCCATATCCCGGGGGCCTCCATGGCATGGTCGATGATCTCCAGGTGCCGGCGGGCATCGCCCTCCAGGGCGGGCGGGGTGAGCTTGATGAAGAGCGGATCACGGCCCTCCCGCACCAGGGTGGGCACCCCGAACACCCCGCGGCTGCGGGCCTCTTCGAAGGACCGGCCCACTTGCTCGTACCCCTGGCCACGGTCGCGCAGACCAACCACCAGCTCCTCCCCCTCCACCCCGGCCATCCCGGCCGCCCGCTCGAAGGTGCTCCAGTCGCTGAAGGAGGCTTCCTCGTCGTGGCGCAGGAACAGCAAGGCGCGCCGGTAGGCCACCTCGGCGAAGGTCGCATTGGCCCGCACCCACTCATAGGAGGCGAGTGCGTGGATGCCGCCGGAGCGGGACCGCTCCGGTGCCTCCCAATAACGGAGGTCGGGGTCCTGGGAGTTCACCTGCTCCAGAGAGAAAGGGCGCCAGTCCAGCTCGAGCGCCACCCCATCTCGCTCGGCCGCCCCGAGGAGGCGGGCCAGCCGGTTCACGTACGGACAGACGAAATCGAAGTAGAGCCGGCCGCCGAACTGCACCCCGCCACTGTAGGGCTCGCCTGGCGGCGACCCCGCTACAGCGGCCTGGCCGAGGTGGGGGAGCGGGAACGCCGCGTCTCGGGGAGGGCGAACACCCAAAGACCGCTTTGGCGATCGCTTCCCAAGATGTAGGTGCGGCCGTCCGGGTGGTCGTGCAGGTAGACCCCCCAGAAATCGGAACCTCGCCGGTCGTCGACGAAGTGAGCCACCTCGGTGGGCGTGCAGGAGCTCTCCCCCCGGCCGGGCCGACACGATGAGAAGTCCACCACCCTCATCCCCTCCCCGTACCAGGAGATGTAGGCCCTCCGCCCCCGCACCGCCGCGTTGTGCATGGTCCGGGAGCGTCCGGGAGGGGGCGGGTCGGCGAAGACGTTCTCGGTGGCAAATCGGCCCAGCTCCACCATGGCCTCCGGTTGGGTGACGTCGAGGACCCGCAGGTATCCCGAGCCGTTGAAGATCGAGCGGGCGGAGAGATGACCGTTCGGGGAGGCCGTTCGCATGGCTTCCCCGGTGCTCTCCCCCACCAACAGCGCCGGGATCTCGGCTCGCTCCCCTCCGGGCGCTCCCATCGTGACCAGATCGTCGCCCGGCTCGTTGGCGACCACGGCCGCCGCGTATCCTTTGGCCGCCGCGCTCCGCGCCTTGCGATGGAAGGGGCAGGCGCCCCGGAGTACCAGGGCGATGTCCTCCGGGGAGGAGGCCGGGCGGATGGCGCCTGCCGAGCAACCCCGGCCTCCCGTCCAGATGACCTTCCCCGTCAGCAGGTCACCCGGCAATGAGGCGATAGGGGTGCTGAAGGTCGCCTCGGTGGCGGGGTGGGAGACGCCCTCGAACTCGAGGACCATCCGGTAAACGACGTCGTCCTCGTCGCCCGTGATGACCAGCCGTCCATCGGCGGTGGGCACCCCGGTGTGACCGTTGCCCTCGGGCACGTCCCCAGAGAGCGGATCCGGGTCCCGGTAGGCGCTGTCGCCGAGGTAGACGGGCCGGGCCGGATCGGTGATGTCCAGCATCACCAGCCCGGCGTCCCAGTAGCTCAGGTAGGCGAACACTCGGTCCCCCACCTCCAGCGCCCACACGTCGTGGAGGGTGACGGTGCCTTCGATGACCTCCAGCCCGCTCCAGTCGGGCTGGCCGGTGGCCGCCACCGGCTGAGGCCGGGAGGGATCGGTGATCTCCACGATGCGGACGTCCCGCGCGCTCACGTTGTCGACGGCCAGCAGGTAGGCCCGCTCCCCTTGCCGGTAGACGAAGGTGTTGTGGACCGGGACCCCGAGGAGGCTCTCCGCCAGCGCCTTGGGGCGGGCCGGGTCCGAGACGTCATAGATGGAGATTCCGCCCTCTGCTCCCCGGACGCAGGGCTCGATGGTATGCACGAGCACTTCCCCGCGGAACGCGGGGGTCGCCAGGTGCGCCACCTTCATGTCGTTGGCCCGCGTGCCTTCCGGCGACCGGATGAGGCCCACCTGCTCCGGGTCGCTCGGATCCGAGATGTCGACGATCCGCACACCGGTCCGCCCGGAGGGGCATCCTTGGTCGGCCACGGTTCCGATGTAGGCAAAGCCGCCATGAGCCCATAGGTCGGTGGCGGTGTCGCCTGGCAACATCCCGAGACCGGCCCGGTCGAGGTGCCCTACCACCTCCAGCTGGCCGGATGAGCTGCCGCCATGCTCTGCACGGGCCGCCGTGGCCGGCGCAACGAGGCTCACCGCCAGCACGGCCGCCACCCATCTGCTCACCCAAAGAGGTCTAGCTTCTAGCCAGCCTGCGGGGGTATGGGAACGAGTCGTCCGATCAACTTGCGTGCGAAACGCCCCGCCGGCGGTCGGCAACTCATGCAAGAACGGCGAGGTCAGCGCCTTCGGCACCAGTAGACCCGGGTCCCATAAGAAACCACGATCTGGGGCCCGCCGGCGGTGGAAGGATGACTCCGCAGCAGTCCCTCCACTCGCCGGAGCAGCCGGCGGCGCTCGGACTCCGGAGCGGCCGCCACGAAGCTCATCGAGGCCACCTGGATGAGGAAGGTCTCAGCGTCGACTACCTGCTCGTACCGGAACGACCGCTCCGCCAGTGGCGTGAAGAGCTGGTCGCCGTCGAACGCCTGGCGCCAGTGGCCGGACCGGTAGATGTGAGCTCGGTCTCGGCAGTCGAACGGGTCGAGTATCTCATAGAGGGAGGCCAGCCAGTCCACCGAGCGGTCTCGGATATTCCAGATCAAGCCCAGTCCCCCGTGCGGTCGGAGGACACGGTGGATCTCTCGCCGCGCCGCCGGCGCATCGAACCAGTGGAAGGCCTGCCCGGCCACCGGCGCATCGACCGACTCATCGCGTAGCGGGATGACCTCGGCGCGGCCCGCCACCACCCGCGCCTCCGGGACCATCTCGGCCAGCTTGCGGCGCATGGCCGCCACCGGTTCGAGCGCCACCACCCGCGCCCGGGTGGGGATTAGGGCCCGGGTCAGCTTGCCGGTGCCGGCGCCCAGGTCGACCACCGTGGACTCTTGAGCGATGCCCAGCGTCCGGGCGAGCCAGTCGATCGCCCGCTGCGGGTACCCCGGACGCCCCCGCTCGTACTCGTCGGCGGCCCGCCCGAAGCCGCGGGCGGCCACCTGGTCGATGCTGTCCACGGCTCCAGGATGCTACCGTTCCTTGACACCGAACGTATGTTCGACGTAGCCTGCCGGGCGTGAGGGCGGCGGCGCAGCGCAGCTTCGACGAGCTCGGCACTCCCCTCTTCGAGGTGCCCTTTTGCGTGCTGGACCTGGAAACGACCGGTGGCTCACCGGGCGACTCGGCCATCACCGAGCTGGGGGCACTGCGCTTCCAGGGGGGCGAGTGCCTGGGCACCTTCCACACCCTGGTCAACCCGGGCTGCGCCATCCCGGCCTTCATCACCATCCTCACCGGGATCACCCAGCCGATGGTGCTGGAGGGCTCCCGGCATCGGAGAGGTGCTTCCCTCCTTCCTGGAGTTTCTGGGCGAGGCGGTGGTGGTGGGCCACAACGTCCGCTTCGACCTCCGCTTCCTCAACGCCGCCGCCCTCGATCTCGGCTACGGGCGCCTCCCCAACCGCTGGGTGGACACCGCCGGGCTGGCTCGCCGGCTCATTCGGGAGGAGGTCCGCAACCTTCGCTTGGAGACGCTCGCCGCCCACCTCCGCTCGCCGCACCGTCCCTCCCACCGCGCCTTCGACGATGCTCGGGCCACCGCCTGGGTGTTCCACGCCCTGCTGGAGAGAGCCGGCACCCTGGGGGTGACCGCCTTGGAGGACCTCCTCGAGCTGCCCACCGCCCGGGGAGCTCCCTACTACTCCAAGATCCGTCTGGCCGACGCCCTCCCCCGGCGCCCGGGGGTGTATCTCTTCCGGGACCGCGCGGGAGCGGTCTTCTACGTGGGCAAGGCCAAGAACCTGCGCAGCCGGGTGCGCTCCTACTTCTACGGGGACGAGCGCCGCACGGTGGCCAACATGCTAAGAGAGCTGGCCCGGGTCGACCACCGGGTGTGCGAGACCGAGCTGGAGGCCGAGGTCACCGAGCTGCGTCTCTTGCATGCCCACCGTCCCCGCCACAACCGCCGCTCCAAGCCGGCCCGGGCCCCGCATTGGGTGAAGCTGACCGAGGAAGCCTTCCCGCGGCTCTCGTTGGTGCGGCGCTACCGGGAGGACGGCTGCCTGTACCTGGGGCCCTTTCGAGGGCGGCGAGGGGCCGAAGCAGTGCTGACCGCCCTATGGGACGCCCTCCCCATCCGGCGATGCGCCTCCCGGAGCGACGGGACGAGCGGACGCTGTGCGTTCGCCCAGCTGGGGGTGGCGCTGTGCCCCTGCGACGGCAGGCTGGGCCCCTCCGAGTATGCGGTCGTGGTGGAGCGGCTCCGAGCCGGGATCGAAGATGATCCCTCCTTGCTGCTCGACCCCCTGGCGGAGAAGATGACCGCCCATGCCAGGGCGGAGCGCTACGAGGAGGCGGCCCGGCTAAGGGATCGCCACCGCGCTCTCAGCCGGGCGCTGGAACACCGGCGGGCCTGGCAGGCCCTTGGTCGGGTCGGGCTGCTCACCGCCCGGACCGAGCAGGGCGAGGCGGTCCTGGTGGAGCGGGGCCGGCTGGTGGCCGCCTGGAGCCGGGAGGGCCGTACGCCGCTCTTCCCAGCCTTGCCGCTCCCGGCGAGCCCGGCGCCCCAGGTTCCGCCGGGCATCCAGGAAGCCGAGGAGGCCCACCTCCTCTGGCAGTGGCTGAGCGAGGCGCGCCTGGTCGACTGCTCGGGCGTTCTCTCCTTGCCCGTCCGTCCGGTGCCGGCCCTACGGTAGGGGCCGCCTGCGGCGGCCCGGGGTTCCTTGCGGGTCGCCTGCCGGCGACCCCTACAACTCCCTACCCGCCCTTCGACCTGCCGATCAGCCAGCCCAGCACGAAGGCGACGACCATCGGGATCCTCGCAGGCTCCACCCGCCGTGCTTCTCCGCCCCGGGCTCCCTCGTTACGGATGGGCATCTCCGCGCGCCGGGCCTGGACCTGGGTGAACTCCGCCCCGAACAAGAAGATCAGCGAGGAGTAGTAGACCCACAGCAGGATCACCACCAGCGCCCCGGCCACCCCATACGCCGAGCCGGGATCGGTCCTGCCCAGGAAGAGGCCGATCACGCTCTTACCGATCACGAACAGCAGTGCCGTGAAGGCCGCCCCCACCCACACCTGCTTCCAGGTTATGCGGGCGTCGGGCAGGTACTTGAGCAGCAGGGCGAAGAGCAGGGTGATCACCCCCAGCGACGCCACGAAGTCGATCAGGCCGAGCGCCGGAGCGAGCCGCGGGTAGTAGTCGGCCACCAGCTCCCCGGTGGCCGAGACGGCCGCGCTCGCCACCAGCGAGACCAGCAGGACGAAGCCGGCCGCCAGGACGGCGGCGAAGGAGATCAGCCGCTTGGCCAGCAGCCCCTTGATACCCCCACCCGGGGCGGGCTTGACCTCCCAGATGGTGTTGAGGGCGTCTTGCAGCTGACCGAACACTCCCGAGGCGCCCAGTAGCAGAAGGGCGATCCCCACCACGGTGGCCATCGCTCCGGCGCCCGGCCGGCGGGCACCGGCGATGGCCCGCTCGAGGAGCTGGGCGGCTTCCCTCCCCACCGACCCTTCCAACTCCTCGACGATGTGGCCCTGCACGGCCTGCTCTCCGAACACCAGCCCTGCCACCGCCACCACCAGCACCAGCAGGGGAGCCATCGAGAAGACCGTGTAGTAGGAGAGGGCTGCCGCCAGGCGGGGCGCCTTGTCCTCCCGCCAACCGCGGAAGGTCGCCTTGAACAGCTCGAACACCGCCTGGGGCCTCGGCATGATCGGCCCAGGGTATTCCCCCTTCGTAAGCTTGCTCGATGCTGCACATCCGCGCCCGACGGGCGGTGCTTCTCTCCGGGGTGGTCGAGGAGGCCTCGGTACTGGTAGCCGACGGCCGCATCGTGGCGGCCGGCCCTTCACCGGAGGTTTCCGTTCCGCAAGGAGCCGAGACGGTCGAGGCACCGGGGCTGCTCGTACCGGGCTTCATCGACCTCCAAGTCAACGGCGGGGCCGGGGTCGACTTCTCGGACCCGGCCACTCGCGACTGGGGTCCGCTCACGGCCCGCCTGCTCTCCACCGGCACCACCGCCTTCCTCCCCACCTTGGTCTCGGCACCGGTGGAGCGGATGGGACTCTCGCTGGTCCGCCTCGAAAACGCCAAGATCGATGCCCCGCGGGTGCTGGGAGCGCATCTCGAGGGACCGGTCCTCTCCGAGCGCTATCCCGGCGGGCACGATCCGGCCGCCGTCGCCGCCGGCCGCCCGGAGGACGTCGTCGAGCTGGTGGGAACGGGCCCGGTGCGCATGGTGACCCTGGCGCCCGAACGTCCGGGAGGATTGGAGCTCACCGAGCGGCTGGCCGGGCAGGACATCGTCGTCTCGATCGGCCACAGCGACGCCACCTACGACCAGGCCACCCAGGCGGTCCGGGCCGGCGCCCGGGCGGTCACCCACCTCTTCAACGCCCAGCGGCCCCTCCACCATCGGGAGCCGGGCGTGGCCGGCGCCGCCCTGGCGCTGGAGGAGCTTCGGTGCGGGCTGATCCTCGACTTCCAGCACCTCCATCCCGGGCTGGCGGCGGCTGTTCTCCGTCTCTTGGGTGACCGGGCCTTCCTGGTGACCGACTCGGTCTCGGCCGCCGGCCTGCCCCCGGGCCGTTACCGGCTGGCCGGTCGGGAGATATCGACTGAGGAAGGCCCGCCCCGCACCACCGAGGGGGCCCTGGCCGGCAGCACCCTCTCCATGGATCGGGCCTTCGCCAACACCCTCCGGCTGGGCTTTTCCTGGGAGGAAGCGGTTCGCCTCACTTCCACGGTCGCCGCCGACCTGCTCGGCAGAAGCGATCTCGGCCGGCTGGCTCCGGGCGCCCTGGCCGATCTGGTCCTGCTGAGTGACGACGGGGCGGTGGAGGCAGTATGGGTGGGGGGCGCCTTACGTCATCAGACCAGCGGCCAGGGATAGGGGTAGCGGCCCCCGGGAGCCGGCAGCACCCCCGTCAGCCGCAGCATCTCCACTCGGCTTCGAAGCGCCTCGAGCTCCCCGCCGGAGAGGAGGCGGGCCAGGCGGCTGCCCAACCTGCCTTCCAGGTCGGCCCCCAGCCGGGCCAGGTCGGCCGCCAGCTCGCCGTCGAGGGGCCCGCCGGAGAAATCCCAGATCACCGTGCGAAGCTTGGGATCGGCGTGGAAAGTGACCCCGTGGTCCACCCCCCAGACGTGGCCCTCGGGGTCCTCGAGGCAGTGTCCCGCCTTGCGGTCGGCATTGTTGACCACCGCGTCGAAGGCGGCGAACCGCCGGAATCGCTCCGGATGGAGGTCACGCAGCACCAGGTAATGCCGGCCCGGGTCGTGATCGACGAACCGCTGCACCATCCCCTCCCCGAGCGGGCCCTGGCGGAAAGTGGTGGCCGGCACGATCTCCCAGCCGAGCGACTCCGACACCCGGTAGGCGGCCACCTCGCGCAGGCAGAGGGTCCCGGCCGGGAAGTCCCAGAGCGGCCGCTCCCCCGCCCGGGGCTTGTAGACGACCGCCAGCTCCCGGCCCTCGGTCCTCACCCTGGCCAGGAAGGTGGCGTTGCTGGCCCAGGTGATCCGGCCCAGCACCTCGAGCTCTCCCCTCTCCAGGAGCTCGAGGTCCGCACCGTCGCCGGGCCCCGCACCCTCCCCCGGCCCCGCACCCTCCCCCTCCGGGGGAGGGCTGGGGAGGGGGTTCAGTTCAGCGCCGGACAGAGATGCCCCTCCGGATCCATCGGCAGCCAGCACATCCGGCACACCGGGCGCCCGGCCGCCACCGCCTCCGCCCCGCGCGTCGCCATCGCCCGGGCCTGCCCGAGATCCACGAAGAGCCGGGCCATCCAGCCCGTGCCGGGCAGGTCCTCCGACTCCTCCTCCAGGTCCTCGGGAACCTGCTCGTAGAGCTCCAGTAGCACCAGATCCCGAGCGGCGTCGAATCCCACCCGGAGCATCCGAGCCCGAAACAGCGGGTCCTCGGACTCCTCGAGGCCCACCTCGACCCTGGAGGATCCCTCGGGAGCCTCCAGGGCGGTGAGCAGCTGGAGCAGCCGGATCGAGAGGGCGGCCACTTGCTCCTTCTCCAACACCACGGTGAGCAGCTCGTCGTCCTTGGCGGCCTGGATGACGAAAGTCCTCCGCCCCGGGTCGCCCAGCGCTCCGGCCATGATCCGGTCCACGGGATCGAACTCGATCATCTCAGTCACTGGGTGCCTCTTCGGGCTCGGGTCGCAGCTCCGCCAGCTGGCCGGTGTCGTTGAGCTTGACCAGCACCGGCCCATCCTTGCCAAAGGCCAGCACGGTGAGAGAGGCCGGAGAGATGGCCAGCCGCTGGAAGTGGTCCAGGTGCACGCCCAGAAACTGGGCCACCGCCGCCTTGATCACGTCGGCGTGGGAGACCACCGCCACGATTTCCCCGGGGTGGCCCTCCACGACCTGCTGCAAGGCGAGGCTGGCTCGCTCCTGCATCTCGGCGATGGCCTCCCCGTTCGGGAACCGGGCCTGGGAGGGGGCGATCTGCACCTGCCGCCAGAGCTCCGTCCCGGCCAGGTCCTTCAGTGACCGGCCGCTCCAGTCGCCGTAATCGGCCTCCAACACCCCCTCCAGCACCTGCACCTCGAGGCCATGGGGGCTGGCGATGGCCCGCGCCGTCTGGGCCGCTCGTTCGACCGGGCTGGCGTAGACGGCCCGCAAGGGAAGGTCGGCCAGCCGCCTGGCCAGGGCGGCGGCCTGGTGGCGGCCTGCCTCCGAGAGCTCGATCGGCCGGCGGCCCGAGAGGACCGGCCCGGTCTCGTCGGTGGCCGCGTGGCGAACCAGGATGAGCAGGGTTCTGGCCTGGTCTGGCATTGGTTCGATGGTACCGGCGGTCCCGTACACTGCGCCCCGTGCCGACCGGACCCCTGGCCGTGTTGAAGGACGTCGCCGTGCGCCTCGGCCCGACCCCGGTCCTCGACGGCATCGAGCTCGAGCTCCACTCCGGTGAGTCACTGGGCCTGGCCGGTCCCAATGGGTCCGGCAAGACCACCCTGCTCCGGGTGCTGGCCACCTTGGTGTCCCCCAGCCAGGGGGCCGGTTTCGTCCTCGGAGCCGACCTCCGCTCCGACCAGCGCTGGGCGGTGCGATCTCGCATCGCCCTGCTCGGGCACACTCCGGCCCTCTACCCGGAGCTCACCCTGGCGGAGAACACGGAGCTGGCCGCCCGGCTGACGGGGCGTCCCACCCAAGGGGTGGCTGAGGTGCTGCGGGTAGTGGGGCTGAGCGCCGCCGCCGACCGGCGGGCCGACCGCTCCTCGTTCGGCATGCAGCGCCGCGCCGAGCTCGCGCGCCTCCTCCTCACCGAGCCCGACCTGCTCTTGCTCGACGAGCCCCACGCCGGCCTGGACCGGGCGGCGGCCGGGCTGGTGGAGGCGCTGGCCGAGGCCACTCGGCGACGGGGCGGGGCGGTGGTGCTGGTCTCCCACGACACCGGCCGACTGGCGCCGCTGGTCGACCGGCTGCTGGAGCTGGTGGGCGGCAAGCTGGTGGAGGCTACCCCCTCCCCAACCCTCTCCCTGAGCGGGAGGGTGCAAGAGGGGGCACCATGACCGCCACCTTCTGGCAGCAGGCGCTGACGATCGCCGGCAAGGACCTGAGAGTGGAGTGGCGCGCCGCGGAGGTGCTCTACATCACCGTCCCCTTCGGGGCGGTGGCGCTGCTGCTGGTGCCGCTGGCCCTCGGGCCGGAGACCCAGCTTTTGGCACGGGTCGGCCCGGGGATGTATTGGGCGGTGGTGCTCCTCTTCGGGATGCTGGTCACGCTGCGCCAGACCTCGATCGATGGTCCGGCCCAGCAGGACCTGCTCGCCATGCTCGGCCTGGAGCCCGCCGCTCGCTTCGCCGGCCGGGCAGTGGCCAGCGGCGTGCTCCTCCTGGCCTTCGAGGTGTCACTGGCCCCGGTGGCGCTGATCCTCTACAACTTCGGTCTGGCAGGCTGGCAATGGCTCGCCCTGGTGGCCCCCCTGCTGGCGGCCGGGCTGGCCATGCTGGGCACCCTGGCCGGGTCCCTCACCGCCAACCTCCGCGTGCGGGCCGCCCTGGCACCGCTGCTGGTGGCCCCGCTGGGGGCGCCGCTCCTGCTCGCCGCCACAGCCTCGCTGGAAGGCTTGCGCTTCGGGCGCGATATCCTTCCCTGGGTGCTCCTCCTGGTCACCTTCGACCTCATCCTGGCCGTGGGCGGGGTGTGGAGCGCCCGCCCGCTGGAGGAGGGCTCCCGATGAGCGAGAGGCGGCTGTGGCCGGAGGCCCTGGCCATCCTGGCCCTGGGGGCCGCCTTCGTCCTCGCCATGACCGCCCCGCCCGACGAGCTGCAAGGCAACCTGCAGCGGATCATGTACGTGCACGTGCCCAGCGCGGTGATGGCCCAGTACGTCAGCTTCGGGATCACTGCTCTGGCCAGCATCGTCTGGCTGCTGCGGCGCCGTCCTCGCTGGGACCTGCTGGCCGCCTCCTCGGCGGAGGTGGGGGTCTTCTTCACCGGGCTCACCCTGGCCACCGGCATGATCTGGGGGAAGCCGGTGTGGGGGGTGTGGTGGACCTGGGATCCCCGGCTGGTGCTCACCGCCTTGCTCTTCTTCGTCTACCTCGGCTACCTCAGCCTGCGCCGGGCCGTCGACGACCCCGAGGCGCGGGCCAAGCGATCGGCGGTCCTGGGGATCGTGGCCTACGCCCTGGTTCCTCTCAACCACCTCTCGGTGACCCTGTGGCGCACTCTTCATCAGGGCCCCACCATCCTCCAGCCGGAGCGGCCCTCCCTCGACCCACCCATGTTGGTGGCCCTGCTGGCCGGCTTCGCAGCCTTTCTCACGCTCTACGCGGCCCTGGTCCGGCGCCGCTACCAGCTGGCCCGGGCCGAGGCGGTCCTCGAAGAACGGCTGGTGGAACGACCCTTGGCCGGGGCGGCCGTCGGTCCTCCACAGCTCGACTGGGTGGCGGAACGTGACTGAGTGGGGCTGGGTCACCTTCGCCTACCTGGTGGCTTACGGGGGCATCGCCCTCTACCTGGCCAGCCTCCACCAGCGGCTGCGGCGCGCCCGCCGCCGGCTGGAGAAGGAGCAGTGAGGTCGGTACGAGCGAACCTAAGGCTTGGCTGTACCGCCGCGGTGCACTATTGCCTTGAGTTTGACGCCGCCGAGGTGAGGAGCGAGGGCCGGTGAGGCACAAGGCCTTCCTCATCCCGGCCATCGGCGTGGCCCTGGTGCTGCTGGGTGTCCTCTACTTCGGGAACCTCAACCGCAATCTCATCTACTACTTGACCCCCACCGAGGCGGTGGCCAGCCGGGCCGAGTTCCCCGACGGCCGACGGCTGCGCCTGGGAGGGCTGGTCATGGAAGGAAGCGTCGCGGCGACCGCCGACGGGGTGCGGTTCGAGGTCGGCGACGAACGGACCACCGTCGCCGTGCTGCACCTTCAGGTGCCTCAGCAGCTCTTTCGGGAAGGGATCGGGGTGGTGGTGGAGGGATCCTGGCAGGGAGGGCGCTTCGTCTCCACCAACATGATGGTCCGCCACGACGAGGAATACCGGGCCCCGCAAGGCGAGGGCCCTTACCGCCCGCCCGACCGGTCCCCGTGATCGCCTTCCTGGGCTATGGAGGCATCCTGGTGGCGCTGGGCTCGGCGGGCTGGCTGGTGGTCCAGGGCCTGCGGGCGCAACGTGATGCCCAGCGGGTGGAAAGGCTGCAGCTCTCCGGCCCGGTGCTGGGCCTGCTGGGCGGGGCGGCGGTCGCCATGGGCGCCCTGGAGCTGGGCCTCCTGGCCGATGACTTCTCGATCGAGTACGTGGCTCGCCATCACGCACGGGCGACCCCTCTCCTCTATACGATCGCCACCGGCTGGGCGGCCCTGGAGGGCAGCATCGTGCTGTGGGGGCTGGTGCTGGCCGGCTACACCTACGCGGTCTACCGCCGGGTGGAGGACGGCGACCGCCTCGGTACGGGGGCGCTGGCGGTGATGGCGATGGTGGCGGTGTTCTTCTTCGCCTTGATGGCCACCGTGGCCAACCCGTTCCGGTTGCTGGAGGTGGCACCGCCGGACGGCCCCGGTCCCAACCCCCTCTTGCAGAACCACATCCTCATGGCCATCCACCCGCCCCTGCTCTACCTGGGCTTCGTGGGCTTCACGGTCCCCTTCGCCTTCGCCATCTCCGCCCTCTTGATGGGCGACGACCGGGGGCGCTGGCTGCGCCGCACCCGCCGGGCCGCCCTGGTGGCCTGGACCTTCCTCACCGCCGGGATCGCCCTGGGCGCCTGGTGGTCCTATGAGGTCTTGGGTTGGGGCGGGTTCTGGGCCTGGGATCCGGTCGAGAATGCCTCCTTCATTCCCTGGCTGGTAGGAACCGCCTTCATCCACTCCTCGGTGGTCCAGGCCCGCCGGGGGATGCTCCAGGCCTGGAACGTGGCGTTGGTCATCTCCACCTTCGCCCTCACCATCCTGGGCACCTTCCTCACCCGCTCGGGGGTGGTGGCCTCGGTGCACAGCTTCACCCAATCGCTGATCGGCCCGCTCTTCCTGGCGTTCCTGCTGCTGGTGGTGGTCGGCTCCTTCGGCCTCTTCGCCCTGCGGGCCCACCTGGTGGCCTCCTCTCCGCGCCTCGAGTCCCTGGCCGGGCGGGAAGGCGTGTTCCTCTTCAACAACCTGTTGCTGGCGGTGTTCGCCTTCACCGTGCTGACCGGGACCATCTACCCGATCCTGGTGGAGGCCTGGAGCGGGGCACAGCTCTCGGTGGGCCGCCCCTTCTTCGACCGGACGGCCGTGCCGCTCTCGTTCGCCTTGCTGCTGGCGATGGGGGTGGGGCCGGTCACTCCCTACGGGAGGGCCCGGCCGGAGGTGGTCTGGGAGCGGGTCCGCACCCCGCTGCGAATCGCCCTCGGGGCTGGGGCGGCACTGGTGCTGATCGGGGTGCGAGTTCCCTACCTGGTGCTGACGGTGATGCTGGCCGCCTTCGTGGTGGCCACCATCGGGCGGGCTCTCTGGGTGGCCTCGGCCAAGTCCCCGGTCCTCCGGGTGCTCCGCTCCGATCCCGGCTACTGGGGGGGACAGATCTCCCATGTCGGGGTGGTGCTGGTGGCGGTGGCCATCGCCCTGTCGGGCAACCTGGCGGGCCGGGAGACCGTCACGCTGGCGCCCGGTCAGTCCACCTCCTTCGCCGGGTACCGGTTGACCTACCAGGCGCCCTTCTTCCGCCAGGAGCCCAACCGGGTAGTGACCGGCGCCCGAGTGGAGCTGCAACGGGGCGATCGCGTGGTGGCCGTGCTGGAGCCTCGCTTCAACGAGTACCCCTCCCAGGTGCAGCCGGTCTCCACTCCGGCGGTCCATACCGGCTGGCGGGGGGACGTCTACCTGAGCCTGCGCTCCTTCTCCTCGGAGCAGGTGACCTTCAGCCTGCAAGCCTTTCCCCTGATGTACCTGCTGTGGACAGGAGGGCTGATCGCCGCCGCCGGCGGGGCCTGGGGATGGCTGGGCGGCCGGCGAGAAAGGGCGCCGGTCCTCGAGCTCGAACGTGTCTAAGGGCCTCCGCCGCTGGCTGGTCTGGGGACTGACCGGGTTGCTGGCCACGGTGGTGATGGTCGGCCTCGTCACCGCTCCACTCCCAGCACCCGACCGGGCCGAGTCTCTGGCTACCCGGATCCGTTGTCCGGTCTGCCAGGGCGAGTCGGTGGCCGACTCGCCCTCCGAGATCGCCGTGGCCATGCGAGCGATCATTGCCGAGCAGGTCGCCCAGGGGAGAAGCGACCAAGAGATCCTCGACTTCTTCGCAGCCAAGTACGGGCAGTGGGTGCTGTTGGATACCCCGCCCCGGGGCCGCACCCTGCTTCTCTGGGTGTTACCGGGCCTGGCCCTCCTGGTCGGTGGAGCGCTCGTGGTGAGCCGGCAGGCCTCCCTCCCCCTCCGGCAGTGGGTCGATCCCCGCCGGCGGGCGACGGCCGGGACCCTGGCCCTGCTGGTCGCCTTCGGGGGGGTGGCTGTCTTCGCCGCCCGCTCGCTGACCTCTCGACCCGAGGGGGGCTTCGTCACCGGCAACGCGGCCCGAGACCTCTCCACGGTCACCAACCAGGAGATGGAGGAGGTGCTGGCGGCCAATCCCGACGTGGTGGGCATGCGTCTGGCTCTCGCCAACCGCTACTTCGAGGCGGGAGAGTTCTCCGCCGCCGTTGGCCACTATCTGGAGGTGCTGGACCTCCAACCCGGAAATCCCGAGGCTCTGGCCCGGCTCGGCTGGATGGCCTACCTCGCCGGGGAGGCGGAGACCGCCGCCGGGTACGAGGAACGGGCCCTGGAGTTCGCGCCCGGATACCCCGAAGCCACCTGGTTCCTGGCCAACATCCGCCTCTATGGCCTGGACGACCCGGCGGGGGCCGTTCCGCTCCTCGAGGAGCTGGCCGCCCTGCCCGACCTGCCTGCAGACGTGCGCAGGGAGGTCGAGGCCCGCCTCATCGAGGCCCGGACGGCGGGGGGATGAACGGCGTCCGCTGGGCGGCCTTCGCCGTGGTCCTGGTGGCTGTCCTGCTGGCCTTCGCCTTCTCCGCTCGCTTCGGCACCGACCCCAGCCTGGTCGCCTCGCCCCTCATCGGGCAGGAGGCTCCCAACCTCACCCTTCCTTACCTGGAGCAGCCTGGCTCCCTCGACTTGGCCGAGCTCCGCGGCGAGGTCGTGGTCAACTTCTGGGCTTCCTGGTGCCTGGAGTGCCGGCTGGAGCACCCTGCCCTGGTCGCGGTCGCCGACCGCTACGAGGAATCCGGGGTGCGGATGGTCGGGGTGGTCTTCAACGACCCCCCCGACCAGGCATCGGCCATGCTCGACGAGCTGGGCCGCGGCTACGCCTACGTCACCGATCCCGGTTCCAAGGCGGCCATCGAGTTCGGGGTGTTCGGGGTTCCAGAGACCTTCTTCATCGACCGTGAGGGTGTCATCGTCGCCAAGGTGACCGGTCCCACCACCGAGGAGCTGCTCTCCTCCACCCTCGACCAGATCCTGTTGGGACGGCGGCCCGGGGCCCGCACCACCGGGACGGTGCAGTCCGACCCGGACCAGTGATTTCAGCCTGAGCGTGTCGGCTCGGGAGAGGGAGCGAGGCGCACCGCCGGCCAGGTGGTGATGGGCACGCACGCCACCAACCCGATGCTTCCTACCAGTGTGCGCAGGATCTCGGTGCTCACGGCTTCACTGTTGGCAACGATCCCGAGCGGTTGCTCGGTGAGCACGAAGAGCACCAGGAGGGGCATCGACGCTCCGGCATACGCCAGCGCCAGCGTATTGACCGTCGACGCCACATGGTCCCGTCCGATCCGCAGCCCGGCCCGGAACAGCTGGCCATGCTGCATCGTCGGAGCCGCCGCCCGCAGCTCCCACACGGCCGATGCCTGGGTGACCGTCACGTCGTCGATCGCCCCCAGGGCACCGAGGACCACCCCGCTCAGGACGAGCCCCCGGATATCGAGCTGCCCGGGCACCAGCGTCAGACTCGACTTTGGCGGCCCCTTGGCGTAACCCCTGGTGGGAGGGAGCGCGCCTGAGGGTGTTTCCCCTACATCGGTCACTGTGAGCGCTGGTGGGGTTACTGGAGGTGGGCGCGTTGCCAGGGTCGGGTGTCGACCCCGAGGGCTC
>JBOGFC010000085.1:0-9596 GCA_050742155.1 Acidimicrobiia bacterium
CCCGAAAGCCGATGGGCCGCCCTGACCCCCCAAACCCCCCGGCTCATCTTGGGGGGTCCGGCATCTTCAGGATGACCGCGGCCCGAAAGCCGACGGGCCGCCCTGACCCCCCCAACCCCCCGGCTCATCTTGGGGGGTCCAGCGGCATCTTCAGGATGACCGCGGCCCGAAAGCCTACGGGCCGCCCTGACCCCCCCAACCCCCCGGATTGCTGGACTTGACCACCTCGTAGGGGGCCAGGGCTTCCAGGATGGCGGCGGTGTTCTCCTCACCGCGGGTCTCCATCGAGATCCACACCTCCACCATGCCGAAGGGCAGGCCCACCCCTTCCCGGTGATGCTCGACGGAGAGGACGTTGCCCTCGTGGCCGGCGATGGTATTGAGCACCCGGGCCAGCTGCCCGGGCACGTCCGGTACTCGCACCCGGAAGGCGGCGAAGCGGCCCACCGCCTCGAGTCCGTGCCGCACCACCCGGTCCAGGAGGAGCAGGTCGATGTTGCCGCCGGAGAGGACGACCACTACCGGCTGGGGGTAATCGGCGAAGGAGCCCCGCAGGATGGCCGCCAACCCCACCGCCCCCGAGGCCTCCACCAGGAACTTGGCCCGCTCCAGCAACAGCGCCACGGCATGGGTGGCTTCCCCGTCCCGCACCGTCACCAGATCGTCTACGAAGGCCTCGATGTGGGCGAAGCAGAGAGCGCAGGGCTCGGCCACGGCGATGCCGTCGGCCACCGTGGGACGGGGCTCGACCGCCACGAGCTCACCGGCGCGGCGGCTGGCGATGTAGGGGGCCATGGCTTGGGCCTCCACCCCGACCACCTTGGCTGCGGGGCGGAGGGCCTTGAGGGCCGCCGCCACCCCCGAGATGAGGCCTCCCCCCCCGACCGGGACCATCACCGTTCCCAGGGAGGGCAGCTGCTCGATCACCTCCAGGCCCAGGGTTCCCTGGCCGGCGACGATGTCCCGGTCGTCGTAGGGATGGACGAAGCGGGCGCCCGTCTTCTCGGCGAAGGCGAGGGCATGAAGGACCGCCTCCCCGACGTGCTCGCCGGCCAGCTCCACGGTCGCCCCGTAGCCGCGGGTGGCGTCCACCTTGGGGATCGGGGCGGTGACCGGCATGAAGACGGTGACCGGGATGCCGAGGGTCCGGGCGGCCAGGGCGACCCCCTGGGCGTGGTTGCCGGCTGAAGCGGCCACCACCCCCACCCGCTGCTCCTCGTCGGAGAGCTGGGAAAGGGAGTTCATGGCCCCCCGCACCTTGAAGGACCCCGTCCGTTGGAGGTTCTCGGCCTTCAGCCAGACCTCGGCCCCGGACATCCGTGAGAAGGACTGGGAGGGAAGGAGCGGCGTGACCAGGACGAGGTCCTCGGCCCGCTTCCGGGCCGCCTCGACCTCCTCCAGCTCGATGAGGGACTCGGTCACGGTGGCCAGAGCCTACCGGCGATTGCCTCAATCCGTGGCCTGGGATACCATGTCGGGCGGCCCCCTTCTCGGGGGGCGCCTCTTCCCGTGAGGTTCCACCATGAAGCAGCACAAGACCTATTCGCCTCGTCCCGGCGACATCGAACGGCGCTGGTGGCTGGTCGACGCGGCCGGCCTCCCGCTGGGGCGGCTGGCTTCCGAGGTGGCCGGCTTGCTGCGCGGCAAGCACAAGCCCACTTTCGCTGCGCACCTGGACAGCGGCGACTACGTGGTGGTGGTCAACGCCGCCCGGGTCGAGCTCACCGGCGAGAAGGGAGCTTCCAAGGTCTACTACCGGCACTCCGGCTATCCGGGGGGGATCCGGGCGCAGACCTTCAATGAGCTGCGGGAGCGTCGCCCCGAGGCCGTCATCGAGCGGGCGGTGCGGGGAATGCTTCCCAAGAACCGCCTGGGACGGGCCCTCTTCCGCAAGCTCAAGGTCTATCCCGGCCCCGATCATCCGCACGGCTCCCAGCAGCCCGAGGTGCTGGAGCTCGACATTCGCAAGGTGGAGGCATAATGGCCAAGCCGCTGGTGCAGGCCACCGGACGGCGCAAGGCGTCGGTGGCGCGCGTCCGTCTCTACGACGGGGCGGGGGCCTTCGTCCTCAACGGTCGCGCGCTGGACGATTACTTCCCCACCATGGCCGGCCGGTTGCGGGTGCTCGAGCCGCTCCGCCATGTGCAGATGGACGGTCGTTACGACGTGCACGCCCGACTGGAGGGGGGCGGGTCCACCGGCCAGGCCGACGCTCTGCGGTTGGGGATCGCCCGGGCGCTGGTAGAGGTCGATCCAGAGCTGCGGCCGGCCCTCAAGCGGGGCGGGTTCCTCACTCGGGATGCCCGGGTGGTGGAACGCAAGAAGTACGGCTTGCGCAAGGCCCGGCGCGCCACCCAGTACACCAAGCGGTAGCCTTGTCGTCGAGCGAGACGCGCCGCCTCTTCGGAACCGACGGGGTACGAGGCCAAGCCAACGTCGACCTGACCCCGGAGCTGGTGATGGACCTGGCTCGGGCGGCCGGCCATGGGCTCGAGGGGCCGGTGCTGGTGGGGAGGGACACCCGGCGGTCGGGAGACATGCTTTCAGCTGCCCTCCAGGCCGGCTTTCACTCGGTGGGGGTGGATACCGTGGACGTGGAGGTGATGCCAGTGGGGGGCATCTCCTTTCTGACTCGCGACAGCGGCGCCCGGATGGGAGCAGTCGTCAGCGCCTCCCATAACCCGGCCCCGGACAACGGTGTCAAGTTCTTGAGCCGCACCGGGGCCAAGCTGGCCGACGCCGAGGAGGCGCGCATCGAGCAGCGCCTGGGCCAAGGGCCACCATGGAAGCAGGCGGTCGGTGACCTGGTGGGGATGCGGCTGGCGATGTCCGACGCCCTTCCCCGTTACCTCGACTTCCTCGCCGAGCCCATGCCCTACACCATGCGAGGCATTCGGCTGGCGGTGGATTGCGCCAACGGAGCGGCGGTCCGGGTGGCTCCGCCTCTCTTCGAGCGGCTCAAGGCCGAGGTGACCTACTTCGGGATCGAGCCGGATGGCACCAACATCAACCAGGAGTGCGGCTCCACCCACCCCGAGTATCTGGCCCGCCGAGCCGAAGGGCTGCTGGGGCTGGCCTTCGACGGCGACGCCGACCGCCTCATCTGTGTCGACGAGGAGGGACTGCCGGCCTCGGGAGACGTGGTGATGACCATCCTCGCCTCTTACTGGAAGCAACAAGGCTGGCTGAGGCGCAATACGGTGGTCAGCACCGTCATGGCCAACCTGGGCTTCCGCCGGGCGATGGAGGATCTCGACATCCAGGTGGTGGAGACCCAGGTCGGGGATCGCTACGTGCTGGACGCCATGCGGGAGCACCGGGCGGTGATGGGCGGCGAGCAGTCCGGGCACATCATCCTCATGGACCGCGCCACCACCGGCGACGGGCTGTTGACCGCCGTGCGGCTCCTCGAGGTGGTGGCCGCCACCGGCCAACCCCTGACCGAGCTGCGCAAGGTGATCACCGAGTACCCCCAAGTGCTTCGCAACCTTCGGGTCCCGGGCAAAGAGGCCCTCCCCGGGGCGATGGTGCTCTGGGAGGCGGTGCGCGAGGTGGAGGAACGGCTCGGGGACGAGGGGCGGGTTCTGGTGCGGGCCTCGGGGACCGAGCCGGTGGTGAGGATCATGGTGGAGGCACCCACCGCTCCCGATGCGACCTCCATCGCCGACGAATTGGTTAGCATTGCCAGACGGGAGCTCGGAGAGGAGGCATCGGCTCCGACCTAGAGGAGAGAAACGAGACCGGGAACCGCAAACCTAATGCTTGGCTGGACCGTGGCGGTCGGCTAGAGCATTAGGTTTGAAGCGAAGCGCCTGCCCTCGCCTGAAGCGAGGTGACGAGGAAGAGGGTGATCGAGCAGTCGGCGGATGCCCTCTCGGCCACCCACGGTCGTGACGGACGGGGAAAGCCCGGAGGTGACTCCGGGGAGAGAGCCCGCTCCGACGTGGGGCCGGATAGTCCGGCGTGCCCCGGTCTCCGACGAAGGGAGACCATCCATGTGCGGAATCATGGGCTATGTCGGTCCGCGCCAGGCGGCGCCTATCTTGTTAGACGGCCTGCGAAGGCTCGAGTACCGCGGCTACGACTCGGCCGGGATCGCGGTTGCCGCCGACGGCCGCATCGAGGTGCTGAAGAGCTCCGGCAAGCTGGCCCGCCTCGCCGAGCAGGTAGCCGCGCGTCCTCCGTCGGGGACGGTGGGGATCGGTCACACCCGCTGGGCCACCCACGGCCAGCCCACCGATCAGAACGCCCATCCGCACACCGACGAATCCGGCCGGTTCGTGGTGATCCACAACGGGATCATCGAGAACTTCCTCCCCCTCCGGGAGGAGCTGGTAGCAGGAGGGCACCAGTTCTCCTCGGAGACGGACACCGAGGTGCTGGCCCACCTGATCGAGGAGGAGTACCAGGGGGACATCGCCCAGGCCACCCGCCAGGCGGTGCAGCGGGCACGGGGAGCCTACGCCTTGGTGGTGCTCTGCGCCCAAGAGCCGGGACGGATCGTGGCGGTGCGGATGATCAGCCCGCTGGTGGTGGGCTTCGGAGAAGGAGAGATGATGCTGGCCTCGGACATCCCGGCCATCCTGCCGCACACCCGCACGGTGCTGGTGGTGGAGGACGGCGAGCTGGCCGTGCTCTCCGAGGAAGGGGTGACCGTCGAGAAGCTGGACGGGTCGGCGGTCGACCGCCCGCCCATGCAGGTCACCTGGAACGCCGAGCAGGCCGAGCGGGGGGGATTCGAGCACTTCATGCTCAAGGAGATCTTCGAGCAACCCCGGGCTCTCCAGGAGACCTTGATGGGCCGGGTAGCTGACGGGACTCCAGCGCTCGAGGACGTTCGCTTCGGGGAGGACTTCGCCCGCAACCTGGGCAAGATCTGGATCACCGCCTGCGGGACCGCCTTCCACGCCGGCCTGGTGGGACGGGAGCTGTTCGAGCGGCTGCTCCGCATCCCGACCGAGGTTGATTATGCCCACGAGCTCCGCTATCGGGACCCGCTGGTCCAGCCGGGGACGCTGACGGTGGCCATCAGCCAGTCGGGGGAGACCGCCGACACCCTGGCGGCCGCCCGCCTGGCAGTCTCGAGGGGGTCTCGCTTGCTGGCCATCACCAACGTGGTGGGGAGCACGCTGGCCCGCGAGGCGGACGACATCCTCTATACGCGGGCCGGGCCGGAGATGGCGGTGGCCTCCACCAAGGCCTACCTCACCATGCTGGTCGCCCAGTACCTGCTGGCGCTGGCCCTCGGGCGACGGCGAGGCGACGTGGAGGAGGAGTTCGCCGAGCACCTGCTCCGGGAGATCAAGCTACTTCCCGCCAAGGCGCAGGAGGTCCTCGACCGGGACGACCGGGTGGCCAAGCTGGCCGGGGACCTGGTGGAGGCAGAGCACATGTACTTCATCGGGCGTGGCCTCGACTACGCGGTGGCCATGGAGGGCTCCCTCAAGCTGAAGGAGATCTCCTATGTGCACTCAGAGGCCATGCCGGCCGGCGAGCTCAAGCACGGGACGCTTGCCCTGGTGACCGAGGGCACCCCCGTGGCGGTGGTGCTCACCCAGCAGCACATCTATGACAAGACGGTGTCGGGGCTCCAGGAGGTCAAGGCACGCGGTGCCCGGGTGATCGCCGTCGCCTACGACGATGATGCCGAGATCCACCGCTATGCCGACGACGTCCTGGCGATCCCCAGGACCGACGACGTGCTCAGCCCGGTGCTGGCCACCATCCCGCTGCAGCTCCTGGCCTACCACGTGGCCCGGGGGCGCGGCAACGACATCGATCAGCCCCGTAACCTGGCCAAGAGCGTGACGGTGGAGTAGGTGAGCGTCACCATCGAGGAGGTCGACGAGGTAACCGACCGGCTGGTGGAGGCTCTGGGCCGGCTGGTCTCACAACTCTCCGGGTCGGCGACGGCTCCGGGCCGGGCGGAGCTGGAGGCGATCGTCGGCTCGCCGGCCACCACTCTCTTGGTGGCCCGCCGGGGGGTCGATATCGTCGGGAGCCTGACCCTGGCCGTCTTCCCCCTGCCCACCGGGGTGCGGGCCTGGATCGAGGACGTGGTTGTGGACCAAGGGTCGAGGGGGCGGGGCATCGGCCGGGCCCTCAGCCTGGCGGCCCTGGAACGGGCCCGAGAGCTCGGGGCCAAGACGGTCGATCTGACCTCGCGGCCTTCTCGCCGGGCGGCCAACGCCCTCTACCAGAGCATCGGCTTTCAGAGGAGAGATACCAACGTCTACCGCTTCGATCTCGGATGAACATCGTCGGGTTGGGAATGGACTTGGCGGAGGTGGAACGGGTCCGCCGCCTGCTGGAGCAGTATCCGGGGTTCCCCGAGCGGGTCTTCACCGAGCACGAGCGTGGCTATGCGGCTCGCTTCGCCAACCCGGCCCGACGCTATGCGGCTCGCTTCGCCGCCAAGGAGGCGGTGATGAAGAGCCTGGGGGTGGGCTGGCGCGACGTCCGGTGGCGGGACATCGAGATCACCGGGGGTGGCCGACCGGAGGTTCGGCTCTCCGGCACGGCCGCCGCCCGGGCCGAGTCGCTGGGCGTGGCGGAGGTGCTGGTCACCATCACCCACACCGACCATCAGGCCATGGTGGTGGCCATCGCCCTGGCGCCTCACCCCTGACCGGACGTTCTTGTGACGCTTATCCACCCCTGTGGTGGGCAACCGTCACAAGAATGGGTCGGTACGATGCGGGGCGTTGAAGCTGGTCCTCAGCCCTGAAGCGGCGGCCGCTCTCGATGCGGCCGCCAAAGAGCCCGTCGAGACGCTGATGGAACGGGCCGGTCTGGCGGTGGCGCTGGCGGCTGCACGGATGGGGGCCCGCTACGGGTGGCGGGTGATCGTGCTGGCCGGGCCGGGTAACAACGGTGGGGATGGTTACGTGGCGGCCCGCTTCTTGGCGGAGCGGGGAGTGGCCGTCGAGGTGCGAGCCCTCGACCCGCCCAAGTCGGCCGGTGCACAGTGGGCCAGGCGCCGCGCGGAGCGCGCCGGTGTTCGGGTGGGGGAGTGGGGTCCCCCGCAACCGGCCGACCTGGTCATCGACGCCCTCTTCGGGTCCGGGTTCCACGGGTCGCTCCCGGACGAGGTGCTGCCGTGGACTGGGGTGGACACTCCGGTGCTGGCGGTGGACGTCCCCAGCGGCCTCGATGCCGCCACCGGCCAGGTCCAGGACGGCGGCTTCAGGGCCGCCCGCACAGTCACCTTCCACGCCCTCAAGGTCGGCCACCTGATCGGGGAGGGCCCGGAGCGCTGCGGCCGGATGGAGGTGGCCGACATCGGTCTGTCGGGGGGAGACCCCGAGTTCTGGCTATGCGAGGAAGAGGACGCTCCCCGGCCGGGGCGTACCCGCACCGCCCACAAGTGGTCGGCCGGGGCGGTGATGGTGGTGGGGGGCTCACCGGGGATCAGCGGGGCGGCCCTGCTGGCGGCTCGCTCCGCCTTGGAGGGCGGGGCGGGGTCGGTGGCCCTGGCCTGTCCCGGGGGCCTGCAGCCGGTCTACGAGACGATGGCGCCGGGAATCCTCAAGGTCGGGATCGGCAAGGGGGAACGCTTCGCCCCGGACGATGCGGCCGCCCTGCTGGAAGGCGCCCATCGCTACGACGTGCTGGCGGTGGGCCCGGGACTCGGATCGGGCCAGCGGGCGTTGGTGGCGAGCGTTCTCGAGTCGTGGGAGGGCCCGGTGGTGCTGGACGCCGACGGGCTCAACGCGGTGGAGGACCGAGACCTGCTGGGGCGCCGGGACCGGCCGACGGTGCTGACCCCGCATCCCGGCGAGTTCCGGCGCCTGACCGGGAAGGAGGCCGGCTTTCGGGCCGCGAGCGAGTTCGCTTCGGCCACCGGGACGGTGGTCCTGCTCAAGGGCAACCCCACCTTCGTGATGGGAAGAGAGCGCTGGGTGGTGACCAGCGGAGGTCCGGAGCTGGCCTCCATCGGCACCGGGGACGTGCTGACCGGCCTGCTGGCGGCGATGTGGGCCCGGGGGCTGGAGGCCGAGACGGCGGCTCGCTCGGCCGCCTACTGGCACGGACGGGCCGGAGCCGCCCTGGCCGCCCGTGGCACGGTCACGGCCGAGGCGCTGGCCGCCGAGATCGGGGGCTGGGTGTGGGGGTTGTGAGGCCGTCCTGGGTGGAGGTGGACCTGGCGGCGGTGGCCCACAACCTGCGGGAGATCGCCGGGGCTGTGGCGCCGGCGGCCGTCTGCGCGGTGGTGAAGGCGGACGCCTACGGTCACGGAGACGTCCCGGTAGCCGAGGCGGCCCTCGAGGCGGGAGCGGAGTGGCTGGCGGTGGCGCTGGTGGAAGAGGGGATTCGCCTGCGAGAGGCGGGCATCGACGCTCCCATCCTGCTCCTCTCGGAGCCCCCATCCGAGGCGGCCGAGCAGACAGTGGCCCGGGGATTGACGCCCACCATCTACCGGCGGGAGTTTCTGGCGGCGCTGGACCGGGTGACCGAGGACATCCTGCCGGTCCACGTCAAGGTGGACACCGGCATGCACCGGGTGGGGGCCGACCCCGAGGAGGCGCTGGAGCTGGCCCGACGGGTGGCGACCTCCGATCGCCTCGACCTGGAGGGGGTGTGGACCCACCTGGCCGTGGCGGAGTCCGACCCCGACTTCACCAAGCGGCAGTTGGAAGTCTTTGAGGAGTTCCTGGTGGCGCTCCGGTCCGAGGGCATCGAGCCGCGCATGGTGCATGCCGCCAACACCGCCGGCGCCCTCCAATACCCCGAGGCGCGCTACGACCTGGTCCGGGTGGGCCTGGGAGTGTACGGCCTGCGCCCCGCCCCGCACGTGGGGGCGGGGCTCGAGCTCCACCCCGCCCTGCGGGTGGTCTCTCAGGTCTCGATGATGCGACGTCTCCCCGCGGGTGCCCGGCCGTCCTACGGGCGGCGGCGGCCCATGCCGGCCGAGGGCACCGTGGTCACCGTCCCCCTCGGTTATGCCGACGGGCTTCCCCGCCTGCTCGGCGAGCGAGGTGCCGAGGTGCTGATCGGCGGCCGCCGGCTCCCCTTCGCCGGGACGGTCACCATGGACCACATCCTGGTCGACGCCGACGGCGTAGAGGTGGCGGTGGGGGACGAGGTCGTGCTCCTCGGGCGGCAGGGCGACCAGGAGGTGACCGCCGACGAGTGGGCCGAGCTCCTGGGCACCCTCAACTACGAGGTGGTCTGCCAGATCGGGCCCCGCCTGCCCCGGCGCTACCGCAGATGACCATCACCGCCGTCCCCGGGGTGCGCGTGGGCCACTGGACCGACCCGGTCGGCCTGACCGGGGTGACGGTGGTGGTGTTCCCGGAGCCCAACGTGGCGGCGGTGGAGGTGCGGGGAGCCGCCCCGGGCAGCCGGGAGACCGCGCTCCTGGAGCCGGGGATGCGGGTGGAGACCGTCCAGGCGATCGTCCTGTCGGGCGGAAGCGCTTTCGGGCTGGCGGCCGCCGACGGGGTGGTCCGCGAGCTGGAGTCGGACGGACGGGGGCACCCGACGCCCATGGGCGTGGTGCCGATCGTGCCGGCGGCGGTCATCTTCGACCTCGGCGTCGGGGATGCCAAGGCTCGGCCGGGGCCGGAAGGGGGGGCGGCCGCCTACCGGGCGGC
>JBOGFC010000086.1:0-1520 GCA_050742155.1 Acidimicrobiia bacterium
GTACAGCCCATCCCCAGGTAGAGCCGAGCGAGCTTGGGATGAGTTATGAGAAGCAGGTCATGGAGAGCTCCCTGCTTTCCTTCCTGCGCGGCTAGGACCTCGGGCTCGGAAGGCGGCCAGAGCCGGCTTCCGCCCTCCGCTGTGTGTTGCCACAAAGCGACGCTCACTTCTCGAGGGGAATGTTGCTCCCGCTCCGGTCGAGCCCCTGGAGGATCTCCGGCAGCGTGTAGCCCTGCTCCAGCTGGTCGGGTATATCTGCTGGAAAGCGGCATGCTGCGAGCGGCGTAGCCGAGGGAAGACAGTGTGTCTTCCCGAACATGTTCGGTGCCCCACTACTCCGATAACTCGGCCTTTGTAGCCGCCAGAGCAGAAGGGATCAAGCATTTGCGGTCACGGAGCACATCGACGCAAGGACGCTCAGCTATCGGCTGCGTCTGACCATCTCCGCCCAGGTACCGGCCCCATGTCGTACCATCCTGCAGCGATGCTGACCGTCCAGGAGGCCGCGGAGATGACCGGCCGCCACCCGGAGACGATCCGGCGATGGATCAGGGCCGGGAAGCTGCCTGCCCGCAAGGTGGGACTCCGGTTCGTGGTCGAACAAGCCGACTTGCCCGTCGACCTCCCTCCCGACCTGCCGGCGGCCTGGCAGACCACCGCCACCGCATGCCCAACGTGGTTGGGGCCGTGCGTGCTGCTCGGTTCGGCCGCTAAGCCTGGTCGTCGACGGTCCCGCCCGTTGTACAGGTCCGCCGGCCCTCCTGAGACCGTCTCCACTCCGGCCTGGCAAACTGACCCCGTGACCCGGCTCCTGGCCCCCGACAACGACTACCGCCAGCTCATCGATCGACCCCCGGCCGACCCGTCACTGACCGCCTGCGTAGTGATACCGGTCTACAACCGGGTGGAGCTGCTGGCCCGGACGGTGGCCGGGCTGGTCGCCCAGAGCTACCCCCGGGACCTGCTCTCGGTGGTGGTGGCCGACGACGGTTCCCAGGAGGACGTGGCGGCCGCCGTGGAGCCCTTCCGGGGCCGCCTTTCCCTCCAGGTGGTCCGTCGGGAGCACCAGGGCTACGGGGCCGGCCAGGCCCGCAATCTGGGAGCCCGCAGCACCCAGGCCGACGTGCTGGTGTTCATCGACGCCGACTGCCTCCCCGATCCCGAGCTGGTGACCCGCCACCTGGAGTGGCACCAGCGAGCCGACAACCTGGTAGTGGTCGGCTCCCGGCACGACCTGGACACAGGTGGACTCGACCCCAAAGGGTTGGCCGAGGGGTCGGTCGACCTCCACTCCCGGGCCTTCGGCAGGGCGGACCTGCCGGCCGAGGAGTTGGTCCCCCCCGACATGCGCAAGGTCCTCTACCGGCGCACCACCCGCCTGCGCCGGGGCGACGAAGCCTTCCGCTCCCTGGTCTCCTCCAACTTCTCGCTGCGCCGGGACCGCCTCTGGGAGGTGGGGGGCTTCGAGGAGGAGTTCCGGCGCTGGGGAGGGGAAGACACCGAGCTGGGCTGGCGGCTCT
>JBOGFC010000087.1:0-17361 GCA_050742155.1 Acidimicrobiia bacterium
GCGGTTCCCCAGCGCTCTGAGGGCGGCGTGGTGGTGCTTCCCCGAAGCCCGCTGGGCGTCGTAGAACTCCCGGGCCCAACCGGATTCCCGCAGGGAGCAGAAAGCCCACTGCTGGATGGCGTCCCGCCTGGGGAGAGCCGCCTGAGCGGAAGGTTGACAAAGGGTGTCTCATCGCACGTCCTGCCTGATAGGCGGCGGCGAAGGCCTCCTCGTTCAGGTTGGCGCGGGCCTCCTCCAGCGGGTTGCTGCCGAGCATCAAGAGGACCCTGGGCACGCTTCCAGCGATCGACTCTTCCAATGCGCTGGTAGCGCCGCTCAGCGAGACCGCTTGCGTCCATTGCTCCTCAGCCAGCCCATCGATGCTCGAGCCGGCCCAAAAGCGCAAC
This sequence comes from Acidimicrobiia bacterium, assembly GCA_050742155.1. Taxonomy (GTDB): domain Bacteria; phylum Actinomycetota; class Acidimicrobiia; order Spongiisociales; family JALYHC01; genus JBOGFC01. The sequence continues at coordinate 387 of JBOGFC010000087.1, forward strand.
CGGTGAGAAGAGCTTCACCTTGGCGGCGGCTAGCTCGATGGCCAGCGGCAGTCCATCCAGGCGGGTGGCGATCTCGGTGAAGAGGACGTGACCGTTCCGGTGGGAAGCTGGGGCACATGACCTCCGGCGTTTTGGCGCGCAAACTTCACGCTATAGCGTGATTCTTGCGCGCCAGAACGGAGGATGAACACGGACCTCTTCCCGGGAACCGCTCTCGAGGCTCTCTCCGCCCAGCTGGAAGGGGGAGGGCTCCGGGTCGCCTCCGTGCCGGTGGAGGGCGATCCGCTCGAGCTGGTGCGGAGCGGGGCGGCCCTCTTCGCCACCTGCGCCTACTTCGGTCTCCCGGGAGGAGAGGAGCTGGGCGGCCTGGGGGCCGCCTGGCGCTATCAGACCAGCGGGCCGGCTCGCTTCGAGCACCTGGCCGACCAGGTGGAGGCACTCTCTCGAGGATCCGACCGGCTGCCGGTCCTGTTCGGCTCGTCCTTCTCCGCCGACGGGCCACGGACGGCCGAGTGGGACGGGTTCCCGTCTGCCACCGCCTTGGTGCCCTCGGTCACCCTGGTTCGAGACGAGGCGGGAGCCCGGCTGCTGGTGGCAGTGCCGCCGGGCCGCCCGGCCGGCCAGGTGCTCGAAGTGGTGGGGCGCCTCCAACAGGTTCCCCCTCCACAACGGCCCGCGGCGGCCAACCTCCGCCTGGAGGCCCGGCCGCCGATCGATGCCTGGCTGGAGAAGGTGGACGAGGCAGTGGCGGCCGTGGAGAGCGGTTCCCTCCGCAAGGTGGTGCTGGCTCGTTCGGTGGTGGTCGGCTCACCGCGTCCTCCGGCCGCCTTCGACCTGGTCGCCCGGCTTCGAGACGCCCATCCGGGCTGCTACGCCTTTGGCTGGCAGGAAGGAGCCTCCACCTTCATCGGGGCCAGCCCGGAGCTGCTGGCGGCCCGCCGGGGGCTGGAGGTCCGCTCCCACCCACTGGCCGGGTCGGCCCCGCGGGGCGAGGGCGAGGAGGAGGACGCCCGCCTGGGGGCGGGCCTGCTGGGAAGCGGCAAGGATCGCCTCGAGCACGCGCTGGTGGTGGAGGACGTGGCCGCCCGCTTGCGGCCCTTCGTCGAGGAGCTCCGGGTGTCGCCGCAGCCGGTGGTGCGGAAGATGGCCAACGTCCAGCACCTGTCGTCGGAGGTTTCCGGACGCCTGGCGGCCCCCCGCTCGCTGTTGCGGCTGGTCGGGGACCTCCATCCCACCCCGGCGGTGGGAGGTACGCCGCGGGACGAGTCCCTGGCCTTCATCGAGAAGGTGGAGGGCCTCGATCGAGGCTGGTACTCGGGGGGGTTGGGGAGCATGGATGCCGACGGCAACGGCCAGGCGGTGGTAGCCCTCCGCTGCGCCTTGCTCCGGAGGGCCGAGTCCCGCCTCTACGCCGGGGCGGGCATCGTGTCGGGTTCGGACCCGGAGGCGGAGCTGGCCGAGACCCGCCTCAAGCTCCGGCCCCTCCTCGACCTGCTGGCGGCCACGTAGCGGAGAGCGCTCTCTCCACTGCCGCCCACGCCGCCCGATGGACCTCCACGTTCTCCTGCCGGTCGGTGCGCACCTCGATGAGCCGGGGCCTGTTGGGCAGCTCGGCCAGGGCCTCCCGCAGCACTCCGGCGTCGTCGGTGAGCAGATAGTCGATCCCGAACAGGTCGGCCGCCCGGGCGAAACCCAGGCCGTGCGGGGTGCCGAAGTGGCGCTCGAAGTAGTCCGGGAAACCGGCCTGGGGGAGGAAGTTGAACACGCCTCCCCCGTCGTTGTTGATCACCAGGATGGTGACCGGGACCTGATGGCGCCCGGCCACCCCCAGGGCGGTGAGGTCGTGGAGAAGGGAGAGGTCGCCGGCCAACAGGTAGGTGGGGGCCGGGTCGGACACAGCCACCCCGAGCCCGGTGGAGACGAAACCGTCGATGCCATTGGCCCCCCGGTTGGCCAGGAACCGGAGCGGACGGGGGACGGTCGGGAAGAAGGCGTCCACGTCGCGGATCGGCATGGAGGAGGCCACGCAGAGCTTGGCGCCGGCGGGGAGCGCCACGGCCAGAGCGGCCACCACCCCCGGCTCGGAGGGAAAGCCGGCCCTCTCCACCGCTTCTCGCAAGGCCCCGCCCGCCACCCGGTCGGCCTCCTCCCAGGCCGATGTCCACTCCCTCGGGGCGGTGTTGGAGATCGCCTTGGCGAGGCCCTGGGCGGCGGGGGTGGGATCGGAACGCAGCATGAGCTGGGCGGTGGCCCCCGGATCGCGCCATCCGGCTGGGTCCACCACCAGCTGAGGGATCTCCGGGTGGGCGGCCAGCCACTGGTTGACCGCCTTCGAGGTGGGGGGCGCACCGAAGCGCACCACCAGCTCGGGGGGATGCCGTTCCAGCAGCCCGGCCCGGGCCAGCGGATCCCCGTGGGCCAGGACCAGCGAGAGGTCGTGGCCGCCTGCCCTCAGCCCGGAGAGCGGGTCGGCCAGGGTCGGGAAGCCCCCCGCCCCGGCCAGCGAGGCTGCCGCCACCGGGAACTGAGGATCTTCGACCGGGCCGCACACCAGCAGGGCCGGCCGCCCCTCCAGCATCCCACCCACCTCGGCGAGCTGTCTCTCCTCCGGTTGGAGCCGACCGGGCACGTAGCGAGGCCGGGGCGGCCTGGGGAGCTCGGGGAGCTCCTCGACCTCCGGGACCAGCGGATCACGAAACGGGAAGTTGAGGTGAACCGGGCCCGCCGGGGTGTCGAGGGCGCCCGCCCAGGCCCGCCCCGCCAGGGCCACCATGTAGCGGAGCAGCTCAGGGGTGGCCTCGGGGGTGGCCACCTCATGAGCCCACTTGACGGCCTTCCCGTACAGCTCGATCTGGTCGATGGCCTGGGGCGCCCCCACGTCGCGCAGCTCCGGGGGCCGGTCGGCAGTGAGGAGGAGGAGCGGTACCCGGGCATGGCGTGCTTCGATGGCGGCGGGGAGAAACCCGGCGGCGGCCGTGCCCGAAGTACACACCGCCGCCGCCGGTGTCCCGGTCGCCTTGGCGATCCCCAGGGCGAAGAAGGCCGAGGAGCGCTCGTCGTGGTGGGACCAGTCCTCGATCCCGGGGTGGGCGGCGAAGGCCAGCGAGAGCGGGGTGTTCCTCGAGCCGGGGGTGATGGAGACGTGCCGGAGGCCGAGGCCGGCCAGGGCCTCGACGAAAGGGACGATCAGGGCGTAGGTGCGGTTGGTCCGCTCCATGCGGGACGAAGCCTACCGGCCGAGGGCGGCTCCCACCCCCAACAGGGCCGATACGAGGGCGTGCAGCCGGGCGGTGCGCTGCAAGACCCTGATCATTTCCGGCCCGCTCACCTCCCGCCCAATGGCTCGGACGAGCGGAACGGCGAGAGGGGCGGCCAGGAGGGCGAGAGCGGTCCAAGGGGGGGTCCATCCAATCACCGAGAACAGGCCGATGGCCGCCCAGGCTCCCCAGACCAGGACGCGGTAGAGCGCTGCTGTGCGCGGCCGGCCGAGGCGAACCGCCAGGGTGCGCTTGCCGACCGCCGCGTCGGTCTCGATATCCCGGATGTTGTTGGCCACCAGGATGGCCGTGACCAGGAGGCCCACCGGGACCGCCAGCAGCCAGGCATCGAGAGGGGCGGTCCGGTCGTGCACGTAGCGGCTCATCACCGTGGCCACCGGACCGAAGAAGACGAACACCGCCGCTTCCCCCAGGCCCCGGTAGCCGTAGGGGCGGCGGCCGCCCGTGTATCCGAGGGCGGCGGCGATGGAGGCCAGCCCGATCACCAGCACCACCGGCCCGGCCAGGGCCGTCAGGTAGAGGCCGGCCAGGGCGGCCAGGCCGAAGACCATCCACGTCCCGACCCACACGGCCCGCTCGGAGAGCAACCCGGCGGCCACCGCCCGGGGTGGGCCGAGGCGGCCCGGGGCGTCGGCGCCCCGCCGGGCGTCGGAGGCGTCGTTGGCGAAGTTCGCTCCCACCTGGATCGCCACCGCACCCAGCAGGGCCGCCCCGAAGGCATCCCAGCGGAGTGCCCGGTCCCCCACGGCCAGCCCCGCCCCCACCACCACCGGCCCCACCGCCGCCCACAGCGTGTGGGGGCGGGCAGCTACCAGCCAGGCGCCGGCACCGTTCTGGCGCGCAAACTTCACGCTATAGCGTGATCTTTGCGCGCCAAAAGCGAAGGGGGGTCGTCCGGGCTCACGGGAGGCGCGGGAACTTGCCGAAGTCGGGCTTGCGCTTCTCCAGGAAGGCGTCCCGGCCTTCTTTGGCCTCCTCGCTCATGTAGAAGAGGAGCGTGGCGTCCCCGGCCAGGGCCTGCTGGCCGGCCAACCCGTCGGTGTCGGCCACAAAGGCCCGCTTCAGCATCCGGATGGCGGTGGGCGACTTGTCGAGGATCTCCCTCGCCCAGGCCACCGTCTCCTCCTCGAGCCGCTCCAGGGGCACCACGGTGTTGACCAGCCCCATCTCCAGCGCCTCCTGGGCGGAGTACTGGCGGCAGAGATACCAGATCTCCCGCGCCTTCTTGTGCCCGACGATGCGGGCCAGGAGGGTGGAGCCGTAGCCTCCGTCGAACGAGCCCACCTTGGGCCCGGTCTGGCCGAAGACGGCGTTGTCGGCGGCGATGGTGAGATCGCACACTACGTGCAGGACGTGGCCGCCGCCGATGGCGTAGCCGGCCACCATGGCGATCACCGGCTTGGGGAGGAAGCGGATCTGCCGTTGCAGCTCCAGCACGTTGAGGCGGGGCACCCCCTGGTCGTCGAGGTAGCCGGCGTGGCCTCGCACGCCCTGGTCGCCGCCCGAGCAGAACGCCTCCGTGCCGGCCCCGGTGAGGATGATCACGCCGATGGCCGGGTCCTCGTGGGCCTGGGTGAAGGCGTCGGAGAGCTCGAAGAGGGTGGTTGGCCGAAAGGCGTTGTGAAGCTCGGGACGGTTGATGGTGATCTTGGCGATGCCCTCGGCGGTCTCGTAGAGGATGTCCTCGTAACGGCCGGCCGGCTCCCACGCGATGATCATGGATGCTCCGAAGATGGCGGGCAGGAGACCGCAGGTACTGTAGTTGGCCCCCCGAGGAGCGAGGCCGTGGACTGGTTGGGCCGACAGGCAGCGATGAGCCCGGAACGGCCGGCGCTCCTCACTCCGGAGGGGTCCCTCACCTATGCCGAGCTGGACGAGGCGGTGGCGGCGGGAGTGGGGGCGCTGCGGGCGGCGGGAGTGGAGACGGGAGACAGGGTGGCGGTGTGGGGGCCGTCTGCGCCCGAGACGGTGGTGGCGCTGTGGGCCGTCCCCCGGGCCGGGGCGGTGCTGGTGCCGCTCCACACCGGCCTGACCGAGGCCCAGGCGGCCGGGCAGGTCTCCGAGGCGGGGGTGAGGCGGGCGCTGGTCTTCACCGATGCTCCCCCCCTCGGGGTGGAGGCGCTTCTCCTTCACTCGCTCCCCAGGGGGAAGCCGGAACCCGGGGTCGAGAGCCGCCCCGACCAGCTTCATTCGATCGTCTTCACTTCGGGTAGCAGCGGGCGGCGGAAGGGGGTACTCCTCACCTGGGGGAACCTGGAGGCCTCGGCCGCCTCCTCGGCCGCCTTCTGGGGCAACGGACCCGGCGACCGGTGGCTGGCCGTCCTGCCCCTTTTTCACATAGGGGGGCTCTCGGTGCTGTGGCGCTCGGCCCGGGAGGGGGGAGCGGTGATCCTCGAGCCCGGCTTCCAGGCCGCCCGCGTCGCCGAGCACCTGGCCTCCGGAGCAGCCACTTTCGCCTCGCTGGTGCCCATCATGCTGTACCGGCTGCTGGAGATGGGCGCCGGGCCCTTCCCCGGCCTGCGAGCGGTCCTCGTGGGCGGGGGCCCGGTGAGCGAGGACCTCCTGGAGAGGGCGGCCGAAGCCGGGCTGCCGGTCGCCCCCACCTATGGGATGACCGAGACGGCCTCCCAGGTGGCCGCCCTTCGTCCCGAGGAGGTCGGGCGCCGCCCTCGCTCGTCGGGAAGGGCGCTTCCCGGGGCGGAGCTACGCGTGGTGGGGGAAGGGCGGATCGAGGTACGGGGCCCGATGGTATCGCCCGGCTACCTGGGAGGGATCCCCCGGCCGGAAGGAGCGTGGCTCTCCACGGCGGACCTCGGGACGCTCGACGAGAAGGGATACCTGACGGTCGAGGGTAGGGCCGACGACCTGGTGATCACCGGGGGAGAGAAGGTGCGGCCGGCCGAGGTGGAGGCGGTGCTGGGCGCCCACCCGATGGTGACCGAGGTGGCCGTCTACGGGGAGGACGATGCCCGGTGGGGCCAGGTGGTGGCGGCGGCGGTGGTGCCGGCCGGCGAGGCCGATGCCGAGCTGCTCTCCACCTTCGCCCGCGCCCGGCTGGCTCCCGCGCAAGTACCCCGGCGGTGGAGGTTCCTGGAGGAGCTGCCCCGCACCCCTCTCGGTAAGCTCGACCGGGCCAGGCTTCGGGAGCGCGCTTCCCCTCCCCCAGAGGAGAGAGGATGAGTCCTACAGAGGAGGGAAGATGGAGCCGCCTCCTACATCCCGGGCGCGTCTCTCAGGTGGACGGCGGCGCGCTCCATTACTTCCGGTGAGTGACGACCTGCAGGTCACCCCCGACCTGATCATTCCGGCCGGTGAGCTTCACTGGACCTTCTCCACGTCCGGGGGACCGGGGGGCCAGCACGCCAACCGGTCGGCTACCCGGGCCGAGCTGCGCTTCGACCTGGGGATCAGCCCGGCGGTGCCCGAAGAGCTGCGGCGCCGGATGCTGGAGCGGCTGGGCAGGCGAGCGGCCGGGGGCGTGGTGGCCATCATCGTGGACGAGACCCGCTCGCAGTGGCAGAACCGCCAGCTCGCCCGACGCCGGCTTCAGGAGCTGCTGCGAGAGGCCCTCCGGCGGCCGGTGGTTCGGAGGCCGACCCGACCCTCGGCGACGGCCCGAGCCAGGCGACTGGAGGAGAAGCGGCAGCGCAGCCGGGTCAAGCGGCTCCGCAAGCCGCCCGAGGAATGGTGATCGGGCCGCCCCTAGGCCGAGACCGGCGCCGGGGCGTGGCGTTCGGCCAGCGGAAGCGAGACGACGAAGCTCGTCCACCCGTTACGGCGCTCGTAGCGCAAGTCGCCTCCCATCAGCCCGGCCAGGTTGTGGCTGAGGTGCAGGCCGATCCCCAGCCCAGCCCCCGACCGTGAGGCGTTGCTCCCCCGTGTATAGCGGGAGAAGAGCCGGGCCGCCTCCCCTTCGGGCACACCGCCGCCGTTGTCTTCCACCCGGATCTCGACGAGCGAGCCCTCCACCGCCGTCCGTACCGTGGTCCGAGATCCACCGTAGAGGGAGGCATTGCGGAGCAGGTTGCGAAGGATTTGCCGCAGCCGCACCGGATCGGCCATCACCTCGAGGCGTTCGTCTACTTCGATCATCACCCGGAGCGGCAGAGAGCGAAGCACCGCCTCCACCTCGCCATGCAGGGAGCACACTTCCGGGCTGACCGTCAGGAGGCCGGCCGAGGCCCGGGCATCGACCAACAGGTCCTCTACCAGGTTGGCCAGCTCTTGGGCCTGGTCGAGGACGATACCGAGCGCTTCGCGCTCCTCCTCCGGGGGCATCTGTCCTTCGTTGAGAAGGGCGGCGAAGCCTTGGATGGAAGCGAGCGGAGTACGGAGCTCGTGGCTGACCGCGGCCAGGAAGTCGTCCTTGGCTCGGTTGAGCTCCTCGGCCAGGGTGAGGCGCTCCTCGGCCAGGCGCAGGCTGCTCCGGGAACGGTGCAGGGTGCCGGCCCCCACCAGCACCGCGCCGATGGCCGTCCCGGCCAGGATGACCAGCAGGGAGGGCCACAGGTGGCTCGAGGGGAAGGCCGGACCCGGGCCGACGGCCAACTCCCAGGTGTGGTCTCCCAGCTTGAGCGGGATCACCCGCAGCAGGCGGCCGGTGGGTTCGCCCACCCGAGCCACCGCCTGGGGCGGGTCGCCGGTGACGTCGCGCAGGGAGGCGGACAGCAGTCCGGAGTAAAAGGTCTCCGCCATGGCCTCCTCGAGCAGGTCCTGGGCGAAGAACAGGGCGCTCACCACGCCTCGCTCCTCGCCCTGGGAGCTCCCGAGCAGGGGGACGTGAAGGGAGTAGGCGGCCGCCCTCCCCCGCCAGCCGTGCTCGAGGAAGCTGGGCCCGCCCGTGTGGGTGAGGCCGGAGGTGGAGGCGGCTCGTTGGGCCTCGGGATCGACGATCGGTGGAGGCCGGCGCATGTACTCACCGCGCCGGACGGTGACGGGCTCCGATCCCGGCAGGTGATAACCGAGCCCGGCCGTTACGCCCAGGGTGGCGTCGTCCAGGCTGCGAAAGAAGGTGATGAACTCGTGGGCGGTGACCTCCTCGGAGGCGGCGTCGAGGCCGCGGGCGGCACCGGCCACAGAGAGGACGCGCAGGTAGCCGTCCCGGATGCCTTCGGAGAGGGCGTCGGCCTGCGCATCGAAGATGAGCTCCTCCACGCGCCGCTGCTGGTCGAAGAGCCACGCCGAGATCCCCAGCGAGAGCAAGACGATGAGGACGGCGGAGGTCCGCCAGATCCGTCCGGGCCCGAGCGTGTTGGGCTGCTGCGCCTGCATAGGACGATGATCGGCTCCCAAGGGCCTGCGCTTGATGGCTGATAGCGTCAGTCGCCGAAGGCGTAGAAGAACCCGTCCCGGGCGCCCACGAAGATGCGACCCTTCCAGACCGCCGGGGTGCTCTCGATGCAGGTCCCCGACTCGAGCTGCACCGACCACGAGGGGACCGGCCGGCGGGGGGAGGCCACCGAGTAGGCCCGCACCTCGCCGGAGCAGGTGGCGACGATCAGGGTCTCGTCGACCAGCACCGGCGAGGACCAGGCGTGCCAGCCCAGCGCGTCGCTCCAGAGGACCTCGCCGGTGTCGGTGTCGACGGCCAGCAGGTCGCCCGGATGAGTGGCGGCGTAGAGCACGCCCGTGCCGAGCGCCGGGGTGGCCCACAGCCCGCCCGGCTCTCCCGGGCCGGCCGGGGGCACCGGCAGACCCCACACCTTGGGGTCCTCGGGGCGGGAAGGGTCCAGCTTCACGAGCTGACCGACCTCCTCGGCGCGAGGCAGGAACCGCTCCAGCTCGGCCGCCACGTACACGAACCCTTCCGCGTCCACCACCGGGCTGGCGTCGACATCGTCGCCCATCCAGTAGTCGAAGACCGCCGGCGCCCGGCCGGCCTCGACGTCGGCGATATCGAGGCCCAGCACCCGCCCGGCCGAGTTGGTGAGGTAGAGCTTGCCCTCCACGATCGCCACCGAGCTTTCGATGCTGGCGTTTCGGTCGCCCACCGCCTGCAGCAGCCCGTCGTCCCAGGAGGGGATGGCGGCCAAGATCTCCGGCGCCACCTGGGCCAGGCCCTGCTCGTCGTAGGCCCGGTTGAGGCGGGCGGCGAAGAGCAGGCCGTTCTCGCCCCCCTCGAAGAGGAGGTCGTCCACCACCGAGGGGTTGCCGTCCCAGTCGTTGTTCCAGATCCCGGGATAGTCGCTGCTGTCGAGGGACCAGAGCTCGGTGGGTTGAGGCCGGTCGAGGGCCAGCACCCGCAGCTTGTTGTCACGGGAGCCGACATAGACGAGGGGGTAGCCATCGGGGTCGAGCGTCACCGATCCCTTGATGAGATCCCCGGTCTGGAAGTCGGGCCGGGTGCGGGAGCCGGTGGAGGCATCGACGAAGTGGACGGCGTGGTCGTAGGCTCCGAAGATCACCTCGGTGACGCCGTCGGGCCGTTCCCACACGGCCGGCTGGCCGGTCCAGCCGGTCCCGCACCACTGGGTGGTCTCACCCCCCACCGTGGACGGGCCGCACATGGGCCGGTCCGGAAAGCGCCAGAGCACCTTCGGGGAGCGTGGCACCGGCCCGCGCCCATACCAGGTGCGGGAGGGATTTCCCCGGAACTGCAGCAGCCCCTCCACGCTCCCCCAGGGTTGGCCGACCGTGCGGCGGTCGACGAAGCGAGCCAGGGGTGCGGTGGTGGTAGTGGTGGTGGGCGGTGGAGGCTCCGTGGTGGTAACGGGGGTGGTGAGCGTGGTCGGCAGGGTCGGCGCGATGGTGGTGGGCTCCGCCGCAGTCGGAGCCGGGACGCACGCCCAGGCGGCCAGCAGGACGATCGGCAGAGAGGCCGCACGCATGGGAGGGCAGTGTAAAGAGCCACCCCAGATCATTCTGGGGACATAACCTGCGGGGCCGTGCGAACCATCCGGCACCGTGTCGAGCGTCTTGCCGAGCATCCCGTGCTCGGGTTGTGGCGGAGGTTCAGCGCCACCTTGCCCGGCGTGGACGCGGCGGCGGTGGCCTTCAACGCCTTCTTCGCGCTGGTGCCGCTGGTGGCCGTGCTGTTGACCGGGGCGGCCATCATCGGCCAGGACGCCGTGGTGCGACAACGAACCCTGCGCACACTCGGGCTCTTCGCTCCGGGGGAGGTGGTCGAGCTGGTGACCAACTTGCTCGACAGCGCCGCCCGGCGCATCGCCGACGGAGGTCTGTGGCTCATCCTCGGGCTGTCGCTGGTGTCGCTCTACTCGGGGGCCCGCGGCGTGCTGAGCATCCAGCTGGCCCTGAGCCGACTCCAGCACCGGGAGGAGCGGAGGCCCTGGTGGCGGGCCCGCCTGGTCGGAGTGGCGCTCACGCTGGCGGCCGGAGGCGCCTTCCTCCTCTCTTCGCTCATCCTGGTGGCCGGGCGGGCTCTCGCCGAGCTGTTGTCCATCTACCTGGTCCCGTCGCTGGCCTTCGTGGAGGAGCTCTGGCTGGCCGTCCTGGTGCCCATCGCGTCGGTAGGCATGTTCCTCTTCCTGTTGGCGCTCTACCAGTTCGGTCCGCCCCGCCCCCTCCCCAGGCCCTGGTTGGCGGCCCTGGTGGCCGGAATGGGCCTGGTTCTCGTCAGCCTGGGCTTCCAGGCCTTCCTCCGCTACGTGACCGCCTTCGGGGCGGGGTTCGGGTCGCTGGCGGCGGTGGCGGTCTCGCTGGCGTGGCTGTACCTGGGGGCCTACGTGATCCTGCTGGGAGGGTTCCTGGTGATCGACCTGGACGCTGGGGTGACCACCGGGCGAACCTAAGGCTTGGCTGTACCGAAACGGTACGCCCAAACCTAAGGTTCCCCTGGCCATGAGGACGATCGACCCCGAGATCCGGGCCGGGCTGGGGCTGCTGCGCGGCACCCTGGGGCGCTACCGGCGCGCCTCGTTCTACAGCACGGCCAGCGCCCTGCTCTGGATGTCCCTCGTGGTGATCATGCCCTACTTGGTCAAGCTGGCGGTGGACCGGGCCATCGAGGGTGAGCGACGCGCCCTGCTGGGCCCCTTGGTGGGGATCATCCTGGTGGCAGGGCTGCTGAAGGCGGTCGGGATCGGCGGGCGGCGATTCTTCGCCTTCGCCCTCTCCTATCGGGCGGAGACCGACCTTCGCAACCGGCTCTTCGAGCACCTCCAGCGGCTGGCCTTCAGCTTCCACGACCAGGTACCCACCGGTCAGCTCATGGCACGGGGCTCCAGCGACCTGTCCCAGGTGAGGCTGATCTTCGCCATGCTCCCGGTCACGGTGGCCAACATGGCCATGCTGCTCCTGGTGGTATTCGCCTTGGTCCTGCTCGACCCGGTGCTGGGGGCGGTGGTGTCGGTGATGCTCCCCGTCCTGCTCTGGACCGCCAATCGCTATGCCGGCCGGGTGCTGCGGGTCTCTTGGGACGTGCAACAGAGGCTGGCCGACCTCAGCCAGGTGGTGGAGGAGGCGGTGGCCGGCATCCGGGTGGTCAAGGCGTATGGCCAGGAGGAGCAGGAGGTGGCCCGGCTGGGAAGCACCGCCGAGGGGATCTACACCCGCACGATGGAGATGCTGAGACTCCGCTCCGCCTATCTGCCCCTCTTCGAGCTGCTGCCCTCGGTGGCCATCGTGGCGGTGCTCGGCCTGGGGGGCCTACGGGTGGTGGAGGGGGCCATGAGCCTCGGGGACTTCGTGGCTTTCACCCAATACCTCGGTGTGGTGGTGTTCCCGCTCCGGCTGACCGGTTGGTTCTTCGCAGAGTTGCCCCGGGCGGCAGCGGCCGCCTCCCGGGTCGACCGGCTCCTCAGCACCGCTCCCGACATCCACGATGCGCCCGAGGCCGTGTCGCTTCCCCCCGGACCGGGAGAGGTGCGCTTCGCCGGGGTGAGCTTCGCCTATCCGGGCGGGCCCCCGGTGCTCCGCCGCGTCGAGCTGCTCATCCCCGGAGGGACCTCGGTGGCCGTGGTGGGGCCGCCCGGCTCCGGCAAGAGCACCCTGGCCTACTTGGTGCCACGCTTCTACGACGTGGACGATGGCACCGTGCTGGTCGACGGGGTCGACGTCCGCTCGGTGCTCCTGGAGGACCTTCGCCGGGAGGTGGCGGTCGTCTTCGAGGAGACCTTCCTCTTCTCGGCCACCATCCACGACAACATCGCCTTCGGCAACCCCGACGCCACCGAGGAGCAGGTTCGACTGGCGGCCCGGCTGGCCCAGGCACATGAGTTCATCGCCGACCTGCCCGACGGGTACGACACAGTGGTGGGGGAGCGAGGGTACAGCCTCTCGGGAGGCCAGCGCCAGCGGATCGCCCTGGCCCGAGCGGTGGTCCGGGACCCCCGCGTGCTCATCCTCGACGATCCGATCTCCTCGGTGGACGCCCTGGTCGAGCAGGAGATCCGGTCCGCCCTGGAGAAGGTGATGGCCGGGCGGACCACCATCATCATCGCTCATCGCACCTCGACCCTCTCGCTGGCCGATCGGGTGGTGCTCATGGACGAGGGACGGGTGGCGGCGGTGGGTACCCACGACGAGTTGCTGGCCTCGGTGCCCCGCTACGCAGAGGTGCTGGCCCAAGAGGAGCTCGTCTAGTGCCCCGCTATGGCCGCTGGGCGGGAGAGGACTACCGAGTCTCCCAGCCGGGCAGGCTCTTGCGGCGGGCGGCTCGCTACGGCCGGCCCCTCCTGTGGCCCGCCCTCGGGGCCCTGGCCGCCACCGTGCTGGCCACCGCGGCCCGGCTGGTGGGCCCGCTCCTGGTCAGAAGCGGGGTGGACGATGGGATCCTGGCCGGGGACCGGAGCCTGATCGTGGCCGCAGCCGCGGCCCTGCTGGCCATCCTGGTGGTCCAGTACGTGGCCCAGCGGGTCTCCACCTACGCGGTGGCAGAGGTGGGGGAGCGGTACCTGCTCGACCTGAGGGTGCGGGTCTTCCGGCGCCTGATGGACCTCGACATCGGCTTCTTCGTCCGCTCCAAGACCGGGGTGCTGGTCTCCCGGATGACCTCCGACATCGAGGCGATCACCCAGTTCGTGGACGAAGGGGCGGTGACGGTGGTCACCAACCTGCTCACCGCCGCCGGCGTGGTGGCGCTCATGCTGGCTGTGGACCCGGTGCTGGCCCTGGCGGTCCTGGCCCTCCTGCCGATCCTGATCGGGGCCTCGCTGGTGTTCCGCCGCTACGCCGACCAGGCCTACCAGGCGGTGCGGGAGCAGATCGGGCGAGTGCTGGGCGCGCTGCAGGAGGGGCTCTCGGGATTGAGGGTGGTGCAGGCCTACACCAGGGAGCGGGAACAGGCGCACACCTTCGGCCGGGTCAACGAGGGCTATTACCGGGCCAACCTCTCGGCCGCCAGGGCCATCGCCTGGTACTTCCCGTCGGTGGACTTCCTGCGCACCGCCGGGATCGCCGTGGTGCTGGTGGTGGGCGGCGCCCGGGTGCTCGACGGCCAGATGACCTTCGGGTCGCTGGTGGCCTTCCTCCTCTACCTGGACTGGTTCTTCGAGCCGATCGTCCACCTCTCCAATGTCTACAACCTCTTGCAGGCGGCCCTGGCCGCCCTCGAGAAGCTCTTCGGCGTGCTGGACACCGAGCCGAGAGTGGCCGAGCGCCCCGGGGCTGCCCGGCCGACCGGGCCGGCCCGGGGAGCGCTGACCTTCGAGAGCGTCACCTTCGGCTACGACTCCAAGGCTCCGGTTCTGCGAGAGGTCTCCTTGGCGATCGAGCCCGGGGAGAGGCTGGCGGTGGTCGGCGAGACCGGGGCCGGCAAGAGCACCCTCGCCAAGCTGGCCGTCCGCTTCTATGACCCCCTCTCCGGTCGGGTCACCCTGGACGGACACGACCTGCGGGACCTCAGCTTCGACTCGCTGCGCCGCCACGCGGCGCTGGTTCCCCAGGAGGGCTATCTCTTCTCCGGCTCCCTGCGGGACAACCTCCGCTACGGGCGCCCCGAGGTCCCCGACGAGGAGATCTGGGAGGTGTGCCGGGCGGTGGGGATCGCCGAGTGGGTGTGGAGCCTGCCAGAGCGCCTCGACACCGAGGTGCGGGAGCGGGGGGGCCGGCTCTCCTCGGGGGAGCGGCAGCTGGTCGCCCTGGCCCGGGCCCTTCTGGCCGACCCCGCCCTGATCGTGCTGGACGAGGCCACCTCCAACCTCGATCCCGAGACCGAGGCCAAGGTGGAGGCCGCCCTGGCGGTGCTGCTGTCCGGCCGCACCGCCGTGGTGATCGCTCACCGCCTGCAGACCGCCCGCCGGGCCGACCGGGTGGTGGTGGTGCATGGTGGGCGCATCGTGGAGAGCGGAAGCCACGACGAGCTGGCCGGGGCGGGCGGCCGCTACGCTCGGCTGGTGGACGTGTGGGAGCACAGCCTTGGATAGCCCTCCCCCCAACCCCCTCCCAGAGGGAGGGGGAGCCAGTCCCTTCGACCGGCTGGTCGACGACGTCTTCGAGACGATGTGGGAGCTCAACCCCCGCGGGCCCGTCTACCTCGGCTTGCACGAGTACGACGGGCGAGTGCCGGATTGGTCGCCCGGCGCGGTGGAGGCCACCCTGGCCACTCTAAGCCGGGGGCGGGCCGAGCTGGCCACCCTGGACGACCTCGACGCCGGCCAGGAGCTCGATCGCCGGCAGCTCGTGGCCGGCCTCGACGAGGCGCTCTTCGACTGGGAGACGATGCGGCACTGGCGGCGCAACCCGATGTCGTACGTGGAGGAGCTCGGGGTCGATCTCTACCTGAAGCGGGAGTATGCCCCCAAGGCCGCGCGGGTGGCCCGGGTCGCCGAGGTGCTCGAGCAGGCTCCCGGCTTCCTCGGCCTGGCCAGGTCGAACCTCGACCCGGTAGTGCCCCGCACCTACTGCGAGTGGGGGGTGCGCATCGCCGAGGGGGCCGCCGACTTCCTGGCCCAGGATCTCATGGGGGCGGTGGGCGAGCTGGAGGAGCCCGGCCTGGCCGCACGCCTGCGGGACGCAGGGGAAGAGGCGGAGGCGGCCTACCGCGGCTATGCCCGCTGGATCGAAGAAGAGTTGCTGCCCAGAGCCGACGACTCCTTCCCGATCGGGGGGGAGAGCATGGAGAAGAGGCTGCGGGAGGCCGAGCTGGTGGAGATGAGCCTGGCCGAGCTGGCGGCGCTGGGCGAGGCCAACCTGGCCGAGAACCTGGCCGCTTTCCGGGAGGCGGCCGCCGTCCTCGATCCCTCGGCCGGGCCGAGGGAGGTCTACGAGAGGCACGTGGCGGCCGTGCACCCCACCGCCGACCGGCTCATCCCGGCCACCGAGGAGATGCTGGAGTCGATCCGCAGCTTTCTCATCGAGCGGGACATCATCACCGTCCCCAGCGAGGTGCGGGCACTGGTGGACCACACCCCCCGGCACCTGCGATGGGTCTTCGCCATGATGAGCACCCCGGGCCCCTACGAGAAGGTGGCCACCCAGGCCTTCTACTACATCACTCCGGTCGACCCTGCCTGGGACGAGCGCCAGGCGGAAGAGTGGCTGCGGGCCCTCAACACCTTCGCCCTCGAGGACATCTCCATCCACGAGGCCTATCCCGGCCACTACGTCCACTTCCTGCACGTCCAGCAAGCGCCCACCGAGACCTCCCGGCGTCTGGCCTCCTATGCCTTCACCGAGGGGTGGGCCCACTACGCCGAGCAGATGATGTGGGACGAGGGGTACCGGGAGGGAGACCTGCGCTTCCGGCTCGCCCAGCTCACCGAGGCCCTGGTGCGCAACTGCCGCTTCGTGTGCGCCATCGCCATGCACACCGGAGAGATGACGGTCGACGAGGCCACTCGGTTCTTCATGGAGAACGCCTACTACGAGGAGACCCCGGCCCGCAAGGAGGCCGAGCGGGGGACCTTCGACCCCGGCTACTTCTCGTACACGCTCGGCAAGCTGCAGATCCTCCGGCTTCGGGAGGACCACCGCAAGGCGGCCGGGCCGGATTACTCCCTGAAGGGTTTCCACGACGCCCTCCTCTCCCGTGGGGCCCCACCCGTCGAGCTGATGCGGGCGGTGATCCCCGCCTGAGCGAATAGGGCGAGCGCCCTACTCGCCACCCGTAACCATTTCGGCCGCCCGGTCGGTAACCCACACGAAGAGGCGGGCAAGGGCCGAGCGAGATAGGAGAGCGAGCGTGAAGCAGATGATCAGGCGAGTGCCGGTGCTGGCGGTGGTGGCGCTGGTCGCCACGTTGGGCGCGGCCGGCTTTGCCGTCGCCCAGGAGGGACCGCCCTTCCAGGCCGACGACGTCGACGTCAACCTCTCGTACAGCATCGAGGACGACGGCGCCACCCTCAACTGGTCCTTCGATCCGGATGAGGACTGTACGGATGGCGAGAGCCTCAGCGAGGGATGTGTGACCTCCTCGATCGAGCCGAACGAAGAAGGCGAGTGGAACCACGGGAGCTACGTCTCCTTCTTCGCCGAGAACTCCGAGCTGGACGGCCCCGGTCGCGGCTGCCTGATCGCCGCTGTGGCGCAGTCGGGAGCGGGCCTGCCCGAGGACAGCGATCAAGCTGAGGACTCCGGTTCAGTGGCCAGCCCCTGCCCGGCCGGTCTGTGGAGCTGGCTGCAGGACAAGGGGGAGGACGACCCCGAGGCCGCCGGCGCCGAGGATGCCGGTCCCCCGAGCTTCGTGGGCGAGCGGGGAGGACGACCCGCAGATGCAGGACCTCCTGCCGGCGTGGGAGGGCGTCCCTAGGGCGGCCCCCACACCGAAACCAACGAGAAGGGGCAGGTCGAAGACCTGC
>JBOGFC010000088.1:0-2895 GCA_050742155.1 Acidimicrobiia bacterium
CGATAGTTCTGGAGCGCCTGCAGGAGGTAGAGGCGCTTCTCCAGGCCGAGCGAGGGGATCGGGCCCTGGAGGCGATACGGGATGCTCTCTTGGAGATGCAGAGAGAGGCGCCCGAGGCGGCAGAGAACCTGGAATGGCTCATCGCCGAGCTCGAAGTTCGCCTCGAGAGGTCGGTCGAGCCGGACCCTGGCCTTGAGACTGAGCGGCCGGGGCTGGGCGAGTGGCTCGCCTCCACGCTCAAGGAGGGGCAGTCGCTGGATGAGCTGCGTCGGCGACTGGCCTCGCTACCGTCGCGGTATCCCGACGAGGCGAAAGTGGAACGGGCCGAGGTGATCAGGTTGCTCGAAGATATACCCGACCTGCTGGAGCAGGGCTACACGCTGCCGGAGATCCTCGAGCGGCTCGACCGAAGCGGGAGCAACGTTCCGTTCGAGAAGTGAGCGTCCCTTTGGCCGAACGCACAGCAGAGCGGGCAGGCCGGCTCTGGCCGCCTTCCGAGCCCGAGGTCCGGGCCGCGCAGGAAGGAAAGCAGGGCGCTCGGCATCACGTGCTCCTCGTGACTCATCCCAAGCTCGCTCGGCTCTACATTGGAATGGGCTGCAGCCCCGATGAGGCGGCAGACCTCGCGTCTGACCTGACTTTGACACCTTTCGGGGTTCTTTGGCGTGGCGCGAGTCGTTGACCTGGCGGTTTGGGTCATGATGGGCGTTTTCCGCGTGGGAATATAGGGGCGACACAATGCTTTCACGTTGGGCGGCGATGACCTAACATTCTGGTGTGTTCGTGAAGACCACGGTGCGGAGACGGGGCGACAAGGAGTACCGGTACTTGTCGCTGGTGGAAGCGGTGCGCGTGGACGGCAAGAACAAGCATCGTACCTTGCTGCGGTTGGGGGAGGCGGGCCAGCTGGCCGCTTCTGGGCAGTTGGACCGGATCATCGCCGCCTTGCGGGCCCACGCCGAGGGAGAGTGGCTGCAGGCTTCGGAGCTGGGGGCGACAGCCGCCCCGGCGGTGGGGGGTGTGGCGGCGGTGGAGGCCTACTGGAGCCGGGTGGGCCTCGACGCCCACTTCGCGGGCCTCGGCGGAGCCCGCCACCTCGGGTGGTCGCTTGGGGACGCGGTGCTGGCAATGGTGGCCAACCGGCTGCTGGCTCCTTCGTCGAAGCGGCGCCTTTCTGAGTGGGTGACCGAAGATGTGGTGTTCGGGGAGGGGTTCACCTATCCGGAGCTGCACCACTACTACCGGGCCCTGGACGTGGTGGCCGCCTCCAAGGCGGCTACCGAACAGTTCCTGTATGCCCGGCTCACCGATCTCACCAACCTGGACCTGCGGTTCGTCTGCTACGACCTGACCTCCACCTACTTCGAAGGGTCGAGGGGGCCCTCGGAGCGGTTCGAGTCCCGGGCGTTCGGTTACTCCCGGGACCATCGGGGGGACCGTCCCCAGGTGGTGATCGGCCTGCTGGTCACCGGGGACGGGATCCCTATCGCCCACCACGTGTTCTCGGGGGAGACCGCCGACGTCACCACCCTGCCCCAGGTGTTGGACGACTTGGCCGACCGGTTCGGGGTGGGACGCATCTGCGTGGTGGCCGACCGGGGCCTCATCTCGGAGGAGAACCTGTCCCAGGTGAGCGCCCACGGATTCGACCACGTGCTGGCCACCCGCCTCCACAACACCAAAGTCGTGGCCGCCGTGCTGGAAGCCGCCACCCGGCCCGAGGTCCGCTGGGACCCGGTCCCCGGGGCTGATTCGGCGGCGGCGGACATCACCTGGGAAGGGGAACGCTACGTGGTGGCCCTCTCCGCCCAACGCCTGGGGCGCGACACGGCCCGCACCACCCAGCTCGTCGCCCGCACCGAGGCCCAACTGTTGGCCCTCGAGGATCGGGTGCGAGCGGGACGGCTGAAAGACGCCACCAAGATCGCCCAAGCCGCCGGAAGGGTCTTGACCCGTTCGGGCGTCGCCCGCCTCTTCGAGACAGAGGTGGGAGAAGGTCACTTCCTCTACCACTACGACGATGCAGCCCTGGCCTACGAACAAGACCTCCTCGCCGGCCGCTACGTGCTCCACACCTCCCTCACCCCCACCCAGGCCACCGCCCCCCAAGTGCTCATGTCCTACCGGAGGCTCCTCGAAGTCGAGTCCACCTTCCGGGTCCTCAAAGACTTCTTGGAGTTGCGCCCCGTCTACCACTGGACCGAGCAGCGGGTACGGGGACACATCGGGGTCTGCGTCTACGCCGCCGTGATCGAAGCCCTCATGGAGGCCGACCTCGGCAAGGCCGGAGTCGCCGACCCCGACCTCGCCCACCAAGCCCTCAGCCCCCGCCGGGCGCTGCGGGCACTCAACCGCATCCGCCGGCTTGTCATCGACACCCCCGGAGCCCGGATACGACTCGTCACCCGCCGCAGCCCCCTCCAGACCCAAGCCCTCGCTGCCTTCGGCGTCAACACCAAGACCTGGGACAAGACCACCCTCGGTTGACCCGATACCACCCAAAGAGAACGCGTAGGGGAAACACCACCCCGGCGCGGCCCCACTACCAGGGCCTTCGCCACCGAGGTGTCAAAGTCGGATCTGAGGCTCTCGTGCGGATTGCCTCCAACCTCCCTCGGCTCCGGGATCCCTCCGCCTATCCGGCATGGGTCTGGAAAGTGGCTCGGTCCGTCTTCAGCGCCTGGCTGAGGGATCGGCAGCGCTCTTCACGACTCCGGTCATTGCGACTCGCCGCCCCCCAGGACGAACCGATGCTCCTATAGATGTCAAGCGGGGTTTTGGGCGGGGGTAGTGATGCTGGCGGGGGTTCGGAGGAGCCGGTAGATTTCGCGGGCTACGTAGCGTTTGAGGCATCGCATGATTTCTCGTTTGGTCTTGCCTTCGGCGGTGCGACGT
>JBOGFC010000089.1:0-16689 GCA_050742155.1 Acidimicrobiia bacterium
GCCAACCTCTCACCACCAACGTCAAGGCGGCCTGATTTGACATTTGGAAACATGGGGTGTCTGCGTCCTTGCCGACGACGCTCCTGACTCGCCCTGAACATCAGCAACGTCACGAGACGGGGCACTAACCGGCGAGGGAGTTGAGAACCCCGCCCAGCCTGTCGAGGTCGAAGTTGCCTCCGCTGACCACCGATACCACCGTCTCTCCACGTCTCAGAGGGACCTTGCCGGCCAGCAGGGCGGCGGTGGCGGCGGCCCCGGCCGGCTCCGCGTAGAGCTTGGCGTAGTTGAGGAGGGCGGTGAGCCCGTCGAGGATCTCCTCGTCGGAGAGGACGATGACGTCGTCGACGTACCGGCGGGTCATCGGGTAGGTCAGCTCGCCCGCCATCGGCGAGGCCAGCCCGTCGGCGATGGTGTCCAGCGAATCCAGGCGCACCGGCCGGCCTTCGTCCCAGGAGCGTCGCATGGCGGCCGCGCCCCTCGGCTCGACCCCGTACACGCGTAGCTCCGGCCGAACCGACTTGGCGGCCAGGGCGATACCGGAGATCAAGCCGCCTCCCCCGAGCGGGCAGACGATCACGTCCACCTCCGGGACCTGCTCGAGGATCTCGAAGCCGACCGTCCCCTGGCCGGCGATGACCAGCGGATCGTCGAAAGGATGAACGAACACGTGGCCCCGCTCCTCCTGGATCCTCCGCATGGTGTCGAACACCTCGGCCATGGAGCCTTCGAGGACCACCTCGGCCCCGTAGCCGCGGGTGGCCTTCGCCTTAGCGGGGCTGGCGTCTGCGGGCATCACCACGGTGCAGGACGCCCCCACCTGCCGGGCCGCCCAGGCCAGGCCCTGAGCGTGGTTGCCGGCCGAGGCGCTGATCAGCCCGCGGTCGAGGTCTTCCCGCGGGGTGTTGCGGAGGCGGTTGAGGGCGCCTCGAGGCTTGAACGAGCCGGTCTTCTGGAAGAGCTCCGCTTTCAGCCAGAGGGACACTCCGAGGGGTTCCCCGAGCTGGCTGGCACTGAAGATCGGTGTGCGGTGGACCGCACCGGCTATGGCCTGCTGGGCGGCGATCACCTGGGGGAACTCAACCAGCATGCCGCGAGCCTAGGGGCCATGCCCGCCGGTAGCCTCCCCGTCAGTGCGTTACGCGGTGCTGTTCCCGGGCCAAGGAAGCCAGTTCGTGGGCATGGGCGCCGAGCTCTTTCGGGCCCGGCCCGACCTGCTCGAGGAGCAGGCCGACCAGGCCTTGGGCTGGTCGCTGCGAGGGGTCTGCCTGGAGGGCCCGGAGGAGGAGCTGAGCCGGACCGACCGGGCTCAACCAGCCCTCTACGCCCTGTCCTACACGCTCTGGGAGGCCTTCGCCGCCGCCATGCCCGAGGCACCGACGGGTGCGGCCGGTCATTCCCTCGGCGAGTACACCGCCCTCGCCGCCGCCGGGGTGTTCGACTTCTTCACCGGCCTGAGGCTGGTGGCGGCCCGTGGAGAGGCGATGGCTGCCGCCGGACAGGTGGATCCGTCGGGGATGGTGGCGCTCCTCGGGGTGGAAGCGGAGGAGGCGCAGGCGATCGCCGAGCGCCGCAGGGCTGAAGGGGGACGTCTGTGGGTAGCCAACCTCAACGCCCCCGGCCAGGTGGTCTTGGCGGGAAGCGCCTTGGACGTGGCCTGGGTAGTCGATCACGCCGCCGCCCTCAGGGTGCGGCGGGCGGTCCCGCTCAAGGTGGCGGGGGCGTTCCACTCCCCCTACATGGCCCCGGCCGCCGAGCGGCTTCGGGCGGCCCTGGCCGCCGTCACCTTCCAGGCCCCGGCCTTCCCGGTGTGGTCGAACGTGGCCGCCCGCCCGGTTGTCTCCGAGGAGATGGAGTCCCTCCTGTCCGAGCAGCTGGTGGCTCCGGTCCGCTTCGCCGATACCTTGACGGGGATGGCGGCCGCCGGGGCGGAGGCATTCGTCCATGTGGGACCGGGAGACGTCACCGCCGGCATGGCTCGGCGCAGCGCCCCCCGGCGGGAGGCGCTGGTGGTCGGCGGGCTCGGCGACATCGAAGAGGCCGTATCGCGATTGAGCGAGCCGTAGTATGACCGGTACGCTCCCCAGGCCTCAGGAGGGACCAGCTGTGCGCTACGCCGCCATCACGGGATGGGGGAAGTGCGTTCCCCCGGCCGTGCTGACCAACGCCGACCTGGAGACCATCGTCGACACCACCGACGATTGGATCACCACCCGGACCGGCATCAAGGAGCGCCGCATCAGCCACGTTGAGGCCTCCGACCTCGGGACGGTGGCGGCCCGGCGGGCACTGGCGGCGGCCGGGCGGTCGGCCGGGGAGGTGGATCTGGTGATGCTGGCCTCCACCAGCCCCGACACCGTCATCCCTCAGGCAGCCTCCCTGATCCAGGAGAAGATCGGGGCCGACCACGCCGGAGCGCTCGACGTCAACTCCGGGTGCGCAGGGTGGGTGTACGGGCTCGCCCTGGCCACCCAGATTGTGCGGGCCGGGGCCATGGAGCGGGTGCTGGTGATCGGCGCCGAGAAGCTCCACTTCTGGATCGACTACACGGACCGGACCACCTGCGTGCTGTTCGGGGATGGCGCCGGAGCGGTGTTGCTCGAGCCCAGCGACCAGCCCGCCGGGGTGCTCACCTTCGATCTCGGGTCCGACGGCTCCGCCGCCGACATCCTCGCTGTGAAGTCGAGCGGCTCGGCCGCCGACCTGCTCGATGCCTTCGAGGAGCGCTCGTTTGGTATCCGCATGGACGGGCCCGAGGTGTTCCGGCGGGCGGTCACCGTGATGGGGGAGTCTGCCATCCGGGTGGTGAAGGAGGCCGGGTTGGAGCTCTCCGACGTCGACCTGCTCATCCCCCACCAGGCCAACATGCGGATCATCGACGCCACCACTCGCCGTCTCAAGCTCGATCCGTCGCAGGTCTACATCAACATCGCCTCCTACGGCAACACCTCCACCGCCACCATCCCCATCGCCCTCACCGAGGCGTTGGAAGAGGGGAAGGTGATGCCCGGAAGCCATCTCGTCTTCGCCTCCTTTGGTGCCGGGCTGTCCTGGGCGGCGGCCCTGGTGCGCTGGGGAGACCGGGTTACCCCCATCGGCGAGAGCGACGCCCAGCTACCCCCCAACCACAAGAGCGCCCTCGAGCTCCTCGAACCCAACCTTCGCTTCTTCGGTCGAACCGACGTTCCATCGCACTTCCCGGCCGAATGAGCCGCGTGACCCTGGTGACGGGGGGGTCCCGGGGGATCGGCCGGGCCATCTGCCTCGACCTGGGTGGCCGCGGATACCGGGTGGCCGTCAATTACGCCAACCGGGCGGATGCCGCCGGGGAGGTCGTCAAGACCATCATCTCGCAGGGAGGCCAGGCCGTCGCTGTGGGAGCTGACGTGAGCGACGAGAAGGAGGTCCAGGAGCTCTTCGGGACCGTGGTCGAGCAGCTCGGTCCGGTCGAGGTGCTGATCAACAATGCCGGTATCCGCCGGGACAGGCTGCTGGTGCGCATGGAGGCCGACGCCTGGGACGAGGTGCTGGGCGTGAACCTGCGCTCCGCGTACCTCTGCACCCGGGTGGCCTTGCGGGGGATGATGCGGGCCCGCTTCGGCCGCATCATCTCGATCGGCTCGGCGGCCGGTCTGGCCGGCAACGAGGGACAGGCCAACTATGCGGCCGCCAAGGCCGGGCTGATCGGCTTCACCCGGTCGGTGGCCAGGGAGATGGGCTCGCGGGGGATTACCGCCAACGTGGTGGCCCCCGGCTTCATCAGCACCGAGCTCACAGCCGACCTGGGGGAGAAGATGCGAGAGCGGGCCGCGGCGCGGATCGCCCTGGGACGCTTCGGGATGCCCGAGGAGGTGGCTTCGATGGTCGGCTATCTTGCGTCGGACGACGCCTCGTACGTCACCGGCCAGGTCATCGGGGTGGACGGCGGCCTGACCTTATAGAAGGAGGAGGAATGGACCGGGGAGAGATCGAGTCCCGACTGGGTGACCTGCTCGTCGAGCAGCTCGGGTTGGATCGGGAGAAGATCAGCATGGGCGCCCGCTTCGAGGAGGACTTGGAGGTCGACTCGCTGGGGGTGGTGGAGCTGCTGATGGCTCTCGAGGACGAGTTCGGGGTGAAGATCCCAGACGAGGAGGCGGAGAGCATCGGAACGGTCGGGGAAGCGGTCGACCTGGTCGAGGCCAAGCTGGAGGTCTAGGTGCAGTGAACCGTTCCCGCGACCGGCGGGTGGTGGTGACCGGCATGGGGACCGTCAATCCCCTCGGCCGGGATGTGGACTCGTCGTGGAAGAACCTGCTCGACGGCGTGTCGGGGATCGGGCCCGTCACCGCCTTCGACACCACCAGGTTCGCCACCCGCTTCGCCGGGGAGGTCCACGACTTCGACCCCGAGGAGTACATCCCCCGCAAGGAGGCGCGGCGGCTGGACCGCTTCTCCCAGCTGTTCTGGGCCGCCAGCGCCCAGGCCTTGGCCGACGCAGGGATCGACTACTCCGGCGATCCGGAGGCCGGTCTCCGGGCCGGGGTGGTGGTGGGGGCCGGGATCGGCGGGATCATCTCGTTCCAGGACAACATGGATCTCCTTCGCGAGCGGGGGCCGGAGCGGGTCAGCCCGCTGGCCATCCCCCAGATCATCCCCAACATGGCGGCCGGGGTGGTCTCCATCAACTTCAACTTGATGGGCCCAGTCACCTGCGTGGTGACCGCCTGCGCCGCCTCGGCCAACGCCATCGGAGACGCCGCCGAGCTGATCCGCCGGGGCGATGCCGATGTGATGGTGGCCGGCGGCGCGGAGGCGGCCATCTGCGAGTTCGCCATGGCCGGGTTCTCGCAGGCCCGGGCACTCTCCACCCGCAATGAGGAGCCCGAGCGGGCCTCCCGGCCCTTCGACGCCGAGCGGGACGGCTTCGTGATGGCGGAGGGTGCGGCCACGGTCGTTCTCGAGGAGCGGGAGCGGGCCGTCGAGCGGGGAGGGCAGATCTACGCCGAGCTGGTCGGGTACGGCCAGAGCTGCGACGCCTATCACATCACCTTGCCTCGCCCCGGCGGGATGGGGGCGGCTCGGGCCATGCAGGCGGCCCTCGATGACGCCGGCCTGGCCGCCGCCGACATCGACTACATCAATGCCCATGGAACCTCCACCCCGCCCAACGACGCCACCGAGACGGCGGCCATCAAGATCGTGTTCGGCGAGGACGCCTATCGGGTGCCGGTGTCGTCCACCAAGTCGATGACCGGGCACCTCCTGGGCGGGGCGGGAGCGCTGGAGTCGATCGTCTGCATTCTCGCCATCCGGAACGGGATCGTGCCCCCCACCATCAACTACGAGTACCCCGACCCGGAGTGCGACCTCGACTACGTGCCCAACAAGGCCCGCGAGGTCGAGGTCGAGCGGGCGATGACCAACTCATTCGGGTTCGGAGGGCACAACGCCGCGCTGATCTTCGCCGTAGCCTAACCGCGGGCGCCTACGCGCCTCTCAGGCGCGTAGTAACCCTGGGTTCAACCCTGCCGCCTACCCGAGGTCCCCGTTCCCGGACGGGTCGTAGGGCCGGCGCTCTCGCATGCCCACCAGCACGATGGTCGCCGCCGAGATGGCCAGCACGCTCAGGGAGAGCATGAAGGCCGCCACCATCAGCCTGGGAGTGGATCGGGTAACGCTCACGAGGAGGCCGATGCCGCTGGTCAGAGTGGCCAGGCCACCCAGCGCCACCCCGAGCGTGGCCAGGTCACGGGCGCGAATCCGGGCCATCCCCATCATCGGGAGCTTGCCGGCTCCCCCATTCGGTCAGCGAGAGCACCGCCAGCACCGCCAGCACCCCGATCCCGATCAGGGCCACCATCCCGCCCACCGCCGCCCCCGCCAGTTGAGCGCCGGGGCAGGTTTGGGGCAGACAGGAAGCCCTGACCACGCTCCACCCGATCAGTGCCCCGGCCAGCCCTCCCACCAGCACTGGCACCGCCACCCACGGGTTAGGACGCATCTTCCCCCTCCCATCGGGAGGGGGCCAGGGGGTGGGGGGCCGGCACCAGGGGCGCCACGGCCAGGAGGGCCGGCTCCGTCCAGGCGAGTCGGGCGAGGACCCCGGTGCCGCCGATGAGCAGCGCCGCCCCACCCCAAGGGGAGGCCAGCGCGGGGGGGAGAGCGGCCAGCGGCAACAGGCGGGCCACCCACAGACCCGCCCGGCGGGCCCGGCTGTACGCCCAGAGCGTGGCCAGGCCCAGCGCGGTAAAGAGCCAGTGCCAGGCGGTCAGCCCGGCCGGCGAAGAGAGCGCCACCAGCCCCGGCAGCGCCGCCAGCCCGAGAGCGAGCAGCACCGCTTGGACGGGGGGGCCGGCGGCGGACGGCAGCTTCCGCACCCACCCTTCCAGCCACGGACCGGATACGGCCATCAGCGCCGCTGCCGTGGACGCCAGGGCCGCCCACCACCAGGGGCCGATCGGCATCACCACGGCCAGAGCCCCCTCAGCGGCCAGCGTCCCATAGGCGAGGCGTCTCGCCCAGCGGGCGTGGGCGAGCAACACCCCGGTGGCAGCCACGGCAGATAGGAGGAGGAGGTCGGTGCCCAGGAGCGCCCCGCTGTCCGGTGCGAGAGGCCCGCCGGTCAGGAAGGTCAGCGCGAGCAGCCAGGCGGCGGCGGCCACCACCAACCCGCCGGCCGCCACGAAGGGAACCAGGGACATGGGCGCATTATCGCGCCGGGGGGGACGACACGCCCTCCCCGAACCCCCCCCTAGAGGGAGGGTGATCAGGAGCGGGGCTCGGCCAGGCGGCCGGGGTGGTCGGCCTCGCCCAACCTCCGCCGGCGCGCCGGCTTGGAGAGGAGCGGCGCCACCGACCGATCGGGCTCGAGGCCCCACGGATCGGGAGGCAGCTGGACGGCCGGCACCTGCCGGCGCGCCGCCGGCCGCACGCCGAGCGGGTCCTGCTTGGGGGCAGCGGCTCGTTGCCCGATATTGGGCAGCCGCTCCCGCATCGAGACGATCGTGGGAGGGGTTTGATGGCGGCCGACCAGCACGTAGCCCAGCGTTCCCAGACCGGCGGTCAGGAAGGCGAAGAGCCCCCACACAGACGCGTGGGGGACCGAGGCGCTCGCAGCATGTCGATAGACCAGGAATCCACAACCGGCCCCCAGCGCCGCCAGGGCCGCGAGGATCAGGATCATCCACCCTCCTCAGTTCCCGGATACTTCGGCAACCCGGGCGGTTTTCTTGAGGGCTGCCAGAGATCGGCCCCCCGTGCAGGTAGCGTGGACGAATGGCCCACCCCGCCTTCACCGAGCCGATCCTCCATGTGGACATGGACGCCTTCTTCGTGGAGGTGGAGCGGCTCCGCGCTCCCGGTCTGCGAGGCCGGCCGGTCATGGTGGGTGGTCTGGGTGGCCGGGGCGTGGTTGCTTCGGCCTCCTATGAGGCCCGCCGCTACGGCGTCCGCTCGGCCATGCCCACCGCCCACGCCAAGCGTCTCTGTCCGAAAGGCGCCTTCCTTCCCACCGACCACCGGCGCTACCGAGAGGTCTCCGGGGAAGTGTTCGCGGTGTTCCGGTCGTTCACCCCGTTGGTCGAGGGGGTGTCGCTCGATGAGGCCTTCCTCGATGTGGGCGGCCTGCGACTCAGCTTCCCCGACGGGGCGGCGGTCGGCGAGGCCATCCGGCAGCGCCTGAGAGAAGAGCTCGACTTGCCGGGCTCGGTGGGGGTGGCGCCCAACAAGCTGCTGGCCAAGCTGGCTTCGGAGACCGCCAAGCCGGACGGCCTCTGGCGGGTGCCGGCGGGAGTCGAGCTGGCCTTTCTCCACCCTCTGGGGGTGCGGTCGCTGCCGGGAGTGGGCGAGGCCACCCATGCCGCCCTGGAGCAGCTCGGCGTACGGACGGTCGGGGACCTGGCCGCCATCCCCCGGATCACCCTGATCCGGCGCCTGGGAGAGGCGGCGGGAGGGTTGCTCCATGAGCTCGGCTGGGGGCGTGATCCGCGCCCGGTGGAACCCGACGGCCCGGCCAAGTCCGTGTCGGTCGAGCAGACCTATGGACGAGACCTGCACGGGCTGGAGGCGCTCGAGGGTGAGCTCCTCTCGCAGTGCGACCGGTTGGCCGACAGGCTCCGGCGGTCGGGGCTGGCCGGGTCGGTGCTCACCGTCAAGGTCCGCTTCGCAGACTTCACCACCCTCACCCGCTCCGCCACCCTGGCCGCTCCCACCGACGTGACCAGGCATCTCTTCGGGTCCGCCCGGGAGCTGCTCCGCCGAGTGCCCCTGGGTCGTCCGGTTCGCCTGCTGGGCGTGGGCGTGAGTGGGCTCTTGGACGAGGGGACCCCCCGCCAGCTGGCCATCGACCGCCCGCCCGAGTGGGAGGAGCTGGCCGAGGCCGTCGACCGAGTACGCCTCCGCTTCGGCACCGGGGCGATCGGCCCGGCCCGGCTGGTGAGCCCTCCACAACCCTGATCGCCTGGCACGCCCTCGGCATATAATGGATCCTCCGGCGCAGCCGATCGGTGCAGGAGACTCCATGCCGCTTGACGAGCGAGAACGGCGCATACTCGAAGAGATCGAGCGCCAGTTCTACGAGGAAGATCCCAAGCTGGTCGAAACGGTCCGCAAGACCTCCCTGGCCACCATCGGTCGAAGGAACTTGCGCCGCTCGGTGATCGGACTGGTGGTGGGGCTGGCCTTGATGCTGGCGACCTTCGTGCGCTACCCGCTCGTCGCGGTGGTCGGCTTCGGACTGATGGTGGTCTCGGCGTGGTTCGTGGTCACCATCCTCAGGCGGCCCAGCGTCAGGCACGGGTCTGTCGATGCCGGTCCGGATCGCGTGGCAGCCTGGCTCGATCGACTTCGTGAAAGGTGGCGGTTCGGGCGCTAGAGTGACCGCCCACCGAAGGGGAGCCGGCACGACATCAGGGCGGCGGAGGCGAGGAGCGCCGCCACGGGGGAGAGAGCTTTTTGGAAGCGTTCACGGCGCAGCAGGCATCGAAGCTGACCGGCTGCACGGCACATCAACTTCGCTACTGGGATCGGGTGGCCCTGGTCCAGCCGACCGTCCAAGGGACCGGAGGGCGCCCCGGCGTCCGGCGCCTCTACTCGTTCCGAGACCTGGTGGCGCTGCGGGTGGTGCGTAGCCTGCTCGACAACGGGATGTCGGTGCAGCGAGTGCGCCGGGCCTGGGACTACCTGCGGCGCACGGCCGATTTGGAGCGGCACCTCTCGGAGGTGAAGCTGGTCACCGACGGCCAGAGCATCTTCCGGGTGGCCTCTGACGACGAGGAGCTCCTCGACGCGCTGCGGGAGGGCCAGCTGGCCTTCTTCGTGGCCATCGACGAGATCGCCCGGGCGGTGGAGGAGGACGTGACCCGCTTCGAGCTGGATCGCGAGCAGTTCCTCGACGTCCTTCGTCAGGTCGAGGACGAGGTCGCCTCGGAGGCGTCGGGCTCGTAACTACCCGCGGCGCCCGAGCGAGCGGAGCCGGTAGCCCGCCCATAGCCTCCTGGCCGCCGCGTAGTCCTCGGCCAGGATCGACTCCACCGTCAGCAGGGCGCGGTGCGCCACCGCCACCTTCTCCGGAGCCAGGGTGCGTGTCGGCCCGTAGACCGCCTCCGAGTAGACGGCCGCCAGCGGCGTCATGGCCGGCATGCTGGCGGCGGCCAGCTCGCGCGGAGTGAGGTGAGACAGAGGTTCCTCGCCCAGATCGGCGAGGCGGTCGACGATCTCCTCCCAGGCGGCGGTGATGTCACCCTCCTGGAGTCGAGCCAGCCGCCGCCGGCGGCGCCACCATTTGTAGACGGGGAGCGCCGTGGCGGCGATCACCACACCGAGCAGCGCCCCGGCAAGCCGGCTCAGGCGGACTCCGGCCCCGACTTCCGGGAAGGGCACCAGCGCCCCGGGAGTGGGGCCGGGGTCGGCAAAGGGACTCTCCTCGTCGGGACTGGGGAGGTTGAGGTCCGCCTCGGTCACCGAGTCGGGCAGGTCGAGGTACTCGCGCGGATCGAAGCTGAGGCCGGCCATTGTGGCCGGGTTGATCCCGTCTCCGCGGGGGGTGGGGTCGAAGCGCACCCATCCCTGCGCGTCCATCCAGAGCTCCACCCAGGCGTGGGCGTTGCGGTCCCGCACCACGATGTTCCCCTGCCCATCGACTTCCCCCGGGGTGAAGCCGAGCACCACTCGGGAGGGAATGCCGAGAACGCGGGCCATCACACCCATGGCGGTGGCGAACTGCTCGCAGTAGCCGGTGTGGTAGTTGGGGCTCTCCGGGTCGAGGAGCCAGGCGGCCAGGTTGTCGGCGGAGTGCCCCGGGTCGATGTCGGTGGAGTAGGCGAACTGGGCCGGGTCGCGAAACCAAGTCTCCAGGACCAGGGCCTGCTCGAAGTCGGTGGCGGTGTTGAGGGTCAGGCGCCGCGCCAGGGCGCGGATCTCGGGATCGAGATCTTCCGGCAGGTCCAGGAGGCGGGCTACGTCGGGCGGACGGCGGCGCTCCAGCCGGGTCTCCACCGGCACCAGGGCGGTGGCTCCTTCGGCGGCGGCTCGCTGGAAGAGCGGGGAAAGGGCCCCTGGGCCGAGGCTGGCCAGCACCCGCAGATCGGGCTGTGGCACCTGCGAGGTGACCTGATAGCCCAGCCCGGGGTAGGTGAGGGCGTCGAAGCGCAGCGCCCCGTCCGGACGGACCCGGAACCCCTGCTCCAGCACCTCGGCTCCGGACCGCACCTCCACCGGGCTGTAGAGGGCGGGCAGCCACTCCATCCGGAGCGCCTCGATGTAGATGTCCTGGGTCACCGGGACGGTCGAGCCGGCGAAGACGTGCTCCGGGTCCTCCCAAGTTTCTTGGGGGATGGCTGCCGCCAGCTCACCGGCGTACCAGCTCTCACCGTCAAAGGTGTCGAGGCTGAGCAAGCGCCAGTAGAGAGCGGCCCGCTGGACGTCTCCTTCCACCCGCACCCGGAAGACCGGGGTATCCGACTGGGAGACGAGCTGCTGTCGGATGCTGACGAAGGGGTTGTAGGCGATGCCCCCGTAGAACCCGCCCCCCAGCCCGCCGGTCGTTCGCCAGTTGAGGATCCCGGAACGGGGGACCAGCGCCGCGGCCGGCGCGGTGAGAAGCATGGCGGCGATGGTCAGGCCGGCCACCACGGCCCCGGCGTGCTCCGGTCGCCAGCCCACCAGCCGGGTGCGGTCGGCCACCCGGGTGAGCAGTCCGGCCCCAAAGTTGCGTTCGTCGGCGGCCAGGGCGGCCAGACCCGCCCCGACGACGATGAGCAGCGCCGCCTCCCAGCGCGCCTCGGCGGGGCGGTGGTCGATGACCGCCAGCTGCAGATAGAAGAGCAACGGCGAAACCAGTGCTAGGTGGGGGTGGCCGCGCATGAGGCCCCACACCAGGAGTACCCCCAGCGCCCAGAAGGCGGCGGCCGCCAGCACCACCAAACCGGCCACCGGCAGTACCGGGGCGGTGCCGTGGCGGAGGATGTCGTAGGCGAATGCCAGCTCGCCCCCCAGCCGCGGGAAGGTCTCCGCAGTGGGAAGAGCCAGCCAGGTGGTGTCCGGGGCGGCGATGCGAGAGGCGGCCAGCAAGAAGGCGCCGCCGTTGAAGACGAAGACCACCGGCCCCCCCCAGCCGTAGGAGAAGACGGTCCAGCTGATCGCCAGGCCCAGCACCGCCGCGGCGATGAGGGCCAGCTCCCACGGCGGGCCCTCGGCGGAGGGGCGAAGCAGCCGCTGCATCCTGGCCAGGGCCAGGATGAGGGCTGCCCCTCCGGCTATCCAGCCGAGGCGATAGACCATGTCGATCGCACAGCTCGCAGCCAGGTGGCCGCCCAGGAGCCGTCGGTGGAGACGCACACGGTGACCGCTCCGGCGCGCTGGAACTCGAGCAGAGACTCCTCGCCGTCGGCGACCGAGAGGACGATCAGCCGCCCGAAGTCGCGCGCCAGCAGCAAGAAGGCGGCCAGGTCGTCGGCATCCGGCCGGCCGGTCACCATCACCAGGGCTCCACCCCCGGTCTCCCGGGCCAGCCGGGCGGCGGTGGCCCGCAGGTCGAGGGACTCCACCGGCTGGACGGTGGCCAGGGTCTCCATGGCCGCCTGGTAGCGATCCCCATCATGGACCCCGCTGGGGGCGGCCGCCCACACCCCCACCGAGAAGCCGATCCGGTGCAGGTGGCGGACCACCGAGGCGGTGCCCTGCACCGCCTTCTCGAAGGGGGCCAGGCTCCCATACGCGGAGCGGCGGGGGTCGAGGACCACCAGGGCTCGCGACTGCCAGGGGATCTCGAGCTGGCGGATCATCAGCTCCCCGCGCTTGGCGGACGAGCGCCAGTGCACCAGTCGCAGGTCGTCGCCGATCTGGTAGTCCCGCAGCGTGAAGAAGTCTTCGCCTCCCCGGTGGCTGAACTGGGGGCGGACCGCCTGCTGGGAGGGGTCGCGCCCCCGAACCGACGGGAGACCTTCCAGCTCCTCCACCGCCGGATAGACCACCAGGCGATCGGCCGGGCCGACCTCCCCGCCCCTGGTCGCCAGCCCGAACGGGTCGGAGATGGTGAGCGAGACCGGCCCCACCCGGTAGATGCCCCGTCGCCGGCAGAGGATCTCGTAGCGGGCCCGCACGGGGACTCCCGGGCGCAACCGGGCGGCCACGAAGCGGGCCGCTCCCAGTCCGGGGACCTCATCCTCGACGGCGAGGTTCCGAAGCGGTCGGCGGCCTTCGGCGGAGAGCGCCACCTCCACCGTCGCCAGCTGTCCCTCGTGGAGAACGGCTGGGGCCAGCCGGCGGGCCACGGTGATCCCGGATCGGCCGAGCGCCACCGAGGCCCAGGCGGCCAGGGCGGCCAGCATCAGGAAGGAACCGAGCACGAGCAGCTCGACCTCTCCGAAAGCCACCCACAGCGTGACCGATCCGAGCCCGGCTCCCAGCGTCCCCCAACCCCGCGGGGTGAGCATCAGGGAGCCGCTCGGCTGCCCGGGACAGGAAGGGAGCGGACCACCGACTCCACCATGTCGGGAACGGTGGCCCCCCTCATGTGCGCCTCCGGGCGCAGGATGAGACGATGCTCGAGCACCGGATGGAGCAGGGCCTTCACGTCGTCGGGGATAACGTAGTCGCGGCCTTCGATGGCGGCCCGGGTGCGAGCCGCCCGTTGCAAGAAGAGCGCCGAGCGGGGGGAACCCCCCAAAAGCACGTCGGGATGCCGGCGAGTGGCCTCGACCAGGTCGATGATATAGGACTTGACCGAGGGGGCGATGTGCACCCGGCGGGCGATCGCTCCCATCTCCACCACCTCGTCCCCACTCACCACCGGCTCGAGGTCCTCGAAGGTGGAACGGACGCCGTGCGTGTCGAGGATCTCCAGCTCCTTGGCGCGGCTCGGATAGCCGATCACCGTGCGCATCATGAACCGGTCGAGCTGCGACTCGGGCAGCGGATAGGTGCCCTCGTGCTCGATGGGGTTCTGGGTGGCCACCACCATGAAGGGAGGCGCAAGCACCCGGCTGATCCCGTCCATGGTCACCTGGCGCTCTTCCATGGCCTCGAGCAGGGCGGCCTGTGTCTTGGGGCTGGCCCGGTTGATCTCGTCCCCCAGCACGACGTTGGAGAAGATGGCGCCCGGCTTGAAGACGAAGGTGGACGACTCGCGTTCCCACACCGAGACCCCGGTCACGTCGGAGGGCAGCAGGTCGGGCGTGAACTGGATACGGGAGAAGCGGCAGTCGATGGAACGGGCCAGCGACTTGGCGAGCAGCGTCTTGCCCACTCCCGGCACGTCCTCGATGAGGACGTGGCCCTCAGCCACCAGGCAGAGCGCCACCAGCTCGACCACGTCCCGCTTGCCCTGGATGACCCGCTCGATGTTGCCGACGATCGAGCGGAACCGCTCCGCCAACCACTCGACCCGGCCGGAAGCTACGGGCTCGGTCGTCACTGGCTCTCCTCCCTCTGGGCGGACCCGGCCAGCCTATCAACGGCTCGCCGGTCTGCATCTTCCGACGTCGCGCCGCCCGCGGTGGTTCCTTCCTTCACCCTGCGTGGCCCGGCCGTATAATCGCCCAGGCTGCGCAGAGGGGCGGTGCGAGGCATACTGGGGCACCCGGAGCTGTGGCCGGAGTTGGTGCGGACGCTGGCGTCCGTGGCACCCGACGGCTGGTGGAGACGGTTTCCGTTTCTCCCCCGACCGGATCGGGGGTATCTGGCCTGGCGGATCTCGACGGCGTACGGGCGCGCCGATGCCCGGGTGCGGGACGAGGACCTCGTCGAGTACCTGAGGTGGAGGCGCCGGCAACGACGCCCGGGCACTTGAAGGTGGCTCCGGCCTTCGATCTGCCCGAGCGGCTGCGGGCGGTTCCGGGCGTCGCCGAGGTCGAGCTGCAGGGCCCGGACGAGGCGCCCTCGGCGGTGCGGCTTCGTCTCGAGCCGGGCGCCGACCCCCGAGCGGTGCTGGACGAGGTGCAGCGGGTGGTGGGCGACAGCGGGCTGCGTCCCCGCCTGGCGCCGCCCCGGGCCCGTCTCCAGCCGGTGGCTCCACCCCCTCCTCCGTCGTCTGATGAAGAGGACATAGATATAGAGGAAGAGGGGCGGCCGGCTGTCTCAGGCCTGGTGCGCCTGAGCTCTCTCACCCTGGAGGAGCGGCCCGACCAGGTCACCGTGACGATCGGCGGGTCGGACGGGTCCTCGGCCAGCCGAACCGGCCCGGCCACGCCGCGGGGGCTCGAGGAAGCCATCATCAGGGCGGTGGCCGCTCTGGCGGTTCCGGGGGTGGAGCCGGCGCTGCTGTCACTGGAGGAGTCCGAGATCGCCGGCCGGCAGGTGATCACCGCCGTAGTGGAGGGGCCAGAGGGCCGCCCGGCGGCGGGGTCGGCGGTGGTGCAGGCGGGCCGCGCCTTCGCCGTGGCCAAGGCGGTGTGGGCGGCGCTCACGATGGAGGGCTACCTGGGAACCTAAGGCTTGGCTGTACCGCAGCGGTTCAATTCTGCATAGAGAATGTCAGCCCCTCCCTGACCATCAGCCCGTTGGTGTGCCCGGATAGATGAAAGGTCCCGGGTTCGATCCGCGTCCAGAGGCCCGACGAGACGCGCCGACGGATCATCCGGTCGCTCATACCCACCGCCAACGCCTGGCGAGGGGTGATCACCCCGTGCTGACGCTCGGCGATCAGGCGAGCTTTCTGGTCGCATGGCGAGTTCATCCGGCTGATCATGCGACACGGGTGTGACAGATTGAGGTCGAACTGAAGGCAGTTTTGTACCGTTTCGGTACGGCCAAGCCTTAGGTTCGTCAGGAAGCCGAGGCGTGGTCGTCGGCCGGCAAGAGCTCGATCACCACTTCGGGCCTGGTGAGGTCGACGACGGCAGCATGTTGCTCTGGCTCGGCGAGGGCTTCCCCGTACTCGGCCATGCGGGCCAGCACGTCCCGGATCAGCATGCGGACCGGGTCCTGGGGGGGCTCGGCCAGATCGGCCAGGCCCGCGTCCTCGGTGACCAGCACCGAGACGCCCCGCCCCCGAAGGTCCCAGAGCATGATCTCCTGGAGGATCTTGTCGGCGGCCAGGGCGGCCAAGCTGGGGAGGATCACGACGTCGGCCTGCCCGGACTCGACGATCCCGATCAAGGCCCGGTAGCCGTCTCTTCCCAGCGCGTGGCCGGGATGGAGCACGTCCTGGCAGACAGCCACCAGGGCATGGCCACCCCGGGCCGCCCAGCGGCGGATGCGCTCCGATTGCGCATACGACGACTCACCGCCGTCGGGTCCGGATTCCTCCCGGACGTAGCCCACTACCCGCATCGACACCGCTTCTGAGAGTGACATAAGTCTGGCCGGGCCGGTGCGGGGCGTCAAGGGATACCCGGACCGGCCTCGGGCCGGCCGGGTGGTAATCTGTCGCTCGATCGAAAAGGAGAAGCCCAGTGCCTCGGGCCCTAGTGCTCAACGCCACATACGAGCCGCTCTCGGTGGTGTCGGCGCGCCGGGCGGTGGTGCTGGTAATGCACGAGAAGGCCGACCTGCTGGAAGCCGCCGACGGGGTGTGGCACGCCGAGCGAACCAGTGTGCCGGTGCCCTCGGTGATCCGACTACGGACCTTCATCAAGGTTCCTTATGCCCGGCGGGTACCGCTCAACCGCCGGGCTGTGTTTGTCCGAGATGAGGGCCGCTGCCAGTACTGCGGGGCGACGGCCGAGAACCTCGACCACGTGGTGCCCCGCTCCCGCGGCGGGGACCACACATGGGAGAACGTGGTGGCCTGTTGCCGGCGCTGCAACGGGCGGAAGGGGAACCGCATCCCCGGCGAGGTGGGCCTCAGGCTGCTGCGTGAGCCCCACGCTCCTCGCCGCCACGGATGGATCTACGTGACGGTCGGGACCGTCCTCGATCCCCGCTGGCATCCCTATCTGTGGAAGGAGAGCGCCTAGCCGCTGCCGGGACGGGTCACCGGAGAGCAAGCGGTTGGAACCGAGAGTCCTGACTTACCAGGTGGCCGGGGAGGGCGATCCCCTCATCCTCGTTCCGGGAGGATTGACGGGTTGGTTGTCGTGGGTTCCTCATCAGGAACGTCTTAGTGCCCATCATCGGGTGTTCCGAGTCCAGCCGATCCACAACGAACTCGGTTCGGCTGAGAAGCCGGGTGATCCCGGCTACACGGCCGAGGTCGAGCGGGAGAGCCTTCGCCTCACCCTCGACGAGCTTGGTATCGACGTGGCTGACTTCGCCGGTTGGTCGGGTGGG
>JBOGFC010000090.1:0-53051 GCA_050742155.1 Acidimicrobiia bacterium
GAGGTACGAGGAGGAGCGACGACGGGTGTACGTGGTGCGGGAGGGGGCCGCCTTCGAGTTCGAGGACGAGTATCCGGTCCCGCCCCACGTGTTGTGGGAGTACACGACCTCTCCGTCCAAGCGCCAGCGATGGCAGAACAACCGGATTGATCAGGCCAATCCTGGCGGACGTCGTGGCGTGGGCACGACCAACCATTGCGTGCACGGCCGAACCGCGTTCATCGAGGAGATCCTGGACTGGAGGCCGTTTCGCTACTTCACGGACCGGACGCTCTTCCCGGGCCTGGGACCCTGGGTATGGACCACCGAGTTCGAGCCCACCGACGGCGGGACACGTCTGCGCATGCGGGGCGAAGCCCTGCGCGGCCGGCAAAGGCTGATCTGGTGGGGCATGCGGCCGATGTTGCAGCGTGCGATGCGCCAGAACTCGGCCCGGCTCAAAGAGCTGCTGGAGAGCGAGGCGGTTATCCCGGCAAACTTGAGGCAGAAATGAACCTCCCCGGTACAGCCAAGCCTTAGGTTCGTCAGGTGCCCCGTCTGGGCCTCTTCGGCTTCCCCAATGTCGGCAAGACCACCCTGTTCAACGCCGTCACGGGCCTGCAGTCGCCGACGGCTCCCTACCCCCATACCACCACGGAGCCCCATCTCGGCGTGGCGGAGGTGCCCGACCCCCTCCTCGATCGAGCGGCGGAGCTGGAGGGCTCGGCCAGGGTCGTCCACGCCAGCCTCGAGCTGCAGGACGGGCTGGGCCTGCCACGCCTGCGTGAGGCGGATGCCCTGATCGGGGTGCTGCGAGCCTTCGAGGACCAGGCGGTCCCGGCCGACGAGTCGGGCACCGATCCGAGGGCGCAGATGGAGGACTTGACACTGAGCCACTGCCTGGCCGACCTGGACGTGGTCCGGGCGCGACAACAACGGGTGCAGAAGGAGGCCACCGCCGATCCCACCAAACGGCCGGAGGCTGCGGTCCTCGACCGGGCGGCGGCGGCCCTCGACGAGGGTGAACCGCTCCGTGCGCTCCCCTGGGACGAGGCCGAGCGGCGCTCCTTGCGCGACCTGGCCCCGCTCACGCTGAAGCCGGTGGTGTGGGTGGTCAATGTGGGTGAGGATCAGGAGCCGGCTGCACCCCCGGCAGATGCTTTGGTCCTCTCCGTCCGCCTGGAGGAGGAAGGTTCGCGACTCTCACCCCAGGATCGGGCCGAGCTCTTCGAAGGCCTCGGGCTGGGAGAGGGGGCGGCGGCCACGATGGTGCGGGCCGCCTACCGGGCTCTGGGCCTGATCTCTTTCTACACACTCAACCAGCGCGAGGCGCACGCTTGGACGGTCGAGGAGGGAGCCAGCGCCTGGCAGGCGGCCGGCAAGGTCCACTCCGACCTGCAGCGAGGCTTCATCCGCGCCGAGGTGACCGGCATCCATTCGTTGCTCGAGGCGGGGGGGTGGGCGAAGGCCAAGCAGGCCGGCCTGGTGCGGGTGGAGGGACGGGACTACGTGGTGGAGGAGGGCGACGTCCTCCTGGTGCGGTTCTCCATCTGACCGGTCAGGCTGGCCAGCTCGAAGCCGCTGGAGATGAGGCCCACGTGGCTGAGGGCCTGCGGAAAGTTGCCCAGGAAGGCTCCGCTGGCCGGATCGATCTCCTCCGGCAGCAAGCCGAGCGGGTTGGCGCGGTCGCACATCGCTTCGTAGAGCTCCTCCGCCTCGTCGATCCTGCCCTGGTGAGCCAGGTTGTCGACCAGCCAGAAGCTGCAGAGCAGGAAGGCCCCCTCCCCGGGCGGCATCCCGTCGGGGAGCTCCCGCGGCAAGTAGCGGTAGAGGAGTCCGCCGCCGGCGTCGAGGTGCTTCCGCACGGTCTCGGTGGTGGCCACCATCCTCGGGTGGTCGGCCCGAAGCAGGCGGCGCATGGGCAGGGCCAGCAGGCTGGCATCGACCGCCTCCCCGCCCAGCTCGGCGGTGAGGGTGCCGAGCTCGGCATTCCAGCCCTGCTCGAGGATGGCACGGGCGATGCGGCGGGCTGCCTCCCGCCAGGGCTTGACTTCTCCTGGCAACCCCGCCTGCTCGGCGATGAGGGCCGCGCGGTCCAGAGCCACGTGGCACAAGGCCGCCGAGTAGGTGAAGACCCGTCCCGGCGTCCGAACCTCCCAGATGCCCCGGCCGGGCTTGTTCCAGTTGCGCCGGGCCGCCTCGACGAGCTGTTGCAGACGAGCCCAGAGCGGACGGTCGATGTGACCGCCCCCCAGCATCCATTGGTAGGCGCAGTCGATGATCTCGCCGTAGGCGTCGTGCTGCTCCTGGTCGGCCGCGGCGTTGCCCCAGCGCACCGGCCGCGAGCCCCGGTAGCCTTCCAGCGCCGGGTCTTCTCGCTCCGCGGGGGTGCGGTTTCCCTCGACGTCGTAGAGCACTCGGGTGCCCCCGCTGCGTTCCACCGCCTCGAGCACCCAGGAGAGGAAGCCCACCGCCTCGTGGATCAGTCCGATGCGGCGCATGGCGTAGACCGAGAAGGCAGCGTCTCGCACCCACGAGTAGCGGTAGTCCCAATTGCGGTTGCCCCCGATGTGCTCCGGCAGGGACGAGGTGGGAGCGGCCACGATCGCCCCGTTCTCGAAGTGGTCGAGCAGCTTGAGGGTGATGGCCGAGCGCCGCACGAGCGCCTCGCGTGGTCCGCGGTAGGCGAACTTCGTCAGCCACCCGCGCCAGGCGGAGGCCGTGGACTCGAGGAGGGCATCGGGGTCTTCCGGGCGCCCTCGGGGCGGCCGGCCCGACCAGTCGAGCAGCAGGTGCAGGCGGTCCCCCTGCTCGAGCTCGATGGAGCAGCGGGGACCGTCGAGGGGGTGGGAGGAGGAGAGGTGTATGTCGAGGTCCGGTCGTTCCGCCCTCAGGCTCCACCCCCCACCCCGCTGCTCGGCGGAGAAGGGCCCAGGCGGCGCCACCTCGATCTCGAGGCGGAGTTCGCCGGAGAGCACTTCCACCAACCGGAGCAGCTGGCGGCGAGTGGCCGGGGCCTCCTCCGCCAGGTCGGCCCGACCGAGGACGAGAGCGTCGGTGACGCGGACCAATCCCGACCGACCTCGCAGCTCGGTGACCAGTACCCCGGTGTCCGGAAGATATTGCTGGCGGGACTCGAGGAGGTCCTCCGGCCCCACCCGAAAGAACCCTCCGACCCGTCGGTCGAGGAGCCCGGCGAAGAGCGGGGGGGAGTCGAAGCGCGGCACGCACATCCACGAGATGGCGCCATCACGGCCCACCAGGACGGCCGTGGCGCCATCCCCGATGAGGCCGTGATCCTCGATGGGCAGGTACCCCTCCAGGCGCCGGATCGGTGAGAAGGGCATCTACGAACGAGCGGTCGGCTGGAAGCGCAACCACAGATATCCGGCCAGGCCGGCGAGGGTGGATCCGGCGAAGATCCCCACCCGCGCCCGGTCGGCCAGCTCCGGATCGGTGAAGGACAGCCCGGCCACGAACAGCGAGACGGTGAAGCCGATCCCGGCCAGGGCGGCTATACCGACCAGGTGCCGCCAGCCGGTGAAGATGGGCAGCCGGCCCAGGCCGAGTCGCACCGCCAGGAAGGCGAACAGGCTGATCCCCAGCATCTTGCCGACCAGGAGCCCGGCCGCCACCCCCAGGGCCACCCGGCTCGTCAGCGCCTCACCCACCCCCTCCAGTCGCACCCCGGCGTTGGCCAGCGCGAAGATCGGGATGATCACGAACGAGCTCCAGGGGTGGAGGGCACGCTCCAGCCGGTTGAGCGGTGAGACCGACTCCCGGGCCACCCCGGCCAGGCTGAGCGCCTGCTCATCGATGCGCTCCCCGCTCCACTCTCTCGCCTCGTCGCTGCGGAAGCGGTCGAGGATGGCAGTGGACCGCGCGAAGTACTCCTCGTCCTGGTACATGGGCCGGGCCGGGGTGAGGAGCCCCAGCGCCACCCCGGCGATGGTGGCATGCACCCCCGACTCGAGGAAAGCCACCCAGATGAGCACTCCGAGGCCCACGTACACCACCATCGAGCGGATCCCAACCTCGGCGGCCAGCGCCACGGCCACCAGCCCGGCCAGGCCGGCCGCCAGCCACGGCAGCGACAGGTCGCTGGTGTAGAAGAGGGCGATCACGGCGATCACCCCGATGTCGTCCACGATGGCCAGGGCGAGGAGGAAGAGCTTGGCCCCCACCGGGACCCGGGTCCCCAGCAGCGCCACCACCCCCAGCGAGAAGGCGATGTCGGTGGCCATCGGGATCCCCCAGCCGCGGGCGGCCTCACCACCGCCGGCCACCGCCAGATAGATGAGGGCCGGAGCGACCATCCCGCCCAGAGCGGCCAGGGCGGGGAGGGCGGCGGTCCGCGGGTCACGCAGCTCCCCGGCCACCAGCTCCCGCTTGATCTCCAAGCCGATCACGAAGAAGAAGACGGCCATCAGCCCGTCGTTGACCACCTCCCGCAGCGTCTCGTCGATGCGGAGCAACCCCAAGTCGACGGTCAGAGGGGTTTCCCAGAGGGCCTCGTAGGCGGTCGCCCCGGGAGAGTTGGCCCACACCAGAGCAGCTAGGGCGGCGACTAGGAGGGCGATGCCTCCGGCCGCCTCGATCTCGGTGAAGCGCAGCACCGGCCGGACGAACCGGCGGGGCACGAACCGGTCGGAGTGCAGCCAGGTGCTATGGATCGAGGGGCGTCGGGGCATCGGCGGCGAGTGTACCGAGCGTGTCCGATGATGATGGGGGTGGTCGATAAGCCGCCTGCCGGGCATGGACTTCACCCCTCTCGACCAGCACCAGGTTCTCTTGTTCCTGGTGCAGCTGCTCCTGCTGGTGGGGCTGGCCCGGCTGCTCGGTGGCCTGATGCGCTGGATCGGACAGCCCCGGTGGTGGGAGAGCTCCTGGCGGGGGTGCTGCTCGGCCCATCCGGGTGGCCGCTCTTCACGGGCGCACCGTCCGGAGGGCGAGGGTCTGGTGGTGGAGGAGAGACATCTCGAGGAGGCCACCCATGCGGCCTCCAACGTGGTCGCCAGCGCGGTGGAGCTGGGCCAGCGGCTCGGTGTGGCGGTCGACCCGATGATTCGGCTCGCCCCTCATCCCGAGCAGGAGATCATCGAGCTGGCCAACGGCGGGCAGTTCGATCTCCTCGTGCTGGGTACCTCGACCAGACGTTAGCGATCGACCTTATCTCGGGCATCGCGCGCATTACATCCTCGATCGCGCCCGCATCCCGGTGGCGGTGGTCAGCCTCCCGGCGTTCGGAATCGGAGAGTCGCGATAACGCGATGCCGATTGACGTGAGTCGGAATCGGGGCGCGGTTATTCTGTCGGCGGGCTACCGCCCGTAGAGGAGGTGACATCTATGGCCACCAAGAAGAGCAGCGGCGCCAAAAAGGCAGCTCCCGCCAAGAAGTCGACGAGCAAGAGGGCCGCCACCAAGAAGAAGAAGTAACTGCATCCCGACATGTTCCGCCACAGGGGCCCGCCCGGGCCCCTGTGGCATTTTCCGGATGGCACGTGAAATGGCACTCAATGATGGTCACTCTCCCTGCCGATGATTGGGCGATGGATCGCCAGAAGAAGAGGGCGGGCGCTCCCGAGCGCGAGGGCGCACGCCGGCGGCGCATTGCGGAGTTGGCCGCTCGAGTGTACGCCGGGGATTACCTGGTTCCGGCGGAGGAGGTGGCCGACGCCATCCTGCGCGGCCGCCCCAAATGGGGAGAGAACTTCGTGGAGGCCGCCTCCGGAAAGACGGTCTGGACGACCGACTGACACGCCGAGGCTCCGGTAAGGGGGTCAACCGGAGCCTCGGATGCTCTTCTTGCGAAGAGCGCAAGGGGCCGTTTTCGCCGGAGACGACGCCAGGGATTTCGTCCCCGCAGCCCCCTGCCGTTTTGGGGTACCGGGCGGAAACCCGCCCAGGTGACGGTCATCGTATATGAGGAGTTGACCGCCGGTCAAGTTGCCTTATCAACTTCCTAACGTATGGGATACTTCCCCGCCATGCGGGAGAGCCTGGTGGAGTGGGTGGAAGGCCTCCCCCCGCCGGTGGCGGTCGTGGTGCTGGCCACGCTCCCCATCCTCGAGCTGCGGGGGGCGATTCCCCTCGCCCGGCAGGTGTGGGGGATGTCGATGCTGGAGGCGCTGGGTTGGTCGGTGCTGGGCAACCTGCTCCCCATCCCGTTCATCCTGGCGCTCTTGGGCCCGGTGACCCGTTGGGCGGAGGAGCACTGGCGATGGTTCCACCTGTTCCTCGAGCGGCTCTTCGAGCACACCCGGCGGCGTCACTCGGCCCGTTATCAGCGGCTGCGCGATCTGAGTTTGGTGACCTTCGTGGCCATCCCCCTGCCCTTGACCGGCGCCTGGAGCGGAGCGCTCGCCGCCTTCGTGTTCGGCGTTCCCTTCTGGCGGTCTCTCATTCTCGTCGCCTTGGGGGTGCTCATCGCCGGGGTGCTGGTCTCGATGGCCCTCGCCGGGGGGCTGGCGCTCCTCCAGCTGTGAGGGCGGTCGTCCAGCGAGTGAGTGAGGCCCGGGTGAGGGTGGAGGGCCGGGCGGTGGCGGAGGTGAGACAGGGGCTGCTGGTGCTGGTGGGGGTGGCTGCTTCCGACGGCCCGGCAGAGGCGCGGGCGTTGGCCGAGAAGCTGGTGGCGCTGCGCATCTTCCCGGACCAGGACGGCAAGATGAACCGGTCGGTCAAGGAGGTGGACGGATCGATCCTGGTCGTCAGCCAGTTCACCCTGTTGGCCGACACCCGCAAGGGACGCCGCCCCTCCTTCATTCGGGCAGCTCCCCCGGAGCAGGCCGAGCCCTTGGTGGACGAGGTGGCCCGACAGGTGGAGGCGGCCGGGATCTCTGCCCCAACCGGTCGCTTCGGGGCACAGATGGAGGTGGAGCTCACCAACGCAGGCCCGGTCACCTTGGTGCTCGATGTCGAAGACGGCCGGGTGGCCTGATCAATCTTCCGTGGCGGCCCGCTGGATGAGGTCCTCATAGACCGAGGGGTGGTCCTCGTCGATCACCGGCAGGCCCCTGACCCAGTGCTTGGTGATGCCCGGGTTGTAGTAGCTGCTCCCGTCGGGCAGGACCAGCTGGGGGGAGCCTTCCATGGCGAGCCCGCGGGACTCCTCCCAGTCGGCCATCACCTGCTTGCGAAAGCGCCCGTCGTCCAGGGCGGCCGCCAGCTGTTCGGCCTCCAGGCCCTCGGCGATGGCCACCTCGAGGAGCTCGTGGCGGAGGCTCAGGTTGCGGGAGTGCAGGAAGAAGGCCCGGCGGAGGGCCAGGTCGAAGCGCTCCCCGACCTCCTGGCCAAGCGAGTAGCCCCACTTCTGGGCCTCGAAGGCCGGTAGGTAGGTGGTCGGCCAGGCCTCGTTGTCGTAGTCGCTGAAAGCGGTCGACTCGATCTGGGCGAGGACCGCCACCTCATTGCGGACCGTGCGCTCCGGGACGCCCCGGCGATTGACCAGCTCGAGCGGCCAGGCCCGGAAGTCGAGGTCCACTCGGTCGGCACCGAGCTGGTCGCGCATGCGATGGAGCCGGAGGGCGCAGACGTACGACCAGGGGCAGTGGAGATCGGACCAGATGGTGATGACGGCCATGCCACCTCCCGGCGTCGGAGACGGCTTCACCCTATCCGGCCCGGGAAAGGTAGGTGCGGGGCTGGTCTGGGGAGGCCGAGCCAAGCCAAACCTTGGGGCAGAATTGCACCGCGGCGGTACAGCCAAGCCTTAGGTTCGCCGGAGTCGCCGGGTGTCGCCCACCCAGGCCTGGCCCGCCGGGCAGAACTGGAGGAAGTCGCAGGAGTGGCACGCCTCGGAGGGGGTGGGCTGGTACTGCCTCTTCTCGATGGCCCCCACCAGCTCCTCGAGATGCCGGCGGGCTTCCCTCTGCCAGGGCTCGTCGACCTCCTCCGACACCTCGGCCAGGCCTTCGCCCAAATAGGCGAAGGTGACGATGAGCCGCCGCGGGGTGGTCGGCGCGAAGCCGGCCTCTCGGGCGGCCAGGGCATATGCCTCGAGCTGCACCCGGGGGGCCGGGTCGGTGGCCGGCCGGCCGCTCTTGAAGTCCACCACCTCCCAGCCGTCGCTGCCGGCCGGGTAGACGGCGTCCACCCGTCCCCGCACTCTGGCCCTGCCCACCTTGACGTCGAAGGGAGCTTCCACGAAGAGGGGCCGCTGGGCGGCGAACCGAGAGACGCGGAAGGCCTCGAAGGGGTCGACCCCCGGCACGCCCTCCGGCACCGCCTCGGCCGGGGAGAGGTCGTAGACGGCTTGGTCGGCCTCCACCAGCGGCAGGGCGCCCCGGTTGTGAAGCTCGATGCGACGATGCAGGTCGACCCCTCGCCGGGCGGCCCGGGAGAAGCTGCGGGGCAGCCGGTCCACCTCCGCCCAGTAGAACCGCTTCGGGCAGGTGGCGTAGGTGACCAG
This sequence comes from Acidimicrobiia bacterium, assembly GCA_050742155.1. GTDB lineage: Bacteria > Actinomycetota > Acidimicrobiia > Spongiisociales > JALYHC01 > JBOGFC01. Next base: position 8,388 of record JBOGFC010000090.1, read on the forward strand.
GCCGGTCACCGATACCCGCAGCGGCTCGGCGACCGGGGCCGCCGCCGGCACCTCCGGCAGATCGAGCAGCATCTGCCGGAACTGCTGGTGTTCCTGCTGATAGGCCTGTGTCAGGTCCAGCTCGGCAGCCCGCTGGGCGGCCCAGTCGGGATCTTCGAGCACCGAGCGAAAGGCCTCCTCCCACCCTTCGGGGAAGGCCGGGTCGGGGGATGCTTCGGTGGATACCTCCACCCGCAACACCTCAGGCCGCGCCCCGGGCTCGGCCTGGTGCCCCAGATCGGTGGCTTCCGGCAGGGCCCGCCCCAGCTCGTAGAGGGGCCCGGGCGGCTGGGGTTGCTGCTGTCCGTACCAGTGGGCCCCACTCAGGTAGAGGAGCTCCTTGGCGCGGGTCACCGCCACGTAGGCCGTCCGCCACTCCTGAGAGAGGTGGCGGGCTCGGAGGATCTCCCTCCGGGCTCGCTCGTCGTCCGGGGGTAGCGAAGGGAGGTGGGCGGCGTCGACTCGCAGGTCGAAGGGAAGCACCTGGGGGTGGCGGAATGGGTCGTCGTAGAGGCGGACCTCGGCCGGGAAATTGCCCTCGTAGAGAGCCGGCAGGAAGACGGCCCGCCACTCCAGGCCCTTGGCCCGGTGGACGGTCAGCAGGGCCACCGCGTCCTCGCCGGAGAGCCGGGCGCTGTCGATCTCCTCGCCGCCCTCCTCGGCCAAGAGATCGAGGTAGTCCAAGAAGGCGGCCAGCGAGGGCCTTCCCTCGATGGGGCTCCACTCCTCCGCCAAGTCCAGGAAGCGGTAGAGATTGAGGCGGGCGGAGAGGCGAGCCGGCCCGGACATGGCCTCCACCTCCGGCCAGGCCCCCACCCGGTCGAGGATGCGCCGGCACAGCTCGACCAGGCTCACGCCCTGGGCCTCCTGGAGGAGCTGGCGATAGGTGGTGCGGAACTCCTCCAGCCGCCGGCCCGACTCTTCGGTGAGGCCCGCCAGCTCCCCGAGATGATCGATGGCCTCGAGCAGCGTGTGGGCGGGAAGCCGCTCCTCGTCCTCATCCTCGTCTCGCCAGGGCGTGCGGGATCGCACCCACTCGGCCAAGGGGACCAGGTCGCCCAGGCCCAGCCGGAAGCCGCTCCCCAAGAGGATCCGAGCCAGGGCGACGGCGTCCTCCTGGTTCCCCAGCAGGCGAAGCCAGGCGTGCAGGTCGGCCACCTCCGGCACCGCCAGCAGGCCGCCCAGGCTGGCCACCTCGACCGGCACGTTCTCCGCTTCCAGCGCGTCGCGCACCAACGCCATGTCCTTGGTCTTGCGAAAGAGGACCGCCAGCTCGCTCCATTCAAAGTCTTCCTCCTCTTGGAGGCGGCGGACCTCCCCGGCCATCCAACCGGCCTCCTCCACGGCGCTGCGCAACCATGTCGTGGCCACCCGACCCGGGCCCGCCTCCTCCCTGGCCACCAGCTCGACCTGCTCACCCCCGATCTCGGCCTGCACCCGGTTGGCCAGATCGAGGATGAGTTGGCCGGACCGGCGATTGGTGCGCAGGGAGCGGGTCTCGGCCTCCTGGCCGGAGGGGCGGCGGAAGTGGCTGGGGAACCCGGCGAAGTTCTCCAGTGAGGCACCTCGCCACTCGTAGATGGTCTGGGCGGCGTCGCCCACCGCGGTGACCGGGAAGCCCCCCCCGAAGATGCGGAGCAGCAACTCCCGCTGGGCCGGGTTGGTGTCCTGGTACTCGTCGAGCAGCACGACGCGGTACCGCTCCCGGATGCGGGCGGCGATCTCCGGGCGCAGCTCGACCAGGCGGTGGGCCATGCGGATCAGGTCGGCGTAGTCCACCGATCCCAGCCGTCGCTTCTCCTCCTCGTACCGGAAAAGCGCCTGGGCCAACTCCACTCGCTGCTGCCAGGCCTCGTCCCGCTGCTCGGCCGCCGGGGCGGCCTGCAGGAGGTCGGACGCGGTGAGCAGGTTGTCGCCGAGGTCGGAGCCCAGCTCGGCCAGCCGGCCGATCACCGCCGGAGGGTAGGTGAGGTCGAGGGTGCCCCACACGCCGCCCCCCAGGGCGTCGCGCAGCAGCTGGCGGGCGAAGGGTGGGGTGATCACCTTGGCCCGTCGCTCCACGCCCACCAGCGCCCCGAACTCCTGCAGGATCCGGTGGGCATAGCCGTGATAGGTGGCCACCTCGACCTCCCGGCCCCGCCGGGCGTGCTCGCCGAGGGCGGCACGGATCCGGTCGGCCAGTTCCTCGGCCGCCTTGTTGGTGAAGGTGATCCCCAGGACCTGCTCAGGCTCCACGCCCTGCTCCTCCACCAGGTGGACGATCCGGTGGGCCAGGGTGGCGGTCTTGCCGGTACCGGCGCCGGCCGCCACCCGCAGGGGAAGCAGCGGATAGCCGATGACCAGCTCCTGTTCGGGGGTGGGCTCGAACCTCATCGGAGGTAGGCCTCCCGTCCTTCCGGCCAGGCCGGGCAGACCCCCCGCACCGGGCAGCGCTGGCAAACCGGTCCCACCCGGGGGGCCCAGTCCTCGGCGAAGATGCCCCGGGCAATCCCACCCAGCTCCTCTTCGACCGCCGGCAGGTTGTCCGGGTCGAAGGGGCGCACGGTGAGGCGGCGGGCTTCGTGGGCCGGATACCAGAACTCGGCTTCCGTAGGGGTCCCATGGCGGCAGATCTCGGGATCGCGGGCGGCGGCCAGCAGGTAGAAGCCGAGCTGCGGTGAAGCCCCGGCCTCCGCCCGGGAGGCCGGCGTCTTGCCGGTCTTGTAATCCACCACCCGCACCGCTCCGTTCTCGGCCTCGATGCGGTCGGCCCGACCCTGCCATGAGACACCTCCCATGGTGAGGCTGAGGTGATGCTCGAGGGCCACCGGGTGGGCGGGGCTGGGCCATAGTTCGTAGAGGCGCCGGACGATGCGCTCCGCCCGCCGCCACCAGGCTTCCGCCCAGGCACCTCCCCCGAAGAGCCCGGCGCTCCAGAGGCCCCCGAGCAGCTCGAGGGCCTCCTCGACGGTGCTGCGGCCCTCCCCTCGTTCGAGGGCCGCCCGCTCGGCCTCCTCCAGCACCCGGTGGATCATCCCGCCCAGCTCGGCATAGAGCCCGGAGCCAGCATCGACTCGGAGCCGCCGCTCGAGGGCGTAGCGCCGCGGGCAGGCCTTGTAGGCCTCGGCCTGGCTGGGAGAGAGCACCAGGTCGGAAGGCACAAGCCCCACGTCTCCGCCCCGGGAGCGCAGCCCGGCGAAGCCTTGCGGGGAGCGAAGCCCGTGAGCAGCCCCCCCGGCCAGGGCGGCCATGGCCGCCAGCCGGCGGGCCGGGCTCTCGTCGGGCTCGGTGACGATCCGGCGGAGATGGCCCTCCGCCTCGAGGGGAGTGACCGGACGACCGTCTTGCGCGGGGCGGGTGTCCAGCTCGTCCAGAGAATCCACCCCGGCCACCAAGGGCAGGAAGCGGCTCACTCCTCCTTCGCCCTCGTCGAGACCGGCCGTGGTGGCCGTCCAGACCACTCGCCGTCGCGCTCTGGTCATGGCGGTGTAGGCCAGGCGAAGCTCTTCCTGCACTCGAAAGCGGGCGACGGCGGCCGGATCGAGGGTCTGGGAGGGCGAGAGCAGGCGCGGCTCCAGCAGCGAGCTGCGGGGGCGCAGGTCGGGGAAGACCCCTTCGACCGCGTCGGCGATGAACACCACCTCGAACTCGAGGCCCTTGCCCTGGTGCAGGGTGGTGAGGGTGAGGCGGTCGCCCTCCTCGTCGCGAAAGCTGAGCAGGGGCTGGGCCTCGAACTCCTCCTGCTCGGTGCGCCGCAGATAGTCAAGCAGGGAGACGTGGCGGTCCCGCTCCGCCTGGCGGCCCAGCGCCTGGGCGAGGGAGCTCCAGGCGGCCCGCCAGGCAGCCCGCTCGGGGTCGGCCACCAAGCGGCCGAACTGGGGGAGCCGGGTCCACAGATGCCAGAAGCCACCGGTGGCCGGGAGCCCGGTGGACCAGGAAGGGTCGTCGAGCAGCTCGGCGAAGGTCCCGCCCTCCGGTACTTCCCGGCGGAACATGTCCGCCCAGGAACGCCCCTCCCGCAGGCGGGCGCGGCGTAGGTCGCGTTCCTTCCCGATCGGGAGGCCGAAGAGCGGTCCCAGCAGCAGCCGGCGCACCACCAGGTCGGTTTCCGGAGCATCAGGATCTCCGGTGGCAGCGGCCACGCAATCGAGGACCAGACGGACCGCCGGGCGGTCGGCCAGGCGGGCGTCGGGGGGGTCGTGGGGGACGCGCCGCCGCTCGAGGGCCCGGGAGAGCTCGGGGAGGATGCGACGCCGGGTCCTCACCAGGACCGCCATCCCCCGGTAGGGGATCCTCTCTTCGAAGTGGAGACGTTGCACCTCGGCGGCGATCCACTCCGCCTCGTGGGAGTGCTGGTCGAAGAGGTACGTGTCCACCCGGCCCTGGTGGGGAGCCGGGCGCACCGGCCCGGCTGCCCCGGGGAGCTCGCCCCCGGCGGTGACCCGCTCGGCGGCTCGCAGGATCGCCTCGGGAACCCGAAATGAGGTGGTGAGCACCAGCCGGCGAGCCGGGCGGCCCTCGGCGTCCGGGAACCGGGCCGGGAACTCGGCCACATTGGAGAGCTCCGCTCCCCGGAAGCTGTAGACCGACTGGTAGGGATCGGCGGCCGCGGTCAGGTTGCGGTGGATCCGATAGAGGCGCTCGAGGAGTGCGGCCTGGGCCCGAGTGGTGTCCTGATACTCATCCACCAGCAGGTACCGGTAACGCGTGCCGACCTCCCGCCCGACCTCGGGGTCGCCGAGCAGACGGACCGCTTCCACCTGCAGGGTGCCGTAGTCGATGCGGCGCCGGGCGGCCAGCTCCTGGCGATAGGTGGCCGCGAAGGCGGGCAGGGCGCGCCAGTCGTCCCGCCCGGCGGCCCGTTCGGCCAGTCCCTCCGGGTCCAGCAGCTGCTCGTGAGCACGCAACAAGAAGTCGGTCACCTCCTCGGCGAAGGTCTGGGTGGAGAGCAGCTCCCGGAAGCCCACCGGCCAAGCCTGGGGGGCCTCCCGGCGCAGCAGCTCCCGCACCAGCTCCACCTGCTCCGGTCCGGTGAGAAGGGAGGGGAGTTCGTCGCCCGCCCGGTAGGTCTCGAGCAACCGCAGACAGAAGGAGTGGAAGGTGGAGGCGGCGATGGCGGTATAGGAGTGATCGAGGCGGGCTTCCACCCGTCTTCGCAGCTCGTTCGCTCCCCGTCGGGAGAAGGCCAGGATGCACAGCTCCTCCGGGGCAGCCCGCCCCGCCTCGATGAGGTGGGCCGCCCGCCTGGCCAGGAACTCGGTCTTGCCGGTCCCCGGTCCGGCCACCACCAGTTGAGGGCCGTCGGAGTCGGCGACGGCTGCCTCCCAGTGGGCGGGGTCGATGCGCCGCTCGCTCACCGCCCCCAGCCTAGGAGCGCCCGTCAGGCGGCCTCCCGCTCCCGGGCCTCCGGCAGAGAGGGCAACCATGGGGCGGTCCCTCATAGATCACCGCCACTTCGAGCCCGGCTTCGGCCAGGTATTGCTCAAGTTCGTCCATGCCCCAACCGTATCTCGCGGGTGTGACAAATTTTCTCGCTTCGAGGGAGGCTGTCCCCAGCGGCGGACCAGGGGCGTTCAAAGCCCGGGAGCGGGGTAGGTTGTAGGTGGATCGGCGAGGAGGCTGATGACCGACGGCGGCCGGGAGGGCCATTTCCTGGAGTGGGACTCTCCTCTCTACCGGGAGGCGGTGGGACAGTTCGATAGGGTCGCCGAGCTGATCAACCTCGACCACAACGTGCAGGCGCGCCTCCGCATGCCGCAGCGTGCCTTGGTGGTGACCTTTCCCTTCCGCCGGGACGACTACTCCGAGGTGGACACCGTGTACGGCTACCGGGTGCAGCACGTGCTCACCATGGGCCCCACCAAAGGGGGCATCCGCTATGCGCCGGACGTCAACCTGGGGGAGGTGGCCGCCCTGGCCATGTTGATGACCTGGAAGTGCGCCATCATCGGCCTCCCCTTCGGTGGGTCCAAGGGCGGCGTGCGCATCGATCCCATGGAGCTCTCCCGGGCCGAGCTGCAGAGGGTCACCCGCCGCTACACCGCCGAGATCATCGACGTGATCGGTCCCAACAAGGACATCCCCGCCCCCGACCTGGGTACCAACGAGCAGGTGATGGCCTGGCTGATGGACACCTACAGTCAGCACGTAGGGCACTCCGAGCCGGCGGTGGTGACCGGTAAGCCGGTGGCACTGGGCGGCTCGGTGGGCCGGAAGGAGGCCACCGGCCGGGGCCTGATCAGCCTCCTCCCCGCCGCCGCCTCCCACATCGGCCTCGACCTGGAGGGAGCCCGGGTGGTGGTGCATGGCTTCGGCAACGTGGGCCGCTACGCCGCCCTGGCCGCCAGCCAGGTCGGCTGTGTGGTGGTGGCGGTCTCCGATATCTCCGGGGGCATCTACCACCCGATGGGCCTGCAGATCGCCGACGTCATGCGCTGGGCGGACGAACACCGCCTGCTGAAGGACTACCCGGAAGCCACCCTCGTCACCAATGACGAGCTCTTCGAGTTGCCCTGCGACGTGCTCATCCCGGCGGCGGTGGGCGGGGTGATCACCAAGGCCAATGCCGACCGGGTCAAGGCCTCGATCATCGTCGAGGGGGCCAACGGCCCCACCACCCTCGAGGCAGACGACATCCTCAACGAGATGGGGGTCTTGATCGTCCCGGATGTGTTGGCCAACGCCGGCGGGGTGACGGTCTCGTACTTCGAGTGGGTCCAGGACCTGCAGAACTACTTCTGGACCGAGAACGAGGTTGTGGGGCGGCTGCGGGAGATCATGAGCCGGGCCTTCGACGAGGTGCTGGCGATCAGTGAAGAGGAGAAGGTCAGCCTGCGCACCGCCGCCCTCATCAAGGGGATCCGCCGGGTGGCCGAGGCCAAGCTGCTGCGCGGGGTGTACCCGTAGGACGGGTCGGCTACCCGGCCACCGCCTCCACCAGCGCTTCCTTCCCCTCCTCCGCCCAGGCCGGGCAGATCGACCGGAAGGAGCACCAGTCGCACAGCGGCCCAGGGCGGGGTGGGAAGTGCTGCCTCTCGATGGCCCGCTCGATCGCCTTCCACAGCGCCTGGAGCTGGCGCTGCATGGCGTCGAGCTGGCCCTCCTCGACCGGGAGGCGGTACATGGTGGGCCCGTTCAGGTAGAGCAGGCGAAGCTCGACCGGCGTGCGGCCCTCCCGCCGCCGGATGAGCAGGGCGTAGATCTTGAGGGCGAAGAAGGCCGGCAAGGCGAAGCGCTCGGGCGGGGCTTTGCCGGTCTTGTAGTCGGTGATGACGAGCTCGCCCGAGGGGAGCTCCTCGATGCGGTCGAGGATTCCCCGGATGGTGAGGCCCTCCAGCTCCTCCAGCATCTCCAGCTCCCGCCCCTGTGGCTCGACTTCCCTGGGGTTCTCGAGGGCGAAGTAATTGGCCAAGAGCTGGAGGCTCTCCAGTCCCCAGGCCCGCTCCTCCTGGATGGTCTCGAAGAGCCCCCCGAAGGGCTCCTCGAGCCGGACCTCGGTCCAGGCTTCCCGGAACAGGCGGTAGAGGGCCTCCGGCGTACGAGCTTCCGGGGGAAGGTCGAAGAGCCGTTGCAAGGCCAGATGGGCGGTGGTGCCACGGGCCTGGTAGGGGGTGGGGGGCTCGGGCAAGCGGTCGATGGCCCGGAACTTGAAGAGCTGGGGGCAGGTCTTGAAGTCGCCGGCCCGGCTCGGGGAGAGTGTTTCCAATGCCATGCCCCCGACTATACGCCACGGGAATGACACAAATGGGATTTCCGCCCCGCGACCCCGCGAAAGCTTCCCTTCCATCGCGAAATCCGAGCAGCAGATCGGCTTGACCGCGTCGTGAGGCCTCCGTAAGGTGACCGGAACCCGGATGGCCTGCGGGTCGTTTCGGGCCTCCCGCCGGGACACCGGCCTTCGGGCACGGATCTCGACGGGGTCCGAGAGCCCCGAGGAGGCGGCGATCGCATCAAGGCTCCCTCGGGGCTTCTCGCGTACCATCCCCGTGTGTTCGTTCGCACGGTGCTCGGGGACCGCGAGCCGGGCGTCCTGGGGCCCACCTACTGCCACGAGCATCTGCTCACCCATCCGGCCGAGCGCTTCGGCGAGGACCTGGTGCTGGACGACGGGGACAAGGCCGCCGCGGAGCTGGCTGAGTTCCGGGAGCTGGGCGGTGGGGGCCTCGTCGAAGTGACCACGCGGGAGCTTGGCCGCAAACCCGAGGGCCTCCGCCGCCTGGCGGAGCGGACCGGAGTACACGTGGTGGCCACCACCGGCCACGTCTCGGAGGAGTACTGGCGGGGGGTCCTCGACCTGGAAGCAGTTTCGGAAGCCGCCCTGGTCGAGGAGATGGTCCGTGAACTGACCGAGGGTATCGACGGCACCGCCGTGCGGGCCGGGGTCATCAAGGCGGGGTCTTCCCTCGACGAGGTCACCGACGTCGAGTACAAGGTGATCCGAGCAGCGGCGGCGGCCCAGCGCATCACGGGCGCACCGATAACCACCCATACCACGGCGGGCACTGCCGCCATGCAGCAGATTCGGGCCTTGGAGAAGGCGGGGGCCGACCTCCGGCACGTATGCATTGGCCACCTCGACCGCCGGCTCGTGTGGGAAGAGCACCTGCAGTTTGCTCGGACCGGGGTGTTCCTCGGCTACGACCAGATCTCGAAGGAGAAGTACCAGCCAGAGTTCGAACGGATCCGTTTCATCATGCGCCTGGTGCAAGAGGGGCTCGGCGACCGGGTGTGCCTCTCGGGGGACCTGGCGCGCCGCAGTTACCTCAGGGCGTGGGGCGGCACCCCCGGGTATCGGTACATCCTGGGCGAGTTCCTGCCACGCCTCATTCGGGCCGGGCTCGATGAAGGAGAGGTGCGACGGCTCACGGTGGACAATCCGGTCCGGCTGCTCACGTGGGCGGCTTGACCGGCCGTCCCCCGCCGTGGTAGCTAGGCGGCGATGACCGCCCGGATGCACTTCATCGGGGTGACCACCGGCCAGTCGAGCATCATTCAGCTCTTCCCCCGCTGGGCCGAGGTCCTCGGGCTGGAGGCTCAGATCGCCGGCCGGGACCTGCCGATCGGCGCCCAACCTGACGCCTACCGGGAGGTGGTCGACGAGATTCGCTCAGACGATGCGGTCCGGGGCGCCCTCGTCACCACCCACAAGGTGGCCATCTACGAGCACGCCAAGGACCTCTTCCGCGGGCTCGATCGGTGGGCAGAGGCGTGTGGGGAGGTGTCGTGTATCTCGAAGGTGGACGGCGAGCTGGTCGGTCATGCCAAAGATCCCATCACGAGCGGGCTGTCGATGGAGGACATGTTGGGGAGCACCTATTGGCACGATCACCCGGAGGCGGAGGTCCTTTGCATGGGGGCGGGCGGATCCGGCACCGCCATCACGGTCCGGCTGCTCAGTGAGGGGCGCTCCCCGGCCCGGATCCTCGTGACGAATCGGTCGACGGAGCCGCTCGATCGGTTGCGAAGGGTTCACCAACAGCTCGGTGCCGGTGACCGCGTCGAGTACCACGCTGTCTCGGGGCCTGAGGAGAGCGATGCCTTGCTGGCATCGCTCTCCCCGAAGTCTCTGGTCATCAACGCCACGGGCATGGGCAAGGACCGGCCGGGGTCGCCCATCACGGACCGGGGGCTCTTTCCCGAGCAGGGGGTGGTGTGGGAGCTCAACTACCGAGGAGTGCTGAGGTTCCTGGGCCAGGCCCGTCGGCAGGAGGGGCGGCGGCAGCTCAGTATTCACGATGGGTGGCGCTACTTCCTGCACGGATGGGCCGAGCACGTCGCCGAGGTGTTCGGGCTGGAGATGACCCCCGAGCTCTTCGGGCGGCTGGCCGCCGCGGCGGAGCCGTTTCGAGGAGGTCGGCGAGCGAGGCAGTAAGCTAGCCGCCCGGCACCGAGACCGGTCGGCCGGTGCGGATCGACTCGTTGGCGGCCAGCACCGCTTCGAGCGCCGCCCGGCCCTCGGCGCCACCCACGGCTGGCCGTCGCCCGTTGCGGATGCAGGCTACGAAGTGCTCGGCCTCCTTGACGTAAGCCCCCTTGAAGCGCTCCTGCCAGGAGCGGGACTGCCCCTCGTCGATAAGGAGAAGCCCTTCGGTGCCGACCACCTCGGCCCGAGCGTCGTAGCCATAGTCGGCCGGGCAGATCCCATCCACCATCCCGAAGGCTCCGCTATTGAGCTCTAGAGTGGCCACCGCCGTGTCGTAGAAGTCCGGGTACTGGTTCTTCAGGTGGGGCGCCTTGAAGGCTCCCGCCCAGGCAAAGACCCTCGTGACGTCGGCGTCGGACAGCCACCGCACGGTGTCGAAGTCGTGGCTGTTCACCTCAGCCAGCATCCCGTTCGAGGTGCGCGGGTCGCAGGCCCAGGCGGGGGGAAGCCCGGGACCCCGGGTCAGCGACCGCACCACGAGCGGCCGCCCGATCAGCCCCTGGTCGATCTGTTGCTTGGCGTCCCGGAAGGCCGGGTCGAAGCGTCGCATGAAGCCGATCTGAAGAACCACCCCGGACCGATCGACGGCCTCGATGATCCGATCGCACTCATCAATGGTGAGGGCCATCGGTTTCTCACAGAAGACGTGCAGGCCGGCTCGGACCGCCGCCAAGGCAAGCTCGGCATGAGTGAAGGTGGGGGTGGTGATGACTACCGCCTCACAGCGCTGGAGCGCCTCGTCGAGGGAAGCCTCCGGAACGTCCAGCTCCTCGGCCGCCTGCCGGGCCCGGTCCGAATCGGCATCGACCACCGCCGCCAGCCGAGCGCCGGGCACCCGCCACCGGAAGTTCTGGGCGTGGACCATCCCGGCCCGGCCGACCCCCACCACGCACACTGCGACAGACCCCCTCCCTGACCCTCCCCCGGTGGGGGAGGGAGTCACCGGGCGAAGCGCCGCCGCCGCCACTGATCGAACATGACGACTAACACGATCACCAGGCCCTGGACGACCCGTTGCCAGAAGGCGCTCACGTTGAGCAGGTTCAGGCCGTTGGCCAGCACCCCGATGATTAGTGCCCCGATGAGCGAGCCCACCACCCCGCCCTCGCCTCCGAACAGGTTGGTACCCCCGATCACCACCGCCGCGATCGACCCGAGCTCTTCGCCTTCTCCCATGAGGGCATTGGCAGAGTTGAGCCGCCCGGCCAAAACGATGCCGCCCACCGCGGAGAGGAACCCGGCCAGCGTGTAGACGGCGATCTTGGTGCGGTCGGTCGAGATGCCCGATACGCGGGCCGCCTCCCGGTTGCCGCCCACCGCGTAGGCGGCCCTGCCAAGGACGGTGTAGCGGAGGACGAACCAGCCCAGCACCACGGCGCCGAGAGCCACCAGGCCCGCCACGGGGATCCCAAGGATGCTGCCCCCTCCCAGCCAGATCATCGGGGCCGGAAGGTAGCCTCGCAGCTCGGTGGCGGTGATGTGCGAGGGCACGGGGAGCCCTCCGGTCACCAGTAGGGCGATGCCTCGAAAGGTCGCCAGCGTTCCGAGGGTGGCGATGAAGTCGGGGATGCGGCCCTTGGTGATGATCAGACCGTTGATCAACCCGGCCGCGACCCCCACGCCTAGGGCGATCGGCAAGCCCACCCAGAAGTCCACCGGACCAAAGGCCAGACCGGCCACGTCGATGCGCTGGGTCATGGTGACCGCCGCTACCGAAGCCGACAAAGCCGCCACCGCGGCCACCGACAGGTCGATCCCAGCGGTGAGGATCACCAGTGTCTGTCCGACAGCCAGGATGGCGGTGATCGAGCTCTGGCGGCTGACATTCACCAGGTTGCTGGTGGTGAGGAAGAACGGCGAGGCGATGGCCAGATAGGCACTCAGCAGTAGGAGGGCCACAAAGGGGCCCCCACGCACCAAGAGGCCTCCTGCCCGGTAGCTGAGAGGGAGTTCCGGCCGGGTGGCCACCGCCTCGCTGGGGCTCTCGGCCGGCATCCCTCCGGCCTCTTGGGTGGGGACTGGCTCGGTCAACTGGCCCTCCGTAGCAGTTGCTCCTGCGTGGCCTCGCCTCGGCCGAACTCGCCCACCAACGTCCCCGCCCGCATCACCAGGATACGGTCGGCCATCGCCAGTAGCTCGGGCATCTCGGAGGAGATCATGATGATCCCCACCCCTCGCTCGGTCAGCTCGTTCATCAGTCCGAAGACCTCCGCCTTGGCGCCCACGTCGATCCCCCGGGTCGGCTCGTCGAAGATCAGCACTTTGGCATCCGAGTACAACCATCGGGCGAGGATGAGCTTCTGTTGATTACCGCCGCTCAGGTAGACGGCCAGACGGTCGAGGGATGGGGTCTGGATGTCCAGGTCGCGCACATAGCGGCGAGCCGCTCTGTCCTCGGCCTGCAAGTCGAGGATCCGGTAGAAGGGAGCTTGGCTGAGCCCGGCCAGGGTGATATTGGGAGGAATGGGCAGCATGGGCACGAGTGCTTCCCGGCGATCGCGGGTCAAGAGCCCCAGGCCGTGGCGGATGGCGTCGGCCGGGCCCCTGATGCGGAGGGCCCGTCCTTCCATGAGCACTCGCCCCGCGGAAGCCGGTTCCAACCCGAAGATGGCTCGGGCGAGCTCGGTCTGGCCGGCCCCCATCAACCCGAAGATCCCCAGCACCTCACCCCGGTGAAGCTCGAGAGAGATCCCCTCCAGGACGCCGGCCAGGCGGAGATCCTCGACCCGCAGAACCGGCTCGCCCGGCTCGATGGCCGGTCTGGACGCCAGTTTCTCGAGCCGGCGACCCACCATCATGCGCACCAGGGTCTCCTCTTCCGCCTCGTCCACCGGCAGGGTCCCGATCAGGCGGCCGTCACGCAGCACGGTCACCCGTTGCCCAATGAGCGGGACCTCGACCAGGCGGTGGGAGATGTAGACGATCCCCACGCCCCTTCGCTGGAGGCGGCGGATGATCCCGAAGAGCCGGGCCCGCTCGGCATCGGAGAGCGCCGAGGTGGGCTCGTCGAGGACGAGGAGGCGGGGCTGAGCGGCGAGCACCCGGGCGATCTCGGTGAGCTGCTGTTCGGCCACGTTGAGGCGACGAACCTCCCACTGAGGGTCGATGCGCATTCCCAGCCGGTCGAGTCGTCGCCGGCTCTCCTCGAGCATCCGGCGCCAGTCGACCAAGCCGAGCCGGCTGCGCGGTGGCCGGCCCAGGAAGATGTTCTCCGCGACGCTGAGCGTGGGCACCAGGCTCGGCTCCTGGTGGACCATGGCGATGCCCCGAGCCTGGGCTCCCTCTGGGGTGAGCTGGCCCACCTCCTCGTCCTGGACGACGATGCGCCCTCCGTCCCTCGGCAAAGAGCCCGACAGGATCTTCATCAAGGTCGACTTGCCGGCCCCGTTCTCCCCGAGCAGCACGTGTACCTCCCCCTCGTAGAGGTCGAAGTCCACGCAATCCAGGGCGTGCACCCCCGGGAACCGCTTGTCGATCGCCTGCATCCTGAGGAGCGGCCGATCGCTCACTGGGCGGTGTAGCCGCCATCGACGCTGAGGACGGCCCCGGTGGCGTAGGCGGCCTCGTCCGAGGCCAGATAGAGGATGGCGGAGGCGATCTCCGAAGGGGTGCCGAGCCGGTTGAGAGGCCGGGCCGCCTCCAGGGCACGGCGGGCCCCGGCCGGGTCGGGAGCCCGGCTCACCGCCTCCTCCACGAGGGGGGTATCGGTCGTGCCGGGGCAGACGCAGTTGACCCGGATCCCACGCGCCGCCAGGTCCACCGCGCAGCTGCGGGTGAATGCGATGAGGCCCCCTTTAGAGACGTTGTAGGCCACCTGTCGCCCTATCCCCACCAAGCCTGCCTCGGAGGAGACATTGATCACCACCCCGCCGGCGTCCATCGCCGGCGTGGCGTATTTGGTACACAGGAAGGCCCCGGTGAGGTTGGTGGCGAGGATACGGTTCCAGTCCTCGGCCGAGGTCTCCACCACATCGCCTTGCAGATAGACCGCGGCGTTGTTGACCAGGACGTCCAGCCGCCCGAACCGGTCTATCACACGATGGATCATGGCCCGTACCTGCGCCTCGTGGGCCACGTCGGTGGGGATGAAGACCGCCTCGGCGCCGCTGGCTTCGATCTCCTTGGCCGCCGTTTCGCCTCGGTCTTGATCCCGGCTCACCAGGGCCACCGCCGCGCCAGCCCGGGCGAAGGCCTCGGCGGTGGCCCGCCCGATCCCCAGGGAGGAACCGGTCACCACCGCCACCCGTTTGCGCATGCGGGTCTCCTCTGATCCTGAGCCGGGGGCCTAAGGCCCCCGGCTCATTCGACCCTACTACTGGCAGCCGGCCTGGATCTCCCCCCAATCGATGGGCGGCAGCACGGGCTCCGGGTAGAACTGGCGGGCGTTGTCCACATAGGCGATGCGCGGTTTGATGTCGAAAGTCTCCGGGACCTCCTGGCCGCAGGCCAGCCGAACGGCGAACTCCGTGCCGAACCAGCCCCAGTCCGCGAAGCCGTGCGTGGTCTCGGCCACGATCTTGCCCTCGGCGATCCGGTCCACGGACTCGGGAGTCACGTCGTTGGTGAAGACGGCCACGGTCGCGTCGTCGAGTGAGGGCCCCTCGGTGGCCAGCTCCAACCGGCCCGCTCCCTCGGAGGCCAGCATGGCACCGAGCCCCATCTCGTTGGAGGCCGCCCAGATGAAGTCCAGCACCGGGTTGGCCTGCAGGATGTCCTCCGTACAGCTGATGCCCTTCTCCCGGTTCCAGTCGGCTGCGCAGGGCGACCCGACGACCTCGACGCCCTCATACTGGTCCATGACATTGTTGAACCCGTTGAGCCGGGCTGTCGAGAAGAAGCCGCCGGCGATCCCTTCGATGATCGCCCCGGTCCCCTGGATCTGGGTCCTCTGGTCGTCGGAGAGCCCGCCGTACAGGTCGGTCCAGAACTCGTGGTCGAGGAACTGGTCCGGGGTGATCTCCACGGTTTCCCCTGCGCCGAGCACGCCGGGACCCCCGAAGTAATCGAGCACCGAATAGGCGGTCACCTCGGCGGCCACCGAATTGTCAAAGCCGATGTAGGAGGCCACCTCGACGTCTGCGATGGGCTCCAGCAGGTTGACGATGATCACCGGGATGCCCTGCGCATTGGCGTTGGCCACTGCCGGCTTGATCACCTCCACCTCGATGGGCGAGATGGCGATCACGTCCACCTGCCGCTGGATATAGTCCTCGATGATCGCCACCTGGTCGGCGAACGCCACATGGGTGGCGGGGGACTGGGAGATCACTTCCACGTTGAACCCGTTGGCATTGGCGTCCTCGGCGGCCGCCACGAAGAAATCGGTGGCCGTCTTGAAGACGCCGGTGATATCGGGCGGCGTCCAACCGATCACGATCGGTTCGGTGAAGCGACCTTCCGCCTCCGGAGCGGAGGTGGTCCCCGGCGCCGCGGTGGTGCCCGGGGCGGCTGTGATCGCCGGCGCCTCGAGCCCGGTCGTCTCCGTCGGCGGGGCCGCCTGTTGACAAGCCGCCGCCGCCAGGCCGAACGCCAACAAGATGGCTGCCAGCCGTATTCGCTCTGTCATCTCTCCTCCTCTTCCCGATTGGAGGGGGTCAGCCTGGACCTCCTCTCGCTTCCATCACCAGATCATTCCCCTGCGGCAGCAGGGCCGGCTCTCCGCCCAAGGCCTCTCGAGCCATGCCCTGCTCGCGGATGCGGACCAGCTCCACCTCGAAACGCGAACGGTCCCCGCGGTGGAGGGCGTGGTAGTACTCGACCGGAGTGCCGTCCTCGAGATAGCTGACGCTCTCCAGCATGATGAGTGGGGCACCGGTCTCCAGCTCGAGGAGGGTCGCCTCGTATTCGCTGGCCGGTACCGCCTCGATGACACGGCGGCCCCGCGCGATCGTGAGCCCGCATTCCCTCTCCAGGAACGAGTAGAGAGACTGGTCGGAGAGGTCGGCGTGGAGCAGCTCGGGACACAGTGCCTCTGGCAGGTACGTGGTGACCAGGACGATGGGCTCCTCGTCCACGAAGCGCAGGCGGGTGATCTCGATGAGCGGCGTGCCCGCCGGAACCTGCAACTGCGATGCGACCTTCTGCCCGGCCGGGACGACCGCTTGCTCGAGCACCTTGCTGATCGGGGTGTGTCCCCGGTCGGCCATGTCCTGGTAGAAGCCGGTCAGCTTCTGCACCAGGCTCTCGGCGATCTTGGGCTCGGCCACGAAGGTGCCCCTGCCCTTGTGCCGAACGATCAGGCCCTCGTAGGTGAGCTCCTTTAGAGCTTGGCGGACCACGATCCTGGAGACATCGAACCTCCGGCACAGCTCGGGCTCCCCGGGCAACTGATCGCCGGGCAGCCAGGCGCTGCTCTCGATCTGCTCGCGGAGCGCCTCCTTGAGCTGGACGTAATAGGGGATGGGGCTGGTGCGGTCGATGGCGGTGTCGAGCGGCCGCGGTTCCATCTGATAGCCACCTGCCGAGAGCTTGTTATATCATCATAACAATGCGTGAGCCGACCGCTCAAGTGGGCTTGAGTAGGCTGGCGCTCTCACGGGAGGTGCTGCTCGGGTGAAGGCGATCCGCGTGAGCACTCCGGGTGCCGTTCAACTGGTCGAGCTCCCCCAGCCACAAGCCGCGCCCGGGGAGCTGTTGGTGCGGGTGGGGCAGGCCGGCCTGTGTGCCACCGATCGGAAGCTGGTGGCCAGGGGGGCGGACCCCCCGCGCATTCCCGGCCACGAGGTGGCCGGCTACCTCGAGGACGGCCGCGCAGTGGGCCTCCACCCCGACCTCGGGTGCGGCGAGTGTGGCTGGTGCCTGGCCGGCTGGCAGAACCGGTGCCCCGAGCGCGTCTCGATCGGCCTGGACCGCGACGGGGGGCTGGCGGAGTGGGTATCCGTCCCTGGGAGCCACGCCGTAGAGTTGCAAGGCGTACCCATGGAGATCGCGCCGCTGCTGGAACCGCTCGCCTGTTGCGTGCACGCCGTCTCCCAGCTGGAGGTGGAGCCCGGCACCCCGGCGCTGGTGGTGGGTGCCGGATCCATGGGGATCCTATCGCTTTGGGCCCTGCAGGCAGCCGGGGCGCGCGTGGTGGTGGCCCAGCGCTCGCTCTCCCGCCGGCGGCTGGCGGCCGAGCTTGGTGCCGAGGGAGTGCTGGATCCGGAGGACGACCCCGCCGACCTGCTGGGCGAGCCACCGAAGGCTGCGGTGGTAACTGCGCCCAGTGCCAGTGCCCTCTCGTGGGCCTTGGAGCGGGTAGCCGTGGGAGGTTGGGTGCAGGCCTTGGCCGGCATTCCGGAGGGGGGAGCCGTCGACCCCAACCTGATCCACTACCGGCACCTGCGGCTGGTAGGGAGCACGGGCTCGACCGTGAACGACTACGTGACCGCCCGGAGGCTGGTCGCCGATGGGACGGTGAAGCTCGACCGTCTGCCGGTCTCCACCATCAGCCTGGAGGAGGCGCCCGAGACCCTCCGGAGAGAGCCCGACGTCCTTCCCCTCAAGGTCTTGGTGACGATAGGAGAGAAGCCCTGACACGGCACTTCACCACTCTGCTCAACTCCCTGGATGGGACCATCCGGCCCGAGCGCCGGGTCGTGGAGCGGCGGCTCTCGGAGATCGGGGATACCTTTCAGGAGGAACCCGAGGGACGCGACGATCAGGTCGTCTACCGGGTGTACGCCATCCCCGTTCCCGAGACCAACTCAGAGATCCAGTGCTCCACGACCGTGGTGGCTCCCGGCACCGTGGGTCAGGAGTACTTCATGACCAAGGGTCACTTTCACGCCGCTCGAGACCGTTCGGAGATCTACCCGGGACTCTCGGGGGAGGGACGGCTGGTGATGGCCACCGAGGATGGTGAGCACGTGGTGGAGCCGATCGGACCCGGGACCATCAACTACATCCCGGGTGGCTGGGCCCACCGGAGCGTGAACGTAGGTGAAGAGCCCCTGGTGTTCTTCGCCGCCTACGTGGGGGATGCAGGGCACGATTACCGGACCATCGAGAGACGGGGGTTCGCGATCGTGGTCGTGAAGGGTGAGGAAGGTCCGACGATCGTCGAGAACACCCGCTTCGGGAGGTAGGGGTGACCGTCTTCGTCGGCTGTGACCTCGGCACCATGGGCACCAAGGCGGCGGTGATCGACGAGGAGGGCGGCATCCTGGGAGAAGCGTTCGAGGAGGTGCCGCTCCACTCTCCGCGGCCGGGGTGGGTGGAACAGGATCTGGGCGAGATCGAGGCGTCTGCTCATCACACCATCAGAGCCGCCCTCCAGATGGCCGGCCGGCCGAGCCGGATCGGAGGGCTGGCCTTCTCCGGCCAGATGTCCGGCATCGGCAGCATCGATCGGGACTTCGGGCCGGTCACCCACTTCGACTCCTGGCTCGACACCCGTTGCGAGCCCTACATCGAACGGATGAGCGAGCACGCCGCGCGGGTCACCGAGCTCTCCGGCTGTCCACCCACGTACTCGCATGCGCCCAAGATCCTTTGGTGGAAGGAGGAGCGACCCGAGGACTTCCGGCGAATCGCCCGATTCGTGGTGCCGGGCGCTTATCTGGCCGGCCGCCTGACCGGTCTCCCCGCCGAGCAGGCCTTCATCGACCGCACCTACCTCCACTTCTCGAACCTGTCCGACACCGAGACGGCCAGCTGGTCACCGGAGCTGATGAAGACCTTCGGGGTCGAGGAGGGAGTGCTCCCGAGGATCGTCGACCCCTTGGACGTGGTGGGCGAAGTGACCCGGGAAGGAGAAGAGGCAACCGGGCTCCCGGCCGGAACACCGGTGGCAGCCGGGGCCGGCGACCAGGCGGCCGCTTCCTTGGGGGCCGGGGTGGTGGATCCCGGCCAGGCCTTCGACTCCTCCGGGACCGCCAGCGTTTTCGGCATCTGCGTGGACGCCTTCTCCCCGGACGTGGATCACCAGACCTTCATGGCCACTCACTCGGTGATCCGCGGCGTCTACATCGCACTGGCCTTCATCAACGGGGGAGGGCTGGCGCTGCGATGGTTTCGCGATGAGGTGGCCCGACTCGACCCGGAAGACCGGCAGGTCTACTCACGTCTCGACGAGCTGGCCCAGGGCATCGAGCCGGGGGCCGGGACTCTGCTCTGGTTCCCGCACTTCCAGGGGCGGGTGCTTCCTCCCCAGCCACATGCCAGAGGGTGCTGGATCGGCCTCACCTCCGGGCACGGCCTCGGGCACATGTTCCGGGCCATCTTGGAGGGCGTCGCCTATCAGTACGCCGAGTGGGCCAGGCTGGTGCAGGCTTACGGCAGCTCGCCGCTCCACGAGGCCCGAGTGCTCGGGGGTGGGGCCCGTTCGGCGCTGTGGAACCAGATCAAGGCCGACGTGCTCGGCATCGACTGGGTGCCGGTGGCCCGCCCGGACTGCGGGGTGATGGGAGACGCCCTCATCGCCGCCGCGGCGACCGGGCACGTCGGCGACTTGCCGGCTGCCGCCCAGGCCTGGCAGGAGACCGGCGCCCCCTTCCGAACCGACCAGGAGCATCACGTCCGTTACCAACGCCTGCTGGCCGCCTACCGGGAGCTGGCTGAGGGTATCGGACCGGTCTTCTCCTCCCTGGGGGGCGGGTGAGAGTCGCCATCTCTCCGCGCTCGTTTCGGCAGACCCCCGGCCGCCACCTGGAGCTCTTGGCCTCCTCCGGCTTGGAGACCAGATACCCCACTCAAGATCGCCATCTCACCGAGGACGAGATGGTGGAGCTGGTGCGCGGCTGCGAATCGCTGATCGTCGGGATCGACCCGGTGACCGAGCAGGTGCTCCAAGCCGGCCCCCTCCGCCTGGTGGTCAAGTACGGCAGTGGCCTCGACAACATCGACTTGTCGGCGGCCGACCGGCTCGGGGTGAGGGTCACCTCCACGCCCGGCGCCAACTCCCGGGCGGTGGCCGAGCTGACCATCGGGATGCTCCTCGCCCTGGCGCGGCATCTCGTCTTCCACGATCGGTCCGTCCGCCGGGGCTCGTGGGAGCGTAAGACCGGTTGCGAGCTGGCCGGCCGACGTCTGGGGGTGGTCGGCTACGGGCAGGTAGGACGCCGGGTGGCGCACATGGCCGGCGCCCTCGGCATGAAAGTCATCGTCCACGACCCTTTCGTTTCGCAGGCCCCGGTGGACCTGGTGAGCCTGGAGGAGCTGCTGCGCACCTCTGACGCGGTGTCGCTGCACGTACCCCTCACCGAGGAGACGCGCGGGCTCGTCGGTCGGCGCGCCCTGCGGACCATGAAGCCGGGTGCCTTCTTGATCAACACCGCCCGGGCCGGCCTCGTCGACGAGCAAGCCCTGGCCGAGGCATTGGCGGAGGGTCATCTGGGCGGAGCGGCCCTAGATTTCATCGAGGTGACGCCCCGCGGCTCACCGCTCTTCGACCATGACAACTTCCTCGGCAGCCCGCACGCCGGTGCCGCTACGGTGGAAGCGGCGGAGCGGGCCGGCCTGGCCGCCCTGGAGGAGGTCCTGAGGGAGGCGGTGTCCTGAAGCTGCCGGCCTCGTCAGCGGAGCGCCTTCATGAATGCCCTCGCCCGCCGGGCGACTTCGTCGTGGTCGCCGGTGGCCACCGCCTCGGCCGGGGCCAAGCTCGAGCCCGCGTAGACGGCCACCGCCCCCGCCTCGAGGAACTCTCGGGCGTTGGACTCGTCGATGCCTCCCGAAGGGACGAAGAAGACGCCTGGGAAGGGCCCCCGCAGGTCGCGCAGGTAGGAGGGGCCGCCCAGGCGGGCAGGGAAGAGCTTCACCGCCGTGGCACCGGCCCGATGGGCCGCCATCACCTCGGTGGGCGTGAAGGCTCCGAGGAAGACGGGGACGTCACCGGCCGCTTCGACCAGGCCCGGCTCCAGCGTGGGCGAGACCACGAAGCGGGCTCCGGCCTCGATGGCTCGACGGGCCTGGCCGGCGTCCAGCACCGTTCCGGCTCCTACCAGGGCGTCGGACGAGCTGGCTGCCTCGATGGCCTCGAGCACATCGGGGATGGTGAAGGTGAATTCCACGCAGCGTATGCCGGCCTCAGCCAGGGTCTTCGCCAGCCCAACGGGATCCGCCACCTGCTCGGCCCGCACCACCGCCACCACGCGGTCTTCCCGGATGGCCTGGAAGGGGTCCACGGCTTCCAGCGTAACGAGAGGAGGCAGCGAATATGAGGACGACGATCTTCCGCCGGCGCGGTGACCACGTGGAGGCCGACGTGGCGACCTCGCCGGACTGGCGATCTTTCGAGGAGTACGACGGCAGACCTCTGGCCCTGGTCAAGCTGGTGGAGCTGATCCAGCCACCGCGCGCCGAGGTGCAACTCGTGGAGATCGCCGCCGATGGCCATTTCACCATGCATTCCAGCCCGGACGTCGCCTTCTGCCAGATCGTGCGCGGGAAGGGAAAGCTGGGCCTACCCGATGGGACCGCTCTCTCATACAAGGGTCCCGAGCTCTATGTGTTCCTTCCCGGCACTCTCCACGACTGGCACGACGTCGAAGAGGACACCCTGCTCTCTGTTTGCCTGGTCAAGCAGGCGTAGCGCCGAGTTCTCGTCCCTCCGAGGCCCCGCGAAACTTTCCGGTGAGCCGCGAAATCTCAGCTTCGATTCCGCTTGACGGCCGGTGGCCTGCTCCGTAGGGTGCTATCACCACGGTGAGGGTCATACCTCACGGTGGAGGTCTCATCGGAGACACCGAGAGGGTCTTCGGGCTCACTCGGTGACCGGTGAGACCGCGAGGGACCCCGAGAGGGCGGAGATTGCATCAAAGCTCTTTCGGGGTCTCGTTTCATGCTCGGCGGGCGACCATCGGATCGAGAGAAATCCTGTAACAAAGGGCGACCCGGGCCGACTTCCCGGCTAGGGAGGAGACTGTGGGTACCTAGTCCGCCTGTAGATCCTCAGGTTCCCCAGCCCGCCTGCAGAAGCCTCCCGCGCTGAACGGCTCCATCCGGAGCCCGCGTCGGAGTCCCCGTGCCCTCAGGTGCGGGGCCTCCGTCGTCTTACGGCCCTCAGGGAGCTCGCTAGTAGGCCAGGGTCAGCGTGCGGTGGTGCTCGCCCATCAAGGCGGCCTGGTCGCCCAGCACCGCCATGTGCCAGAGGTGGTAGTCGAGGGCCGGGGTGATGACCGGGTTGCCTCGCCGGTTGAGGGCCCGGCGCAGCTCCTCGGCGGCATTCACCGTGGCCCAGCGCATGCCCAGCTCCCACACACTTCCGGAAGGGATGAGCCGGCGGCGATCGACGGCCTCGGCCAGGTCGGGCTGGTAGTGAAGAATGCCCAGCCAGCGCAGCGCACGGGGGAGCATGTAGTCCGGGTAGACCGGGAACCCCGCCAGGCCGGTGAAGGGCTTGTCGCTCCGGGCCGCCATCATGGCCGCGGCCAGGTGGGCGAGCTTGTTGAAGCGGAGCAGTCCGGCCGTGGTCTCGGCCTCGTCGCGATAGCCGGGCACGCTCTCCACCAGCCGCTCCACCACCTCGGGAGCATGGAACCCGGCCTCCTCGACCAGGTTCCCGAAGCGCCCCTTCCACCGGTCGAGTACCGCTTCGGCGAGGGCCTGCAGGCGAGCTCGCCGCTCGGGGAGGAGCTGAAGGGTTCCCCGCCCGGCGAAGAAGGCCCGAGCGTCTTCCTCGGTCCAGCCGAGGAAGCGCCTCAGGTCGCCGACGCGGGCGCTGGTGAAGCAGGCGAACAGCGCCGGGGCATCGGTGAGCCACCGGCCCTCGTGCTCCACCTCCCAGGCGGGCTCGCCCTCAGGAGGCCAGAGGCAGGCCACCACCGAGCAGGCGGTGCCGCAGAAATCGAACCAGGCCTCCCCCCCGAGGTCCCGGGGGAGTCCCGGGTAGTCCCACCCGGGTGGCTCGATCGGCACCGCCGACCAGCGGTCGGCCTCCCGGGCCAGGGCCCGGTCGTCCACCTCGACACCCCAGCTCGGGGGCGGGGGCTGCTCGGCGAGGGCCACCGCCCGCATGGGGTCGAGACTACGGGGGCCATTAGCCTGGCGCCAGCATGTGGTCCCAGAGATTGGCCGAGGCCGAGCGGCTCACCGACCCGGGCGGCCCGTTCGCCATGGAGCAGGTGGTGGTGCGGGGTATCGAGGTTCGCAACTACGTCCGGCGAGCGGCCAGCCTGGCCGAGGTGTTTCAGGAGGCCACCGAGCGCTTCGCCGAGCGCCCGGCGCTGGTGCAGGACGACCATCGCCTCACCTTCGCCGAGGTGGGGGAGAGGGCGGCCGGCGTGGCCGGAGGGCTGCAGGCGGCCGGCATCCGGGCTGGCGACCGGGTGGTGATCCTCGGCGCCAACTCCCCGCAGTGGGCGGAGGTCTTCTGGGGCTGCCTGCTGGCCGGGGTGGTGTCGGTCCCCCTCAACGCCTGGTGGGGCAAGGAGGAGCTGGCCTACGCCCTCGACCACAGCCGGGCTTCGCTGGTCTTCGCCGATCCCGAGCGCCTGCCGGCGGTGGCCGGATCGGTGCCGGACGATCGTCTGGTCGGGCTGGACTCCCTGGTCGGCTTCCGAAAGGAGCCGGGCTCGCCGGTCGACCTGGGCGAAGACGATGCGGTCTCCATCTTCTACACCTCCGGAACCACCGGTCGTCCCAAGGGAGCGATGGTCGATCACCGCGGGGTGGTGGCCAACCTCCGCAATCTCGTCTACCTGGCGGTCCGCTCCCGGATCCTGGCCGAGGAGCCCCGCCCCGAGGAGCCCGCCTCACAGGGCGTCTCGTTGCTGGTGGTCCCGCTCTTCCACGTCACCGGCTGCCAAGCCACCCTGGTGGCCTCCTACGCATTCGGCAACAGGGTGGTGCTCTATCCCCAGCGGGGTTTCGATGCCCGGACGGCCATGCACCTCATTCAGGACGAGGGGATCACCCAGTTCTCGGCCGTCCCCACCCTGATGCTGCGAATCCTCGATTCGGAGCTCCTGGGGGACTACGACCTGGGGTCGTTGCGGAGCGTCACGTACGGGGGCGCTCCCGTCCCGCCGGAGCTGCCCCAGCGAACCCGACAGGCGCTGCCCGGGGTCCGCTCGATCGGGAACGGCTACGGGCTCACCGAGACGAACGCGGTGGTGGTGGCCAACTGGGGGATGGAGTACCTGCGCAAGCCGCATGCCATCGGCAAGCCCCTCCCGGTGGTGGACGTCAAGCTGGTCGGCCCGGATGGGAGGGAGGCGCCGGACGGGGAGCCCGGCGAGCTGGCCGTGCGCGGGCCGGTGGTGATGGCCGGGTATTGGCGGGACGAGCCGGCCACCGCCGTGGCGATCCGGGAGGGCTGGTTCTACACGGGCGACCTGGTGGTGCGCGACTCCGAGGGCGACCTCGTCCTGGTCGATCGGGTCAAGGACGTGGTGATCCGGGGGGGAGAGAACGTCTTTTCGGTAGAGGTGGAGAATGTGCTGGCCGAGCACCCGGCGGTGGTGGAGGCGGCGGTGGTCGGCGTGCCGCACGCCACCCTGGGAGAGGAGGTGAAGGCGGTGGTGGTGGTGCGCCGTCCCGTCCAGCCCGAGGAGCTGCGGGCCTGGTGCGGCGAGCGGCTGGCCTACTTCAAGGTCCCGGCCCACGTGGAGGTGCGGGTCGAGCCGCTTCCTCGCAACGCGGCCGGCAAGGTGCTGAAGGAGACCCTCTGATGCTGGCCGCCTTCCACAACACCTGGGGCTGGGTGGCAGTCGGACTCTGCGGGCTGGTGGGGTTGGGGGGGATCGGCCTGCGCCTTGCCGGGCGAGACCCGTCCCGCCCTTTCTGGGTGGGAGTGGCTCTGGCGGTAGGGGCGATCCTCGTGCAGGTGGGGGTGGGCTTCCTGTTGCTCGCCCAGGGACACGAGCCGGGCAACCTGCACGTCTTCTACGGCCTCCTCATCCTCTTCTCGCTGACCTTCGCCTACATCTACCGTTCGCAGCTCGCCAAGCGGCCCGCCCTGGCCTGGGGACTGCTCCTGCTCTTCCTGATGGGCCTGGGGATCCGGGCCATCACCTCTTTCGGGAAGAACCTGGGCCTACCATGACCGCCATGTTGCTGCAGGGGAAGCGGCTGGTAATCACCGGAGTGCTGACCGACGATTCCATCGCCTGGCACACCGCTCGCCTCGCCCAACAGGAAGGGGCCGAGCTCGTCCTCACCGGCTTCGGGCGGGGGAGGCGGCTCACCGAGCGGGCGGCCACCCGTCTCGAGGAGCCGCCGGACGTGCTGGAGCTGGACATCAACCTACCGGCCGACATGGAGGCGCTGGTGGCCGACCTGGGGCAGCGCTGGGGGGCGGTCGATGGTGCTCTCCATGCCATCGCCTATGCGCCGGAAGACGCCCTGGGCGGTAATTTCCTCAACACGCCGGTGGAGAGCGCCCAGGTGGCCTTCACCACCTCGGCGTTCTCCCTCAAGACCCTGGCGGTCGGTCTCCTGCCCCTGATGAAGGCGGCCGGGGGCGGATCGCTGGTGACCCTCGATTTCGACAACCGCCAGGCTTGGCCGGCCTACGACTGGATGGGGGTGGCCAAGGCCGCCCTGCAATCGGTGGCCCGCTACCTGGCCCGCGACCTGGGCGAGCAGAACATCCGGATCAACGCCGTGTCGGCCGGGCCGCTCGGCACGGTGGCCGCCCGCTCGATCCCGGGCTTCTCGGCCTTCCAGGAGGTGTGGGACAAGCGAGCCCCGCTGGGCTGGGACACCGGCGATCCCGAGCCGGTGGCCCGCATGGTGTGCGTGTTGCTCTCCGACTGGGCTGCCAAGACCAGCGGAGAGGTCATCCATGTCGACGGCGGGTTCCACGCCATCGCCACCGACCTCCGCTAGACCGTTCTTGTGACGTTTGTCCACCTGGAGGGCTTAAAACCGTCACAAGAATGTTGAGGAGGCCGCCATCCTCCGCACCGCCCCCGGGGAGCGCGGCAGGGCCACGGTGAAGGTGGCGCCGCCTCCGGGAGTGTCCTCCAGCCAGACCCGGCCGCCCATCGCCTCGGCGAGGTTGCGGACGATGGAGAGGCCCAGGCCGGTGCCGCCCCCCGGCCTGGTGTGGGCGGCCCGGAGCTGGATGAACCGTTCGAAGGCCCGCTCACGGTCCTCCTCCGGGATTCCCGGACCGTGGTCGACGATCGACACCCAGACCTCTTCACCGGCCCGGCGGGTGATCACCTCGACCGGGCTGCCCCCGGCGTACTTGAGAGCGTTGCCCACCAGGTTGCTCATGATGCGGCGCAGGTGCTCCGGGTCGGCCTCGATGGGGAAATCCAGGTCGCTGGATACCTTGACCCGGCCCCGTGCCTCGGGGATCCCCTCGACCGTGTCGGCGATGAACTCGTTGAGGTCGAGACGCTCTGGTTTTTGGGGCAGAGCGTGGCCGTCGATCCGGGAGACCATGAGGAGGTCCTCGATCATGGCCCGCAGCCGCTCGGCCTGCTTGCGTGCCGAGGCCAGCAGCTCCTGCGCGGCGGGACCGGCCGGGGCCAGCTCGGGGCGAGCCAGTGTGGCCAGCGAGCCGATGATGGCGGTCAATGGGGTGCGCAGCTCGTGGCTGACCACCGAGACGAAGTGGGTCTTGAGCTGGGCCAGCTCCTCCATGCGCTTGCCGGTCTCCTCGACCTGCTCGTAACGGGCCAGCTGATCGAGCACCAGGGCGGCCGGGGCAGCCAGCGACTGGAGCGCCTCGAGGTCGGCCTGCGTAAAGCCCCCCTCCCGGTCGGCCACCAGCAGCACCCCCATGGTGCGGTTCTCGACCCGGAGCGGAACGGCCATGGCCTGCTCGATCCGAAGGTCCTCGAGCAGTGTGTCCTGCAGGTCGGGATCGTCGGAGAGGGCGTTGGAGAGGATGGGTGCGTTCTGCATGAACACCCGCTCTACCGTGCCCCCTCGGGCCAGGGGGAATTTGTAGTCCTCGGCCTTGAGAGCGTGCCCGTCCATCCACAGTGGGCTGACCACCTCCAGGGCATGCTGCTGTGGCCGGTAGAGCAGCACCACTCCCACCCGGGCCTTGAGGTAGCGGGCGATGCGGCCCACCAGCTCCGGGAGGACCTCGGTGAGGCTCTCGCCGGCCCCCACCGTCCTCGACAGCTCGTAGAGCCGCTCCAGGTCGGCTTCCCGGTGACGCAACTCTTCGACCTGGCGGTAGCCCTGGCGGGTCTGCTGCCGGAATTTCTCCGCCACCATCCCGGTCACCCCGGCCACCACCCCCAGGGCCAGCACCTCGAGGGCCAGCCCCTCCAACGTGATGGCCTGGTGGGCGATGATCGAGGCGATCACACGACCGGCCAGCGCCCCCAGCGACACCAGACCGTGGAGGAGAGGGGGGAACCAGGCGGCCGAGAAGGCCACCACCGCGAAGTAGAAGAAGAAGGCCGACCCGGCCAAGGCGGACTCGGTCGACACCAACGAGAGGAGCACGATGGTGAGGGCGCACCAGAGGAGGAGGATCAGGTCTCCCGCCGGGCGCACCAGGACCTCCCGCCAGGGAGTGCCCAGCAGTGCCGCCAGCCCCAAAGTGGCCCCGGCGGCCGCCCCCCACACGTTCGGGTTGCCGAACAGCTCATTACGGATGGCGTAGAGGATCAGCGCCGCCAGCACTCCCCATGAGGCCAACAGGGCCAGCCTCACCACCTGGTGGCGAAACTCGGCTAGGAGAACCCGGTCGTCCATAGAGACAGCCGATAGCTGATCGCTTCGGTCTGTCACAGTATCCTCCACTTCATGGCCCGCGTCATGGTTCTTTTCGGCGGGAGGTCGGCCGAGCATGAGGTCTCCGGCGTGTCCGGGGCGGCGGTGGCCGGGGCGTTGCGAGAGGCCGGCCATCAGACCGAGGCGGTGGGCATCGATCGGGAGGGCGGCTGGCACCTGGCCGATCCCACCCAGAGCCCGCTTCGGCCGGAGGGCCCCGAGGCCCGCTTCGAGGTCCCGCTCGGGCTGATCCGAGGGGGTCGGCGCACGTTCGAGGTGGATGTGGTCTTTCCGGTGCTGCACGGCCCGTTCGGGGAGGACGGCACCGTGCAGGGGATGCTCGAGATGGCCGGGGTGCCCTACGTGGGCTCCGGCGTGCTCGGGTCGGCGCTCGGCATGGACAAGGAGGTCGCCAAGCGGCTCTTCCGCCAGACCGGCCTCCCAACCCCCGACTACCAGGTGGTCAGGGGTCCGGATTGGGCGGCCGACCCGGCCGGGGTGGTGAGCCGGGTGGTGGAACGGCTCGGGTTGCCGGTCTTCACCAAGCCGTCACGGTTGGGCTCCTCGGTCGGGGTGACCAGGGCCGAGTCGGAGCCCGAGCTCAAGGGCGGCATCGAGGAGGCCCTCCGCTACGGCGAGAAGGCGCTGGCCGAGGAAGCGGTGCGAGGCCGGGAGATCGAGGTGGCGGTGCTGGAGGGTCCCCGGGCGTCTGTTCCCGGAGAGATCGTGCCCACCTCGGGATGGTATGACTATCGGGCCAAATACGAGGACGACACCGCCCGGCTGCTCGCCCCGGCCCCACTCTCAGAGACCGAGTCGACCGCCGTCCGGGAGCTGGCCAACCAGGCCTTCACCGTCCTGGAGTGCGCCGGGCTGGCCCGGGTCGACTTCTTTTACGAGGAGGGAGGCCGCGGGTTTCTCGTCAACGAGCTCAACACCATGCCGGGCTTCACCCCCATCTCGATGTTCCCCCGCCTCTGGGAGCTCTCCGGGGTGAGCTACCCGGAGCTGGTGGACGAGCTGGTGAGGCTGACGCTGGGGACCTGACCTACAGGTGCACCACCGGACAGGTGAGGGTGCGGGTGATGCCTTCCACCCCCTGGATGCGGGCCACCACGAGCTTTCCGAGCTGGTCCACGTCGTCCGCCTCTACCCGGGCGATCACGTCGTAGGGGCCGGTCACGTCGTCGGCCGATTCCACTCCCTGGATCTTGCGGACCTCATCGGCGACCTGGGCCGCCTTGCCCACTTCGGTCTGGATCAGAACGTAGGCCTCGACCACCAATCCCTCCTCGGTTCGTCGGTCGGTCTGGCTGCGACTATACCCGGCGGCGTTGGGGCGATGTCGAGAGGAATCAGTAGCCGTCGGAGCCGAACCGCAGGCGGTGCGCGTAGATGCGCCCCTCCTCCTCCTCGACGTCGAAGACCACTCGCTGGCCCTGCCGGAGCATGCGGAACACACTGCCGCGCAGTGAGCCGGGACGAAGGAACACCTCACTGCGGTCGTCGTCACGGATGATGATGCCTACCCCCGTGGCGGGGTCCCACACCTTCACCACGCCTTGCACGAGGCGGGAGTATACGGAGGGATCAGGTTCGGGTGACCACCACACGGCTCCCGCTGGGCGGGGAGTCGGAAGGCTGCTCGACGTGCAGCGGTTGGCCAGCCATTCCGCCCGGCTGTGGACGCGCACCGAACTCGGGAGCAGGTGAGTCGATCAGCAGCCGGTGGCGTCTCGCAGTATTTGGCATGCTTCCGCCAGGCGCGCCGGTCCCAGCTTGGTGACACGACGGCGAAACGCCTCTCGCGACAGCGTATGCAGGTTGTCGAAATTCGCCACACACTCAGTGGGCACGCCGTCGGCATCCGGTGTCAGATCCAGCTCTGAGACGAGGCCTCGTTTGTTGCGAGTCAACGCCGCAACGACCAAGGAGCCGATGCGACCGGCAACAGGCTCCCGAGTGAGGATCAGTACGGGTCGGTCTCCGCCGGGAGTTGCCGCGAACCAGATCTCACCGCGCTGCATCAGCCCAGTCCGACCAGTCCTCAGCAGGGCCCCAGTCGGCGATCTCGGCCAATGCCTGCTCGTCGGGGGTGAGCGGGGCGCGGGTCCAGGCCTGGATGTCTGTTTCTGAGGCGAGTCGGACGAGGTGACGATGGAGCGCTTCCCGCAGCAACTCCGAGCGATCGACACCGAGCCGCTCCGCCCACCGCTGCGCCTCGGCTGCCTCTTGATCGTCTACCCGAAAGCTCAGCATTGTCATACGAACATGATACATCGTATGACGTATCGGTCGACCTACGCCTTCTCCACCTTGCCGGCCTTCAGGCAGGAGGTGCACACCCTCATGCGGCGGGAGTTGGCGCCGTGGCGCACCCGCACCCGCTGGATGTTGGGCAGCCAGCGCCGGCTGGACCGGCGGTGGGAGTGGCTCACCTGCCGGCCCACCCAGGGGCTCTTGCCGCAGACTTCACAGCGATAGGACATGGACCGGGGCGGGAGGATACCAGGCCGATTCGTATACTCGGCGCCCGTCGCATGACCAGAGATCCCAGCCAGAGGGCCGGCCTCGCCCATTTGAGCACCATTCCCGTCGAGCGGGTGCAGGGCTTGTCGGGCCGCCGGGGAGCCGAGCTGCGCAGGGCCGGCATCGGCAGCGTGGCCGACCTCCTGCTCCATTTCCCCCGCCGCTACGTGGACCGCTCGGCAGTGGTCCCCCTGGCCGACGTCCCGGTCGGAGAGGAGATCACCGTGGTGGGCGAGGTGAAGAAGGTCGATACCCGCCGGCCGCGTCGCAACCTCTCCATCGTGGAGGCCAGGCTCTTCGACGGGACTTCCTACCTGAAGGCGGTTTGGTTCAACCAGCCGTTTCGGGCTCGCCAGCTCCGTCCTGGGGTGGAGGTGGCCCTCTCCGGCAAGGTGGAGCGCTACCGGGGCCGGTTGCAGATGTCCAGCCCGGCGGTGGACCTCCTCGACCGCCCGGCGGAGAGCCTGGTCACCGGTCGGGTGGTGCCCATCCATCCCACGGCCGGAGGAGTGGCGCCCGGCTACCTCCGGCGGGGGATCCACAACGCCCTCCAGCGGTCCCGGCCGCTGGCCGACCCCCTGGGGTCCGAGGTGCGGGGCCGCCTCAATCTGGTCTCGCGGGATGAGGCGTTGGCCTCCATCCACTTCCCGGAATCGCTGGAGGAGGTGGAACCGGCTCGCCGCCGGCTGGTCTTCGACGAGTTGTTCCGTCTGGAGGTGGCGTTGGCGATGCGCAAGCGACGCCAGGTCGATGAAGCGGCCGGCATCGGGCACGACCCCGGGGTCGGGCTGGCGGAGGAGTTCGTCAAGGCGCTTCCTTTCTCGCTGACCGGAGCCCAACAGCGGGTGCTGGCCGAGATCCAGAGCGACATGAGGGGTCCGCACCCCATGCATCGCTTACTGCAGGGGGAGGTGGGGTCCGGCAAGACGGTGGTGGCGCTGGCCGCCCTGCTCACTGCTGTGCAGGGCGGGTACCAGGGGGCAGTGATGGCTCCCACCGAGGTGCTGGCCGAACAGCACTATCTCAGCATGGAGCCCCTCTGCTCCCTGGTCGGGGTGCGGATGGCCCTCCTCACCTCCAGCTCCCCCGACCGCCGGGAGGTCTTGGATGCCGTGGCCGCCGGCACGGTGGACGTGGTGGTGGGGACCCATGCCCTCATCCAGGAAGGCGTGCATTTTCACCGCCTGGGAATGGCGGTGGTGGACGAGCAGCACCGCTTCGGGGTCTACCAGCGGGTGCAGCTCAAGGAGAAGGGACAGGACCTCAACCCCGACCTGCTCATCATGACCGCCACTCCCATCCCGCGCACCCTCTCGATGACCCTCTACGGGGACCTGGACGTCTCCTTGCTGGACGAGATGCCGCCCAGTCGTCCCGAGGTGGAGACCCGGGCGGTGGGGACGAAGCCCCGGGAGCTGGAGCGCGTCTACGACCTGGTCCGCGCCGAGGTGGCGGCCGGTCGGCAGGCCTTCGTGGTCTGTCCGCTGGTGGAGGAGAGCCCCAAGGTGGAGGCGGCCTCGGCCACCGCCGAGTTCGAGCGGTTGCAGGGGTTGTTCCCTGAGTTACGCGTTGGCCTGTTGCACGGCCAGATGCGTGCCGCCCAGAAGAGTCTGGTCATGGAGCAGCTCCGGAATCGCCAGCTCGACCTATTGGTGGCCACCACCGTCATCGAGGTGGGGATCGACATCCCCAACGCCACCGTGATGATCATCGAGGACGCCCACCGCTTTGGCCTCAGCCAGCTGCACCAGCTGCGGGGCCGGCTCTGGCGGGGAGCGGGTCCCGCCTACTGCCTCCTGGTGGCCGAGCCGACCACCGAGGAAGGGGCGGCCCGGGTGGCCGCCATGGTGGCCACCGACGACGGCTTCCGTCTGGCCGAAGAGGACCTCCGCATCCGCGGACAGGGGACCATCTTCGGGGCCCGGCAGGCCGGCATGCCGGATCTGAAGCTGGCCGACATCCTCCGGGACGCCGAGACGCTGGTCGCCGCCCGGCGGGAGGCCTTCGGCCTGGTGGCGTCCGACCCCTCCCTCTCCGGACACCGGGCCATCGCCGAGGAGGTGCGCGCCCTGCTGGGCGACGAGGTGGAGTGGCTGTTCAGGTCGTGAGTCAGACCACAGCGAGGGCTCCCCGGAGGCGGAGGTGGGAGGCGTCCCAGAGTGAGGAGACGTGCACCGTCAGGATGTCCGGGTAGCACTCGGGGCAGGGCCCGCGCATCTGGTATTGGGGCTGGTACTGGGGAAACGGGACCACCACCCAGGTCCCGGGCTCCGGGAAGGTCACCCGCCCCTCGAAGGTGGCAGGGGCGCTGCGCTCGAGGCTGATAGGCAGGCTGGGCCCGCGCGGTTCCTCCCCCTTCCACTCAGCAGCCGGCCAGGCGGCCAGCAACCCGCCCACTTCCTGCAGAGGGACGTCCTGTTGGGTGTGGACCATCACCTTGACCGAGCGACCTGCGACCGGCCGCTGCGGCTCGAGCTCCACGGTGAAGAGGGGAAATTTGGCCCAGGCGCTCGACGCCTGGGCCAGGAGCAGAAAGATGACGAGAAGCCGGACGAACCAATGCATGCCCTACGTACACCGTAGAACTGAACTCGGTTCCGTTGGGTGGATGGGACGCTTGAGGTCGTCGGCCACAGAACGGTGCCACTCGAACCATCGTCACGAGAGGACAGATGAGGTTTTGGGCGGTGGATATGGTCGGGGACGTTCCGAATCTGCACCGACTTGGACATGCATGCATGCGACCGACGACCTCATAGGCTGGTTTCCTCATGCGCGTGATCGCCGGGACCGCCAAGGGGCGCCGCCTGCAAGGGCCCAAGGACGCCGATACTCGCCCCATGACCGACCGGGCCAAGGAGGCCCTCTTCTCCTCGCTGGGTCGAGCCGTGGAGGGGGCCCGGGTCCTCGATCTGTTCGCCGGGTCCGGTTCGCTGGGCATCGAGGCGCTCAGCCGAGGAGCCGTCTCCGTCATCTTCGTGGAGCGGCACCGTCGAGCCCTACAGGCGCTGCGGCGCAACCTGGCCGCCACCGGCCTGGAGGGGAGCGTGGTGGCCGAGGAGGCCGGCCACTACCTGCGCCGCGCCGACGGAGGTGTCGACCTGGCATTCGTTGACCCTCCGTATGCCCTCTCGCTAGCGTCAGTGGAGGAGATCCTCCGGAACCTGTCCCCGCTTCTGGCGGAAGGAGCGCAGGTGATCGTGCACCGACGGGCCGGCCAACCGGCCCCCCAGGCTCCCGGCCTAGGGCTCACCGACCGCCGCAGATACGGCGACAGCGAGCTGTGGCGCTATCAGAGGGAAGCTCCGTGAAGACCGCCCTCTGTCCGGGTAGCTTCGACCCGCCCACCCAGGGCCACGTCGACGTCATCAGCCGGGCACTACAGATCTTCGACCGGGTGGTGCTGGCGGTGGTCCGCAACCCTTCCAAGCAGCCTCTCTTTTCGGCCGAAGAGCGGGTGGCCATGCTCGAAGAGCTCTTCGCCGACAACCCCGAGGTGGAGGTGGAGAGCTTCGACGGTTTGCTGGTCGATTTCGCCCGAGCGAAGGGTGTGGAGGTGATCGTGAAGGGCCTGCGGGCCTTGACCGACTTCGACTACGAGCTACAGATGGCCCAGATGAACCGCCAGCTCTCGGGGATCGACACGGTCTTCGTGGCTACCAATCCCGAGTACGGCTACCTCTCCTCCTCGCTGGTCAAGGAGGTGGCCCGCTTCGGGGCTTCGGTCGAGGGTCTGGTGCCGCCGCTGGTGGCCAAGGCCCTCGAGGAGCGCTTCTCCTCGTGACCGACACCCCCTCCCCGGAGGTAGAGCCGGATCTCCCAGCCACGGTTGGTGAGCTGCAGGAGCTGGTCGAGGGCATCATCCTGGCCGTCACCGAAGCGAGGGCGGTGCCGCTCTCCGGGACGGTGATGTTGGATCGAGAGGAGGTGCTGGCCGGCCTCCGCCAGCTGCGCGACCAGCTCCCCGAGGATCTCCGGGCCGCCCGCTGGATGGTGCGGGAGCGGGAGGCCTTTGTGGCCCGCACCAACGAGCAGGCCCGGGACATCCTGGAGCGTGCCAAGGCCCGGTCGCAGGAGCTGGTGTCCGAGTCGAGCATCATGGCCGAGGCGGTGGAGGAGGCCAACCACCTGGTGCGCCGCGCCGAAGGCGAGGCTCGCCGCATTCGCCTGGAGGCTGAGGACCAGGCCGAGAGCGACCTCGAGCGCCTCGAGATGCTCTTCGCCAACCTGCTCCGCCAGGTGCGGGAGGCGCGTGCCGAGCTGCACGCCTCCCGCCCCTCCGCCGAAAGCCCGCCGACCTAACCCGTTTTGGCGCGCAGAAATCGCACCAGGGTGTGAAGTTTGCGCGCCAGAACGAGGAGAGGTCAGGCCAGGGCCTGCTCGGGGAGGGAAGGGGGAACCTCAGCAGGGGTCGGGTTGCGGATCCAGATCCCGTTGATGGCAGCCCCGCTCACCAGCAGGATCGCCGCCATCATCATGGCCAGGTGGAAGGCCTCGGCCGACTCGGTCCGGGCGGCGGCCTGCACTTGGGGGGGGAGAGCTGGAGCGGGCCGATTGAGGGGAGCGACCTGGGCCCGGATCTCGGGGGAGGAGAAGTCGACGCCATCCACGCGGGACTGGAGACCGCTGTAGAACGTGGCGGTCACCATCACGAAGATGAGCGCCCCGGCCAGCTGCGGGCCCACCCGGGAGATGGCGTTGTTGATGGCCGAGGCCAGCCCGGAATGCCGCACCGGGATGGAGGTCATCAGGCAGGTGGTGAGCGGGGCCACCATCACCATCACGCCCAGCCCGAACAGCACCACCCCAGGCAGGATGTCGACCAGGTAGCCGGACGGGGGCACCCAGCTCGCCAGGTCGCCCAGCTCGGCCTGCCAGACCGGGCTGTCGGCGGGAACCCGCGCCAGCCACAGGGCTCCGAAGGTCATGATGGCCGGCCCGGCCGCCATGAACCAGCGAGGGCCGTACCGTCCGGCCAGGGCGCCGAAGCGAGATGAGAACAGAGCCAGGAACAGCACGCCGGGTACTGTGGCCAGGCCGGCGGCGAAGGCGTTGTACCCGAGCGTCCCCTGCACGAAGATGGCCAGGAAGTAGAGGAGGACGTAGAGGGCTCCGTAGATGACCAGCGTGGAGAGGTTGGTGACCGTGAAGTTGTGTGAGCGAAACAGGTGGAGCGGCACCAGAGGGTGGGGGGAGCGGGCCATCAGGAAGGGGAAAGCCACCGCCGCCACGGCCCCCACTCCGAGCGCCACGAAGGCGAGCGAGTCCTGCCACTGCCGCTCCTGGCCACGGATGGCCCCGAAGGCGAGCCCTCCCACCGCCAGAGCCACCACCGCCGACCCCAGCCAGTCGAACCGGCCGGTGGCCTCCTCGTCCCGGCTCTCCGGCAGGCGAGCCGTGGCCCATAGGGCGATCAGGGCCAGCGGGATGTTGACGAAGAAGGCCGCCCGCCAGGAGATGCTGTCGACCAGGGCGCCTCCGGCGATGGGGCCCAGGATGGTGGTGGCCGCCGAGGCGCCCGCCCAGAGGCCGAAGGCCCGGCCCTGCTCCTCACCCTGGAAGGTGGCAGTGATGATCGAGAGCGACCCGGGCACGAGGAGCGCACCAGTCGCTCCTTGCAGCACGCGGAACAGGATGAGGAGCTCCATAGTGGGCGCCAGGCCGCACAGCACCGAGGTGACGCCGAACCCGACCAGCCCGATCGAGAACATCCGGCGGCGGCCGTAATAGTCGTTGAGAGCACCCGCCAGGATCAAGAGAGCGCTCAGGGTGAGCAGGTAACCGTTGTAGACGAAGGATTGGCCCTCCAGCACCCCGAAGTAGGTGCTGGGCAGCTCCCGGCCGATGCGCTCCAGAGCCACGGTCACGACCGTTCCGTCCAGGAAGACCATCCCCGAGCCGAGAATGGTGGCCACCAGGGTCCAGCGCTTGAGGTTCGACTCTTCCACTGCCGCGCCCATCATGCCGGAGCAACCCTCCGGACGGCTGGCGGCATTCCCGGGCCCCCTTCACCGGCGGAGCGCATAGTCGACCGCCTCCTCGAGGGTCATGGCCTGGCCCTCCGCCAGCAGGGCTTCGGTTCGGTCGTGCTCGAGCTCGGCGAGGGCCTGGCCCAGGCCGGCTACCTGGGTGACGGTGAAGTCCACCAGCTGGGTGCCGCTCAGCTTGCGCTGGGCGGCCATCGCTCCGGCCAGCCGGACCCCGCGCTCCACCTCGCCCTGGGCCAGCTCGACCGCGGCCAGGGAGCCCAAATGCAAGACCACTCCGGATACGTCCCTCACCTGGGCGAAGAGCTTCAGGCCTTCCTCGAGGTAGGGAAGCGCCTCTGTGGAGTTCCCGGTCTTGAATTCGACATTGCCCAGCATGTACAGGGCCCATCCGAGGTCGAACGGTGCATCCAGTGAGCGGAAGTGCTCCAGGCTCTCCAGTCCCAGTGCCCGAGCCTGGTCCCAGTCCTCAGGCCAGTTGGCCAGGACGCCCATGCCCCAGAGCACCTTGCCGATCCCGAGCCGGTCGCCCAGCCGCCGAACGATCTCCAGCGCCTCGTCGAGAAGCTCCTGCGCCCGTTGGTAGTCCGGGTCAGCTCGCATACCACTGGGAAAGCTCAGGTTGTAGAGGGCATAGGCGACTCCCGGCTGGTCGCCGAGCTCCCGCCAGATGTCCAGGCATTCCTGGTAGAAGCCCAGCGCGGCGTCCATGTCGTTCTGCCAATAGGCGAGCCCGCCGGCCCCCTCCAGCGCCTTGGCTCGCGCTTGGGGATGGTCGCCGGGCATGGCCAGGATGGCGTCGAAGCGCTGGCGGGCTTCGTGGATGTGGCCCCGGATCTGCCAGAAGCGCCACACCGCGCCCGCCAGCCGCAAGGCGAACTCGGCGTCATGCTCCCGGGCAGCCCATGCCAGCGCGGCGCGCAGGTTGTCGTGATCGAGCTCCAGCCGATCCAGCCACGTGGCCTGTTCCCTATGAGTCAGGTGGGGCTCGGCCTCCTCGGCCAGGGCGAGGAAGGCGCCGGCGTGCCGCTCCTGGATGGCGGATGCCTCTCCAGCCTCCTCCAGACGCTCCAGGGCGAACTCGCGGATGGTCTCCAGAATCAGGAAGCGGGGCTCGCCCTCCGCTTCCTGACGCAAGAGGCTCTGGTCGACCAGCAGGCCCAGGCCGTCCAGGACGTCGGCTCCCAGCTCCTCCGGCGGCCCGCACACCAGCTCCGCCTGGTCGAGGGCCGCTCCACCGACGAACACCGCCATGCGATGGAGCAAGCGCTTACCAGGCTCGTCGAGCAGGTCGTAGCTCCAGGCGATGGCGTCCCGCAGTGTCTGCTGGCGGGTGGGGAGGTCACGCGATCCTCCGGCCAGGAGCCCGAGCCGCTGCTCCATCCGCGAGACCATTGTCTGGGGCGGGAGGAGCTTCACCCGGGCGGCGGCCAGCTCGATGGCCAAGGGGAGACCGTCCAGTCGGGCGCTGATCTCCGCCACTGCCGGGGCGTTCTCCTCGGTGAGTGAGAAGGCCGGCTGGGCGGCCCGGGCCCGCTCCACGAAGAGGGCCACCGCTCCGTGCTCGGCCAGGGTCTCGAGCGGGAGAAGCCGCCGAGGGTCGGGAACCCCAAGCGGAGGCACAGGGAACTCCTGCTCCCCGTAGATGCGGAGAGGAGCCCGGGAGGTGACCAGCACCTTGAGGTCCTGCGCCCGGTCGAGCAGCCCGGCCACCTGGACGGCGGCCGGGAGGATCTGCTCGAAGTTGTCCAGCACCAGCAGCATTCGTTTGTCGGCCAGGTAGGCGGACAGAGCGTCGAGCGGCGGGCCACTCGCCTGGTGCAGCTCCAATTGGGTGAGAATCGCCGATGGGACCAGATCCGGGTCGGTAAGCGACGCCAGTGGCACGAAGTACACCCCGTCGGGGAAGCGCTCGACGCCCTCGGCCGCCACCTGTAGCGACAAGCGGGTCTTGCCGGTCCCACCCGGCCCGGTCAGGGTGAGAAGCCGCGTCCCCTCGAGCAGCTTGGCGGCCTCGGTCACCTCGCGTTCCCGGGCGACAAAGCTCGTCCTCTGGACGGGCAGGTTGTTAGGAGAGACCTCGAGGGTCCGCAGCTGCGGGAAGTCGCCGGGCAGCCCCTCCACCGTTAGCTGCGAGAGCTGCTCCGGGCGGGCCAGGTCTTTGAGACGATGAGCTCCCAGGTCCCGGAGGCCGACGCCGGGGGCGAGAGAGCCCTCCACCAGAGCACGGGTGGCGGCGGATACCAACACCTGCCCTCCGTGACCGGCGGAGGCGATGCGAGCCGCCCGATGGACGTCGAGCCCGAGATAATTGTCGCCACCCAGGATGCCTTCCCCCGTATGGAGCCCCATGCGGACCAGCACTCGGGAACCGTCGGGCCAGTCATGGGCGTTCAGTTCTCTCTGGGCGGCCACCACCGCCGCCAACGCCTGGGGAGCGGAGGGGAAGACGGCGAAGAAGGCGTCGCCCTCGGTGGAGACTTCCACCCCGTCACCTGCGGCGATCGCCCGGCGCAGGATCCGGCAGTGGTCTTCCAGCAATGTCTCGTAGCGCTCACCGAGCTGCTGGAGCAGCTTGGTGGAGCCCTCGATGTCGGTGAAGAGGAAGGTGACGGTGCCGGTGGGGAGCGTGGCAGTGCT
Source organism: Acidimicrobiia bacterium (assembly GCA_050742155.1). Classification (GTDB taxonomy): domain Bacteria; phylum Actinomycetota; class Acidimicrobiia; order Spongiisociales; family JALYHC01; genus JBOGFC01. The sequence continues at coordinate 47,085 of JBOGFC010000090.1, forward strand.
CAGCTCTCTTCCCTCCTGGCGGGGAGCCGGAGCGGCAAGGCGACACGGAAGGTGGTCTCCCCGGGCTGGGAGCTGACGCGGATGTCGCCTCCATGTCGCGTGACCATCTTGTAGGTGGTGTTCAGGCCGATCCCGGTGCCCTGGCCTTGCGGCTTGGTGGTGAAGAAGGCGTCGAAGATGCGTCCCTGTATCTCGGGAGGGATGCCCGGCCCGTCATCGATCACTTCGACCACCACCATGCCCTTCTCGCTGCGCGTGCGGAGGGTGAGCTTGCCGGCCTCTCCCATGGAGTCGAGGGCGTTGTCGATCAGGTTGGTCCACACCTGGTTGAGCTCGCTCCCGTACGCCTCGATGCGGGGCAGGTCGGGGTCGTAGTCGCGATTCACCTCCACGGTCCCCATCTTGTGACGCAGCAGGACCAGCGTGTTCTCGAGCCCGGCCTCCACGTCCACATCCTGCACCGGGGCCTGATCCAGATAGGCGTATCCCTTGACCGATCCCACCAACTCGGAGATGCGGGCCGCGGCCGTGCCCACCTCGTCGAGGAGGAGCTGGATCGAGCAGCTCAGTCCCAGCCATCGCACCACCTTGGCCCGCCGGTTTGGTTCCAGGCCTTCCGCCAGCCTCTCCAAGCTCTCGGGTTTCCATCCTTTGGCGACCAGCGCCGGAGCCAACTCCCAGGGCCCCTCGACCCCGACCTCCTCCAGCCAGGTACCCAGCGCTTCCTCCTGGTCGGAGCGTTGCAGCGGATCGGCGGGGGCCGAGCCGGGCGGCTCGGCGAATCCGGCGGCGAGGTCGGCCTCGCCCAGGCGGCTCCCCAGGTCCCGCCATGCCTGGAAGATCTCGACGAGCTGGGCCGCCGAGCGACGCACCGCGGCGGCCGGGTTGTTGAGCTCGTGGAGGAGCCCGGCCGTCATGGTGCCCAGGGCGGCCATCTTGGCATCCTGGCGGCGGGCCGCCTCCGCTTCCCGCAGGCGGTCGGTGACCGTGTGCAGTATCGCCAGCACGTAGGCGGGGTCCTCCAGGAGCTCTTGGAAGGCGGCCCTTCCGATCTCGGCCACCCGGCTGTCGACCAGGGCCCGGGCCGAGGCGACCGCCGGCGCCTGGTCGAGGAGCGACATCTCGCCCAGGACTCCGCCCTGCTCGACCGTCCCCAGCACCACGCTCCGTTCGGCGGACCGCTGGCTCACCTCGAACTGCCCGCTGGTGACCACGTACATGGCGTCGTTGGTGGCGCCCTCCTCGATCAGCATCTCCCCGGCCGGCACCCGGAAGCGGCGGGCGTCACCGCAGATCCGCTCCAGCTCCTCCTCCGGCAGCCCGGCGAAGTAAGGCAGTTGTCGGAGGAAGTCGGGGAAGTTCATTCTCTCGTACTCCCATGGTTGGCATGCCCGTCCCAACGCGCCGGCGCCCCCGGGGGCGAGGCGGTCGGGCTCTTCCGGCGGCGCCGACGCGCCGCCGAGCTGCCGACGCGGGGCCGCGGTCGACTGAGCGTCACAGGCCGGCCAGGTGCTCGTGGACGAAGCGAACCGCCATCGCCCCCTCTCCGGTGGCCGAGGCGATTCGCTTGGTCGACCCGGACCGCACGTCCCCGGCGGCGAAGACGCCGGGCACGCTGGTCTCCAGCGGGAAGGGGGCCCGCTCGAGCGGCCAGCCCTTGGGATGGGCGCCCAGCTCTGCCCCGGAGAGGATGAATCCCTGCGAGTCCCGTTCCACCAGGTCGGACACCCAATCGGTCCGGGGCGCCTGGCCGATGAAGATGAACAGGGCCCTGCCCGGTACCGTCTCCTCCTCAGCGGTCTCCAGGTTCTCCAGCGTGAGGGCCTCTAGGCGGTCCGACCCCTTCACCTCCTTGATGCCGGTCTGGTAGCCGAGCTCGATGTTGTCGGTGCCCTCCAGGCCGTCGATGAGGTACTGGGACATGCTCTCCTTCAGGGAAGGGGTTCGCACCAGCACCGTCACGGTACGGGCGAACCCGGCCAGGTACATGGCCGCCTGCCCGGCCGAGTTGCCCCCTCCGACGATGAAGACGTCCTCGTCCCGATGGGTGTGCGCCTCGATGCGGGAGGCCCCGTAATAGACCCCGGCCCCGGTGAGATCCTCGACGCCGGGGACGTTGAGCTTGCGATAGGACACCCCGGTGGTGATGACCATCGCGTGACAGCTCACCTCGCTCCCGTTGCTCAGGGTGATCACCCGGTACGGGTCCTTGCGGTTCACACCGGCCGCCTCCAGGGGGACCAGGATCTCAGCCCCGAAGCGCTGCGCCTGGGTCACGGCCCGCCGCGCCAGGTCGGCGCCGCTCAGCCCCACCGGGAAGCCCAGGTAGTTCTCGATGCGGGCGCTCTGGCCGGCTTGGCCGCCCGGGGCCTCCCGCTCGATGAGGAGCGTCTTCAGGCCCTCCGAGGCGCCGTAGACGGCGGCGGCCAGCCCGGCCGGGCCGGCTCCCACGATGATCAGGTCGTAGAAGGGCAGCTCGGCACGGGTGCGAAGGCCGATCCTGTCGGCCAGCTCCATGGTGCTCGGCTGTACCAGGTGGGAGCCGTCGGGGAGGATGACCACCGGGAGGCGGGCGGCGCCGGCCTCGGCGAGCTCCACCAGCCGGCGGGCCTCCTCGTCGGTCTCGATGTCCAGGGACTGGTAGGGGACCTGGTTGCGGGCCAGGAACTCCTTCACCTCGTGTGAGGGGCGGGACCAGCGGTTCCCCACCACCCGGATGCCCTCGAAGGGAGGCCGATAGGTGGCCAGCCAGTCATCCAGCAGGTCGTCGAGGATGGGGTAGAGGCGCTCCTCAGGGGGATCCCAGGGCTTGAGGATGTAATAGTCGAGCTGCGCCTTGTTGATGGCCCCGATGGCCGCCTCGGTGTCTGCGTAGGCGGTGAGCAGGGAGCGCTTCGCCTCCGGGTACAGATCCATGACCCGCTCGAGGAGCTCGACTCCGGTCATCTCCGGCATCCGCTGGTCCACCAGGAAGAGCGCCACCGAGTCGTTGCGCAGCTTGAGATCCTGAGCCACCTGGAGGGCCTCCCGGCCCGAATCGGCCCCCACCACCTGGAAGTCCTTGCCGTAGTGTTTGCGGAGGTCGCGCTGCACGGCACCCAGCACAGCTCGGTCGTCGTCCACCGCCAGGATCACCGGCTTGGCCACGCAGCCTCTCTCTTCCGCTCCGGCCTCACCCTAGCGATCGGGAGATGGGGCTCCTCGAGGCATGGCCGAGATCGCTTCCAGCGCGGAGGTCTTGCGGCCCACCAGCAGGTAGGGCCTCATTTCCCCCTTTCCCTTCACCTCGATCGGCCCGCGCGATTCGAACTGGTAGCCATCCTCGAGACGTTCACGAGTCCGAGGGGTCACTTGGACCTGCCCGGGCAGGCCTTGCGACTCCATGCGGCTGGCGGTGTTGACCGTGTCTCCCCAAAGGTCGTAGCTGAACTTCATCTTCCCGATGACCCCTGCCACGACCGGGCCGGAGTCGATGCCGATCCGCAGCTGCAGGTTGCCGGTGGCGGCTACCTCCTGCATGGCGAGGGCCATCTCGGCGATCGCCTCGGCATGGTCCTCCCGGGGAGTGGGCACGCCGGCCACCACCATGTAGGCGTCGCCGATGGTCTTGATCTTCTCCAGGCCCCAACGCTCGGCCAGCCCGTCGAAGGCCGAGAAGATCTCGTCGAGCATCGCCACGACTTCCTCGGGAGACCGCAGTTCCGACATTGGGGTGAAGCCGGCGATGTCGGCGAAGAGCACCGTCACCTCGTCGAAACGATCGGCGATGACCTCCTCCCCATCCTTGAGGCGCTGGGCGATGGGCTGAGGCAGGACGTTGAGCAAAAGACGCTCCGACGTGGCCTGCTCTCGCTCCAGGGCCGCCCTGGCCTGGTGCAGCCCCCGCATGAAGTACTGGAGGAGCAGGTAGGTAAGGGCTGCCAAGGCCGAGATGTTGAGCACGAAGAACGTGAGCACCATGGCGGTTGGCACGTCCGGACCGGGAACCAGCGGGTCGAGGAGGCCCGCCACGACGACGATCGCCACGAAGGCCACGAACCAGGGGATCCCCTGCCGGGTGCCGGCCAGTACGAGAGCGCCCACTGGAGCCACGAACGACCACATGACCATGGCACTCGACTGCACGAACCCACCCAGGCTCAACTGAAACAGGAACGGGAGCAGCAGCATCAAGAAGAGGTGGACCGACCTGAACAGGGGGTAGCGCTTGGTGCGGATGAAGACGATCAGGCTGAAGAACGAGAGGATGCTGTAGCCGAGGGGGACCGAGGCAGGCAATCGGTAGCCGAGGAGCCCGAAGGCGAGGCCCCAGACCAGTCCCAGGACGATCGTGGCGGCAACCGAGAGGATGAAGGTGGCCTTGCGGAGCCGCTCGTCCTCCGAGTCGGAGGGCACCGTGCAGGCGGCCGAAAGCTGGGCGATTGCTCCAGGTATCCGGTCGGTCCAGGTCATCTTCCCAGATGCTAGAGGCGGAACTCCTGGCGGGAGCCGACCGTTCAGGGCCGTTCCATGCTGACTGGGTTCCCGTGGGCCCAACCGCAACCAGCCGGCGCTTCCTAGGTGGGGGCGGTCGGGTCCTCTGCCGACTCCGCCCAGACAAGCTCGACTGGGCCGTCGGAGAAGTCTGCCATGAGGCGAAGACGCCCATCCAGGGCGGCCAGGTAGCGCAGCAGGGTGGAGAGGCGCCAGTCTCGCCGCCGTTCCAGCTTGGAGAGATCGGACTGGGAGATGCCGATCCGTTCCGCCAGGTCCGTCTGGGTGAAGCCCCGCCGGCGGCGGAGATCGGAGAGCCCGAGCTGCTCGGGCTGTGCCGAGGGGGCCTCGAGGCCGGCCCGGCACCGTTCGATGAAGGAACGCCACAACGGCGAGGTGCCGTACATGGGGAAGGCGTCGATCAGCCGGGCCACCTGCTCGGCGACCCGCCCGTGCGGCCGGCGGGCGATGGCGGTGGCGATCGGTCGCCAGTCCTCCAGATCGCCTCGATCGAGCAGGTCGACGAGGGCGGCGGCCGGCAGGTCTTCGGGTACTAGGTCGGCCGGATAGGCGAGGTGACGGTGGATCACAGCTCGATCACTCCTTCCAGGACCCGGACCGCCACCCGACGGCAGGCGGCGGCCACCGCCTCCCATGCTTGCCAGCGGGGGTCAAGCTTCCGGTAGAAGCGGAGGTCGACCTCAGAGAGGTCGCCGGGGCGGGGTTCGGCGAGCTGCTTGGCGACCTGGGTGGCCACCCGTCGCCCTCCCGGGCCGATCTGGTCGGCGTAGTACGCGTCGAGGGAGAGCACCACCGCCGCCGCGCCGTCTTCTCCCATGCGGTCGGCGAGGGCGACGAAGTCGAGATAATCACGGGTGGCGTTGCGGATCAGGCACAGCCAGGCCTTGATGCGGGCGATCTCTTGCAGCGTGGGCACCCGGAGGGTCCTATTGCCCACCCGGGCCTCCTCCACTTCGAGGGGCCGCCGCCTGATCAGGTTACGGACGCCGGTCTCGACCCCGTCCAAGCGGCCCAGCACCATCACCGGGCGTCTGACCCGGGCGGTCACCCACCCGTCGGTCTCTTCGAGAGCAGCCAAGACCTCATCGAACCGTGACCTAAAGTCGGCGACCACATGGTCGTCGTCGAACGAAACCCGATGGCCGGCGTGGTGGGCGGCGGCCGATCCCCCCACCAACACTGCGTCCGGGACCAACTCCTGGAGACGAGCGGCGGCGGCGAGCACCTGGTCGAAGTCGGGCGGTTCCATGACTAGTGAGTCTACTCACTAGTGTCTGGGAAGCAAGGAGCGGTCCGAGTAACGAGGTGGAGCACCTGCCGGGAGCCGGCCGGCTCGAGGGTCCAGGCATCTAGTGCCCCGTCACGCAACGTTTGCCGCGTCCAGGGCGGCCAGGACCGCCGTCGGCTGCGTCCTCGTCCTCAACGCACCACCGGTGCGCCTTCGTCCTGCGTCCTTGCCGACGACGCTCCTGA
>JBOGFC010000091.1:0-7401 GCA_050742155.1 Acidimicrobiia bacterium
CCAAGCCGATGTGGTTCATATCCATGAGCCGCTGGTGCCGGTGGTGTCGCTGGCCGCCCTGGCCGGTCGCTCCCCTCCGAAAGTGGCCACCTTCCACGCGCCGCTCGGACGGGCGGCCTGGCTGGCCTACCGGGCGGCCGGTTCGCTGGCCGGACGGGTAGCGGTGGCCACCGCAGTGAGCGAGGTGGCGGCCCAGGCCCCCAGGAGCTGGGGTCTCGAGCCTCGATTGGTCCCCAACGGGGTGGACACCAAGTCCTTCGCGCTGGAGGAGGGGCGTCATCCCCGACGGGTGGTCTTCCTGGGTCGGGACGAGCCTCGCAAAGGTCTCGACGTGCTGTTGCAGGCATGGGCGCAGGTGCGCGGCAGGCTGCCGGACGCCGAACTGCGCGTGCTCGGCACCCGGCGGGCCGGGCCGCCCCCCGAGGGCGTGCGGTACCTGGGAAGAGTGGACGAGGCCGCCAAGCGCCGGGAACTGGCCCGGGCGGCGGTGCTGGCCGCCCCCAACTTGGGGGCGGAGAGCTTCGGGCTGATCCTGGTGGAGGCTATGGCGGCCGGCTGCGGGGTGGTAGCCTCCGCCCTTCCCGGCTTTCGGGAGGTGGTCGGTCGGGCCGGCTTGCTGGTCCCGCCCGGGGATCCGGCCACCCTCGCCACGACGCTGGCCCGGTTGCTGGGAGACAGCTCAGAAGTCCAGGACCTCGGTGCCCGAGCCCGGCTACGAGCCCGCCACTTCGACTGGGATGTGGTCGTGCCCGGCTACCTGGAGGCGTACAGAGAGGCAGCCCAAGCATGAATGCAAGAGATCTCCTACGCGATCCGAGGGCGCTGGCCGGCGCGGCGGTGCTGCTGGCGGTGGTGATCGGCGCCGCGCTGTTCGCCCGGAGTGGCGAGCCGGTTGCCGCGCCCGAGACGAGCACCACGGTATCCGCCACCACATCGTCCCCGACCTCGACCTCGGCTCCCACCTCCACCTCGACCACCGCCGCTGCCCCGGCCAGCTTCCCCCTGAGCGGCGAGGCCGCCGACCAGGAGTCGATCCTCCGGCGGGTGTTGGTCGCCAAGATAGACAACAGCCCCAGCGGCCGCCCGCAGGTGGGGCTGGCCGAGGCCGATCTCGTCATCGACGTCCTGGTCGAGGGGGGGACGTCACGGCTCCTCGCTTTCTACCATTCCGAAGATCCTCAGCAGCTCGGGCCGGTGCGAAGCGTCCGGGAGGTGGACCCCAAGCTGGTGGCGCCCTTCATACCCATCTCCGCCCACTCCGGGGGCGTCCCCGAGGTAGAGGCGGCGCTGCGGGAGGTAGCCTTCGATCTGGGCCACCCGGTGGTCCCTTCCGCCTACAGGCGCGACCCGAATCGGCCCGCCCCCTATGACCTGATCGCCGACCCGGCCGCCCTGCGAGCCGCCGGGCCCCCTCCGGCCGAGGAGCCGCTCGCCACCACGCTCGAGTTCGACGACCAGCCCCTCGACGGCGAGACGGCCGTCACGGTCGAGATCCGGATGTCGCCCGACCATCAGGTGACCTACCGTTACTCGGAAGTCGATGGGGGCTACCTGCGCTTCCACGGAGACCGGCCACACGAGGATGCCTCCGGCCGTCACCTGGCCGCTACCAACGTGGTGGTGCTCTTCGTGCAGGAGCTGGAGACGAGCCGCACGGACGTCTCCGGCGCCCCGGTCCCGGACTACGAGGTGCTGGGTAGCGGGGCGGCCGTCGTGTTCCGCAACGGTCAGGCCCTCGCCGGGACCTGGGAGCGGGGCAGGCTGCAGGACTTCTTCCGGTTGGTCGGCCCGGGCGGACAAGCCATCCGGCTCGACCCCGGCACCACGTGGATCCAGCTGGCGCCCCCCGAGGCGACCCTTTCCTCCGAGTAGGGGCCACCGGGGCCGGCCCGACTCCGGCGCACGGGTCGGTACACTGAGCGTCATGGAGGAGCACGGCGTGCAGCGCGGGACCGACCGGGTGAAGAGAGGCCTGGCCGAGATGCTCAAGGGCGGGGTCATCATGGACGTCACCAGCGTCGCGCAGGCCAGGATCGCCGAGGAGGCCGGGGCGGTCTCGGTGATGGCCCTGGAGCGGGTCCCGGCCGACATCCGGGCCCAAGGAGGGGTGGCCCGAATGGCCGACCCCACGGTGGTGGAGGCCATCATGCAGGCGGTCTCCATCCCGGTCATGGCCAAAGTGCGGATCGGGCACTTCGTCGAAGCCCAGGTGCTGGAGGCGATGGGAGTCGATTACATCGACGAGAGCGAGGTGCTCACCCCGGCCGACGAGCAGCACCACATCGACAAGTGGCCTTTTACGGTCCCCTTCGTGTGCGGGGCGCGCGACCTCGGCGAGGCGCTGCGCCGCATCGGCGAGGGTGCCGCCATGATCCGCACCAAGGGAGAGGCGGGTACCGGTAACGTGGTGGAGGCGGTGCGCCACATGCGGGCCATCACTTCCGAGATGCGCCGGCTCACCATCCTCGCTGCGGAGGAGCTCATGGCTACTGCCAAGGAGCTGGGGGCTCCGCTCGATCTGGTCCAGGAGGTCGCCCAGACCGGCCGGCTGCCGGTGGTGAACTTCGCCGCCGGGGGGATCGCCGGCCCGGCCGACGCGGCCCTGATGATGCAGCTGGGATGCGACGGGGTGTTCGTCGGGTCGGGAATCTTCAAGAGCTCCGACCCCGAGACCCGGGCCAAGGCCATCGTGGAGGCGGTCACCTACTACGAGGATCCGGAGATCATCGCCAAGGTCTCGCGCGGCCTGGGCGAGGCCATGGAGGGGATCGAGACCGACAAGCTGGCGGAGGACCAGCGACTCCAGCGCCGAGGCTGGTAGTGGAGCCTCGAAGCCGGAGCGGGACGAACGCGAGTCCAGCGAGGATCGGGGTCCTCGCTCTGCAGGGAGATTTCCGGGAGCACGCCGCCGTGTTGCGTCGCCTCGGAGCCGAGGTGGTGCTGGTCCGCAAGCCCGAAGAGCTGGAGGGCCTGGACGGTCTGGTCATTCCCGGCGGGGAGTCGACCACCATCGGCCGGCTGGCCTCCCTGTACGGGCTCTTGGGGCCCCTCCGGCGCCAGATCGGTGCCGGCCTGCCCACCCTGGGGACCTGCGCCGGCATGATCTTCTTGGCCGGTGGGGTCACGGAAGGGGAGCAGCCCCAACTGGGGGTGCTCGACATGGTGGTGGAACGCAATGCCTTCGGTCGCCAGGCGGAGTCGTTCGAGGACCAGGTGGAGGTAGAGGGGCTCGACGAGCCCATCCAGGCGATCTTCATACGCGCCCCGTGGGTGGCCAAGGTAGGAGCCGACGTGGAGGTGCTGGCCGAGGCCCGGGGCCACCCGGTGGTGGTGCGCCAGGGCAAGGTCTTGGGGATCGCCTTCCACCCGGAGCTCACCGACGACCCCCGCATCCACCAGATGCTGCTGGCCCTGACCGAGGAGGGCTGATGTCAGGACACTCCAAGTGGTCCAGCATCAAGCACAAGAAAGCCGCCCAGGACGCTCGGCGCGGAAAGCTCTTCGGCAAGCTGCTGCGGGCGGTGGAGGTGGCGGCCCGGGGGGGAAGTGACCCGGCCGCCAACCCGACCCTCGCTCAGGCCATCGAGAAGGCGCGGAGCTACTCCGTGCCGGCCGACAACATCGAGCGGGCCCTCAAGCGGGGCTCCGGCGAGGTGGAAGGGGCGCAGTACGAGGAGATCTGGTACGAAGGCTACGCCCCCGGGGGCGTGGCGCTCTATGTAGAGGTGCTGACCGACAACCGAAACCGGGCCGGGGCAGACGTCCGCTCGGCGTTCAGCCGCGGGGGTGGAAGCCTGGGCGAGCCGGGCTCGGTCTCGTACGTGTTCGACCAGAAGGGCTACCTGCTGGTCCGGGGAGACGAGGAGGAGGTGATGCTGGCGGCGCTGGAAGGAGGCGCCGAGGATGTCCAGCGCTCCGGCGATCTGTGGGAGGTGATCACTCTCCCCGGCGACCTGCAGGCGGTCCGGCAAGCCTTCGACCAGGGAGGAGTGGAGGTCGACAGCGCCGAAGTCACCCAGCTCCCCCGGGCGGTGGTCCCCGTCGACCGGGCCGCGGCTCCGAGGGTGCTGCGCCTGATCGAGACGCTGGAGGAGCTCGACGACGTGCAGGCCGTGTACTCCAACTTCGACATCCCGGAGGACGTTCTGGCCGAAGTGGGTTGACACCCTCCGTTCTTGCGTGAGAAACGCACCGCCGGCGGTCGGGAACTCACGCAAGTTCGTGAAAGGGGGGCAAATCCCCGATCCTGTCGGTGACCACCCTTACACTCGTACACATGTTCGTATTGGGCATCGACCCCGGGCTGGCCAACACCGGCTACGCGGTGGTAGGCGAGAGCCGGCGGGGACTGCACACCGCCGCGCTGGGGGTGATCCGCACCGACCCCGCCGGACCTGCGGCCTCCCGCCTGACCGAGCTGCACCGTGACCTGACCGAGGTGATCATCCAGCATCGTCCCGATGCCGTGGCCATCGAGCAGGTCTTCGTCAATCGCAACCTGGATACGGCCTCCTCGGTGGGCCGTGCTTCCGGAGTGGCGCTGCTGGCCGCCGGGCAGGCCGGGCTGGCGGTGTTCGAGTACTCGCCCTCGGGCGTGAAGAACGCGGTGGTGGGCTTCGGAGGCGCCTCCAAGCAACAGGTGCGGCGGATGCTGCTCCGCCGGCTGGGACTGGACAGCCTGCCCGGCCCGGCCGACGCCACCGACGCGCTGGCGGTGGCGCTCTGCCACCTGCAGTCGGGGGCGCTCATTCAGGCGGTGGTGGCCTCGGAAGGCCGACGATGATCGCCCGGGTGCGGGGAGTGTTGGTCGGCCTCACCCCCGATGGGGTGGTGGTGGACGTGGAAGGCGTCGGGTACCAGGTGGCGCTGACGCCGCGGGGGCTCGCCGAGCTGCCGGCCATCGGGGAGGAGGTGGTCCTGCACACCCATCTCCACCTGCGGGAGGACGGCATGGCCCTTTTCGGCTTTCTGTCCGACAGTGAGCGTGACCACTTTCGGGTTCTCTTGGCCGCCTCAGGGGTGGGTCCCAAGCTGGCCCTCTCCATCCTGGCCACCCTTCCCCCCGCCGAGCTGCGCCGGGCCGTGGCCTCCGAGGACGCCGAGGCGCTGTCCCTGGTCCCCGGGGTGGGCAAGCGCACCGCCCAGAAGCTCATCCTGGAGCTCCGGCCTCGCCTGGCCCTTCCCGACGGCGAGCTCCCCTCCGCGGCCGGCTCCCTGGCCGAAGTCCGCCAGGCCCTGGAGGCCTTGGGCTACGGGTCGGCTCAGATCCGGGACGTGCTGGCCTCCCTGCCCTCCGACGGGCCGGTGGAGCAGTTGCTCCGGGAGGCCCTGCAGGAGCTGGGCCGCCAATGAGAGAGGAAGGGGTCTTGACCGGACGCCCGCTTCCGGAGGAGGAGCCCGTCGAAGCCAGCCTGCGCCCCCGCACCATGGCCGAGTTCGTGGGTCAGCAGGAGCTCAAGGAGCGGCTGGCGGTGCTGGTGGAGGCGGCTCGGCAGCGCGGGGAGCCTCTCGACCACGTCCTCTTGTCGGGACCCCCCGGCCTCGGGAAGACCACCCTGGCGGGGATCCTGGCCAATGAGATCGGCTCCCGCCTGCGGGTCACCTCCGGGCCGGCGCTGGAGCGACCGGGCGACCTGGCGGCGATCCTCACCAACCTCGACCCCGGTGACGTGCTCTTCGTGGATGAGATCCACCGTCTTCCGCGGGTGGTGGAGGAGGTGCTCTACCCGGCGATGGAGGACTTCGAGCTCGATATCGTGGTGGGCAAGGGCCCGTCGGCGCGCTCGATCCGGCTCGACCTGCCGGCCTTCACGCTGGTCGGAGCCACTACCCGGGTGGGACGGGTGGTGGCGCCACTGCGGGAGCGCTTCGGGTTCGTGGCCCGCCTCGACTACTACGGTGCCGAGGACCTCGAGACGATCGTGCTGCGCTCGGCTCGCATCCTGGAGGTCCCCATCCATCCGGCCGGGGCGCGGATCATCGCCACTCGCGGCCGCGGGACCCCTCGGGTCGCCAACCGGCTGCTCCGCCGGGTGCGCGACTATGCCACGGTTAGGGCCGACGGCGAGGTGACCAGGGAGACCGCCGAAGCCGGGTTGGCCCTGTTCGAGGTGGACCACGTGGGCCTCGACAAGGTGGATCGGGCCATCCTGGCGGCGGTGGTCGAGAAGTTCGAGGGAGGGCCGGTGGGCCTTTCCACGCTCGCCATCGCGGTCGGGGAGGAGCCCGAGACGGTGGAGGATGCCTATGAGCCATTCCTCCTCCAAATGGGGTTTCTGCAGCGCACCTCCCGGGGGCGGGTGGCGACGGCCGCCGCCTACCAGCACCTGGGTGTCGAGCACGGGCGGCCCGACCACCCGACCCTGCTCGGCTGACGCGCACCATACTGGCCCGATGCGCACGGATGAGCTTCGCTACGACCTGCCCGATCGGGCCGTCGCCCAGCACCCCGCCGAGCCGCGGGATGGCGCCCGCCTGCTCGACGCCGACCGTCTGGAGGACCTGAGCTTCGCCCAGCTCCCCTCGTTGCTGCGGGAGGGGGACCTTTTGGTGGTGAACAGCACGCGGGTGCGGGCTGCCCGGCTGCGCGGGACCAAGCATCCGAGCGGAGGGTCGGTGGAGACGCTCCTCCTACGGCGCCTGGACCACCTTCGCTGGGAGGCGTTGGTCCGTCCGGCCCGGCGCTTGGGTCCGGGAGCGGAGCTGTGGTTCGGGACGCTGGCGGCCCGGCTGCTGACCGCTCCCGAGGACGGCAAGGTGATCCTCGAGCTGACCGGACCAGACGGAGCAGATGTGTTGGAGGATCTGCTGGAGGTGGCGGGGGAGATCCCGCTCCCTCCCTACATCCACCAGCCGCTGGCCGACCCGGACCGCTATCAGACCATCTTCGCCAAGGTGATCGGGTCGGCGGCCGCCCCTACTGCCGGCCTGCACTTCACCCCGCGGGTGTTGGAGGGGGTCGTGGCGGCCGGGGCCGAGCTGGCCGACGTGGACCTGGAGGTCGGCTTGGACACCTTTCGGCCGATCACCAGTGCCCGCGTCGAGGAGCACCCCATCCATCGGGAGCGCTTTCGGGTCCCGGAGGCGACGGCCGAGGCGGTGGCGGCCGCCCGCCGGCGAGGAAGCCGGGTGATCGCGGTCGGGACCACCAGCACCCGCGCTCTGGAGAGCGCCGCCGGTCCGGGGGGCACCGTCGCACCGGTTGCCGGAGAGACCGGCCTGTTCATCATCCCCGGGTATCGCTTCCGCGTGGTGGACGCCCTGCTGACCAACTTCCATGCCCCCGGCTCGACCCTGCTGGCGCTGCTGGCGGCCTTCATGGGTGGCCGGTGGCGGGCTGCGTACGCACACGCATTGGCCGGCGGGTACCGCTTCCTGAGCTTCGGGGACGCCATGTTCGTG
>JBOGFC010000092.1:0-5836 GCA_050742155.1 Acidimicrobiia bacterium
GACCTGACCAGGCCCGCACGGGTCCTCTGGGCCCAATCTGGGCTGGAAAGCGACTTCCGAGGGAATCGACCCAGTCCTCAGATTCTCCAGTCCCTCCGAGCCACTCCCCGACTGGTTCCGCCCAACCCCTTCTTCAGCAGCCTCCTAGGAGGCGGCAAGGGCGTGGCCGGCATGAGCCAAGTGCGGGGCCAGCAGGCGAGCAGCCTCCCGCAGGCGGGCCAGGTCCTGGGGGGTGAACGGATCGAGGAGGTCCGAGTCGATGTCGATCTCCCCCACCGGCCGCCCATCATGCTCGACCAGCACCACCAGCTCGGCGCGGGTCTCCAGATTGCAGGCCAGGTAGCGGTCGCCCTGGCCGACGTCAGGAACCAGGATGTCGCGCCGCTCGGCCACCGCCCTTCCGCAGATGCCGGTCCCCACCGGGATGCGGGTATGGGGGCTGGGGCGACCGGCGAAGCCTCGCAGGACCAGCTCGCCGTCCTCCAGTCGGTACAGGTACACCCCCGTGTAGTGGCAGGCCATCGAGCGAATGGCGGCGGCGGCCCGGTCGAGCTGATCCTCTCCCGGCCCCCTCAGCGCCCGGCGAATCCTGTCCAACTCGGCTCCCTCCCAGATCGTATACCCTCGCCCACATCTTCGGATCAGAGACGCAGAGCTTGAGTCAGAATAGAAGGGGAGCACGGAGGCCCTAGCCTCGGTCGTGATGCGGCTCTTCAATACCCTGACGCAGGCCAAGGAGGTGTTCTCAGCCGACGGCCCGGTGCGACTCTACGTGTGCGGTGTCACGCCTTACGACACGACCCACCTGGGCCACGCCCGCACCTACCTGGTCTTCGACGTGCTGGTGCGCCAGCTGCGCGCTTCCGGCCTGGAGGTGCGCTACATCCAGAACGTCACCGACATCGATGAGTCCATCCTCCAGCGAGCCGCCGAGGCAGGTGAGCCCTACGACCGGCTGGGCGATCGCTACACCCGTCTGTTCCTCGAAGACATGGCCACCTTGGGGGTGCTGCCGGCCGACCGCTATCCCACCGCCAGTGAGGGGATCGGGGCCATGCAGGGGATCATCAAGGATCTGCTGGACGACGGGCATGCCTACCAGGCCGGGGGCAACGTCTTCTTTCGCCTGGTTAGCTCCCCCGGTTACGGGAAGCTCAGCCGGCTCTCCCGGGAGGAGATGCTCGAGGTGGCCGCCCGGCAGGACGACGTGGTGCTCGACCATCCGGACAGGGAGGATCCTCTCGACTTCCGCCTCTGGCGAGCGGCCGGCCCCGGAGAGCCGGCCTGGCCCAGCCCCTGGGGGGAGGGGAGGCCCGGCTGGCACATCGAGTGCTCCACCCTGGCCGTCACCCACCTCGGTCCTCAGCTCGACATCCACGGCGGCGGGGACGACTTGGTCTTTCCCCACCACGAGAGCGAGATCGCCCAGTCGGAGTCGGCCACCGGAGTCACCCCCTTCGCCCGGTTCTGGGTGCACGTGGGAATGGTCGGCCTGGGAGGTCGGAAGATGGCCAAGTCGGAGGGGAACGTGGTGTTCGTGCGGGATCTGCTGGAGGGACACTCCCCCGAAGCGCTGCGCCTCTACCTCCTGGGAACGCACTACCGGCGGCCGATCGATTTCGACGAGGCAGGCCTGGAAGAGGCGGGGAGCACGGCCCGGCTGCTGGCCGGGGCGGCCCGACTGCCGGCCCGGGAGGGTGCCGGCCGGGAAGTGCCGGAGCACGACGCCCGGCGACGGTTCGAGGCGGCCCTGGACGACGACCTCGACACCCCAACCGCCCTCGAGGCCCTGGCGGGCCTGGCCCGCTCCATCCGGGAAGCGGACGGGGAGGCCGCCGGACGTGCCCAGCGGACCCTCCTGGAACTGGCCTCGCGCCTGGGGCTACGGCTCTGAACCTTCCGTCAGAAGGAGAGCCTACGAGAGGCCACCCGACTGCTGGAAGACGGAGGCGGCTGCGATCGCCCACACCGCCAGCGTGCCCGGCAGCCGGCCGGCCTCCCAGCGAATCCCGGGCCATATCCGGTCCAGTCCCCAGAGGACGGCCACGACCATGGGGACCGCGCTGAGGCCGGCCCAGCCGACCGACCAGACGAGCAGCGCCCCCGAGAAGATCCCCGGCCAGAGGCGGCTCCCGTAGGCGGCCGCCTCGCCGCCCGCCACCACCAGGGCCGTCCCGCTCACCAGCACGGCGGCCAGCCAGGCCACCGCCAGCTCGTCCCGGCTCCATGCGCCTTCCTCCGGCGCCCAGCCCAGCAGGCCCTCCCACGCCGTACCGAGAAAGAACCATCCCACCACCGCCAGTATGAGCCCGGCCCCGAGCTGCTCGCCCACATTGGCCTCCATGCCGAGGTCGACCATCCCCAGGGCCTGGAGGAAGACGGCCAGGGCCAGACCTACCAGCTCGATCCCCACCACCGCGAAGCCCAGTCCCAGGGCGCCGGCCAGCGCCCTGAAAGAGAGAGCAGCCCCCCGGCGGAGGCGGGCGCGATCCAACGCGATGGTCACCGTCTCAAGGTACTCCTGCGGCTGGCGTCATACCATGACGTCATGGGGTTCGATCCCTTCCGCAGGCACCGTCGCAGCCTCGCCGACCTGGCCGTGGGGGCGGTGGCCTTGCTGATCATCCTCGCCGCCCTGCTCTGGGCCCTCTCCGGGTAGCGGCTGAAGATCGCTCCTCAGCCGGCTCTCGGGACCCAACGGACGGTCACGCCCTCATCGCCGACGACGACCGTCACGAGATCGACCCGAAAGGCCGGTGGCCGGAGACCGGCCGCCACCTTGCGTACCCGGGCCGCCTTGGCCGGATCGAATGCCTCCGCCGGGTCCATGCTCCCGCCCGCCCGGCGCGTCTTGACCTCCACCGCCACCATTTCCCGGCCGATGCGGGCCAGGAGGTCGATCTCACCCCGGCCCTGGTGCGGGTTGCGGGCCACCAGCGTGGCCCCCCGGGCGCGCAGGAACCCGGCGGCGACGTCCTCCCCCAGCCGGCCGAGCGGCCGGCCCCTCAGAGTTGCCCGGGGTGCTCCAGCTCCTCGATGTTGACGTCCCGGAAGGTCAGGACCCGCACCTTCTGGAGGAACCGGGCCGGGCGGTACATGTCCCATACCCATGCATCCTCGAGCTCGATCTCGAAGTAGATCGCCCCGTTCGCCTGACGAGTGTTCATGGTGACTTTGTTGGCCAGGTAGAACCGGCGCTCGGTTTCCACGACGTACCGAAACATCGGCAGGACGTCCCGGTACTCCTTGTAGATCTGGAGCTCTACCTCAGTCTCGTAACGCTCGAGATCCTCTTCACTCATGGGTGGCTCCCGGCCGAACTCGGCTCATCGGAGAGCGTACCACTCCCCTGTGACAGCACTCTCACAGCGTGCCCCAGCGGGTTGGAGGCCACACTTTCACGAAGGCCCTGCCCACCACCTCATCGAGGGGGACGGCCCCGAACACCCGGCTGTCTTGGCTGTGCGACCGGTTGTCCCCCATCACGAACACGTGCCCGGGTGGCACCTCGAGGGGCGGCTGATCGCCGAACATCGAGCCGTCCGCCACGTAGCCCTCCTCGAGTGTCCGCCCGTTCACCAGCACCACTCCCTGGCGAACCTCCACCATGTCGCCCGGTAGGCCGACGATGCGCTTGATGAACTCAGAGGCCGGAGTGCCGATGCCGAGAGCCTCCGCCACGTTGCGAACCGCAGCCTCAAGCAGGGTCTCCTCCGGACCATCCACCTCGAAGGGCGAGTCGAACACCACCACATCGCCCCGCTCCGGCTCGCCGACCCGATAGGACAGCTTGTTGACCAGGACGCGGTCGCCGGGGTGAAGCGTGGGCTCCATGGACCCGGAGGGAATGTAGAAGGCCTGCACCAGGAAGGTCTTGATGAGCACCGCAACGCCGAGCGCCACCACGACCAGCACGGGCAGCTCCCGCCAGAAGGACCCCTTATTCTGTTCCCTGGCCCCGCTCATCGGGACCGCGGCGTCATCGCTGGTCACGAGCAGACAGTAGTGGGGCCGGCCGCGGAAAACCGACCACCGGTGATCAGTCGCGCTGTTCCTTGATGCGAGCCGATCGACCCACTCGATCCCGGAGGAAGTAGAGCCTGGCCCGACGCACGTCTCCCTTGCGGACCACATCGACCTTCTGGATGATCGGGGAGTGAAGCGGGAACACCCGCTCCACTCCCACGCCGAAGCTGACCTTGCGCACGGTGAACGTGGCGCGCAGCCCCCCGCCAGAGCGGGCCAGCACCACGCCCTCGAAGACCTGGGTACGCTCCCGTCCGCTCTCGGCCACCTTGACGTGGACGCGCACCGTGTCTCCGGGTGCGAAGTCCGGCAGGTCGTCGCGCAGGTAGGCGCCCTCGACGTGATCGAGCTTGTTCATAGGGAAACCAACGGAATGTGAGGTCTGGGAAGTGTATCAGGAGAGGCGTCCCTCTCCCCAATCCGGCGGTCAGCGCTCCAGGAGGTCCGGGCGCCGGGCGCGGGTACGCGCTTCCCGCTGCTCCCGGCGCCAGCGCTCGACGGCGGTGTGGTCGCCCGACACCAGCACCTCCGGTACCTCCCAGCCCCGGAAGACCGCCGGACGCGTGTAGTGAGGCTCCTCCAGCAAGCCGTCGCTGAACGACTCGGTGGTGAGCGAGGCCGGGTTGCCCACCACGCCGGGGAGCAGACGGGCCACCCCCTCCACCACCGCCAGGGCTGCCACCTCCCCGCCGGCCAGTACGAAGTCCCCCCAAGAGACCTCTTCGTCGATGAAGTGCTCGGCCACCCGCTCATCCACTCCCTCGTAGCGGCCACACACCAGGCTGAGATGGGAAAGCCCCGCCCAGCGGGACAGCATCTCCTGGTCGAGGCGCCGGCCCGCCGGCGTGAAGAGCACCCGATGTGAACCGGCCAGCGGTTCGAGGGCGCGGGCCAGAGGCTCCACCATCATCACCATGCCCGGCCCGCCCCCAAAGGGCGCATCGTCGAGCTGCCGGTGGGCGCCCGCCCCAAAGCGGCGCAGGTCCGCGACGTCCACCTCGAGGTGGCCCTCCTGGCGCGCCCGGCGGACGATCGAGATCTCGAGCGGTGACACGAAGAGCTCGGGGAAGATGGTGATGATGGTGATGCGCACCTCCTCAGGGTATCCTCCCCCTGGAGCGCCCAACCGCCGCCGGAGGAGCCGTGCAGGACCAGGATCCCGTCCGCCGTCAGCCCGATCACCCGTCCTCCGACCCCTGGGGGCTCCCTGCCGAGCCCGAGCCCCCCGCCCAGTGGCCGGAGGAGGGGCAGCCGGAGGAGGAGCCCACCGAGCTCGCCCCTGAAGAAGAGGAGAGCCCCCTCGAAGAGGCGCCGGAAGAGAGCCCCGCCCAGCCTGAGGAAGCCGAGGGAGGCTGGAGCGAAGGTCATGAGGAGCAGGCAAGACCGGAGGCCGTTGAGCCGGACGACGCCGGGGAGCCGCCCGCCGAGGAGCCCGCCATCCGCCGCGGGCCCCTTTCCCAGGCTCTGGCGGCCGCCCAGAGCGTGATCACCTCCTTGGGCGGTCCTCCTACCTCTCAAACCGAGGAGTCGCGGGAGGAAGATCAGGAGTCGGCGCCCCCCGACACCCCCTCCCCTCACGACCTCCCGGACGAGCCCCCTCCGTGGATGGAGGCCGAGGGCCAGACGGAGATGGACGTGGTGGCCGAGGAGGAGGAGGAGGAGGAGGAGGTCGTGCTCATTCCCGACGCGGAGGCCGCCGACTTGGAGGTCGACGACAGCGACGAGCTGGTGAGGGAGCTCTCCGAGACGGAAGTGGTGGCGGAGAGAGAGGACCTCGTTGTACTTTCCGAGGAAGAAGTCTCCGAGGACC
>JBOGFC010000093.1:0-2324 GCA_050742155.1 Acidimicrobiia bacterium
AGCAGTGGGGGCGCACCAGCGGGGTCGCCTTCGCCGACCTGGACGGCGATGGCGATCTAGACCTGGTGGTGTCTCGTAACCCGCGAGACGGGGAGCGAGCGACGTTGAGGACCGCCCTGTTCGGGAACGAGGGCGGGGCCCTGGTCGAGGTTGGGGAGGCAGGGATCCCCGATGACCTGGTGGGGCGGTCGGTCGGGGTCCTGGACTTCGACGGCGATGGGTTGCTCGACCTTTTCGTGGCCGAGGACCGGTTTCGGGGGGGATCCAGCGTTCTCCTCCGCAATCTCGGAGACCTTCGCTTCGAGGAGGCTACCGAGGCCGCCGGGCTCCCCTCTGACATCCATGGGTTGGGGGTGGGGACCGCCGACCTGAATGGGGACGGCCACACCGATCTGTTCGTGGCCGGATCCAACCGGCTTTTCATGTCCCAAGGATCCGGGACTTTCCGGGAGGCTCCCAACCAGGTCTTTCAGTGGGAGGTGTTCGGGGACGAGGACGATGTCTCCGGGGTCTCGATCGCCGACGTCAATCGCGACGGATGGCCCGACCTGGTACTGGGTCATCACTACAACAGCACCGTGGATTCCGGCGAACGAGTTCCCGTTCGCCTCTACCTTCACGACGGCCTGGATGGGCAAGGGGATCCGGCCTTCGAGGATGTCACCGAGGCGGCAGGACTGGTGGGTTTGCCCACCAAGGCGCCGCACGTGGAGATCAACGATTTCGACAATGATGGATGGCCGGACATCCTGACCACCGCTTCCGCGCAAGAGGGCGGGGCGCCCGCCATATTCCGGCAGACCGGCCTGGAGGGTGGCGTGCCAGGATTCGAGCCGCCCAAAGGACTGGGCGACCTCCAGTACTGGGTGACCGGACCCTCCGCCGACGTGGATCAGGACGGTCGCCTGGACGTGATGCTGGTCGAGTGGGAGCCCAGCCTGCCCTCCCTTCTGCTTCGTAACCGCAGCGGGACGGGGAATTGGCTATCGGTGGAGGTTACCGGGCCGCGTGGTGGCGTGGGCGCCAAGGTGGCCGTGTACGAGCCCGGGGGTCTGGGAGACCCGGGGGCGTTGCTGGGCCTCAAGGAGATCGCGGTATCACAGGGGTACTCGGCCGGCCAACAGGCGACAGCCCACTTCGGGCTGGGCAACTTCCCAACCGTCGACCTGCGCGTTACCCCGCCCGATGGGCAGGTCCACGACGTGGTAGGGGTGCCGGCCAACCGGCACCTGGCGATCCCGGGCGGCTGCCCAGGTGCCTAGCCTTTCGAGCGCCGAGCGGACGGCTCCGTTTCCCTTTTTGGTGGGAAGCGGCCGCTCCGGTACCACCCTGCTGCGCGCCATGTTCGACTCCCATCCGGAGATGGCCGTGCCGCACGAATCGCACTTCCTGGTGCCCATCGCCCGGCGGCGCGCTCGTTACGAGCAGCCGGCAGGATTGGATCTCGAGACGTTCGTTGCCGACCTGGTTGGGCATCCATGGTTCTCACGCTGGGGAATACCCGAGGAGGAGGTGCGGGAGGCGCTTGCCAGAGACCGGCCCACCGAGTGTGCCGAGGCGATCCGGGGTGTTTTCGCCTTGTACGCCCGACGGCTGGGGAAACCCCGCTATGGCGACAAGACGCCCGGCTATGTGAGCCAGATCGCATTGCTGGCCGCCTTCCTCCCGGAAGCCCGTTTCGTGCACCTCATCAGGGACGGGCGGGACGTCGCCCTGTCCCTGCGCGAGATGGAATGGGGACCCGCCGATCCATTGGAGGCGGCTCTCTACTGGAAGGAGCGGGTGGAGATGGGTCGCCGGGCGGGGAGGCGTCTCGACCGAGGCCGTTATCGGGAGACTCGTTACGAGGATCTTGTTCGGGACCCCGAGGGGACGTTGCGGGAGCTGTGCTCGTTCCTGGCTCTCACCTTCGACTCGGTCATGCTCCAATACCCTGAGCGCGCCGCCGAGCTCACCGCCCCGGCCGAGTACCCACACCGGCACCGAAGGATTGCCCTTCCCCCCACCACAGGACTGCGGGACTGGCGGCGCCAGATGAGCCGGGAGGACCTGGCCCGTTTCGAGGCGGTGGCCGGCGGCCTGCTGACCGAGCTGGGCTACGAGAGGGGCGTGCGAGCGGTGCCGGCCAAGACACTGGTCGAGGCGAGAATGCGCAGGCTCGGCCGATGGGCGGCTCGCCGGAGGCGCCGCCCCGCCCCCTCGGGCGGACGCTAGGCAGGCCGGCGGTCTACGGCTGGCGAGGGGCCGTCAGTACCCGCTCAAAGTTCCCAGCTTCCGGGCGTACTCGAGAGAGCGGGACAGTGCCCACAGCCCTGGTATGAACG
>JBOGFC010000094.1:0-10853 GCA_050742155.1 Acidimicrobiia bacterium
GGCCGAGCCCACTTGACTCCTCCCCCTCAGGGGGAGGGTTGGGGAGGGGGCTCGCCGAGCGGGATGCGCAAGACCAGCTGCTGGTCGTCCACCGACCACTCCGCCGCCCCCACCAGGCTGTAGTCGAGGTAGTCCTGCTCGGCCTGCTCGATGAAGCGCCGCCGCTCCTCCCCCGCCACCGGCGGAAGACCCCGCTCCTTCACCGCCTGGGCCCGTTCGCGGAACCGCCCGATGAACGCATCCACGTCGAACTCGGCCATCGTCTCCTCCCGGATCGACCCTCCCAGACTAAAGCGACCTGTTCCTAGACTCGCCGCCATGCGCCCCATCCTCCTGGCTGTGGTCGTGCTCGCCTCGGCCTGCACGCTGGAGTTGCCCGAGGCGGCTCCCCCGACCTCGGCGGGGACCACGCAACCGGTCACGGAGCCACCGGACCTCTCCGAGGTGCGCCTCTTCGACGTCTCGGAGCTGGTCGACTTCGTCCAGGACGGGGTGGTGGGCATCACCGTCACGGCGATCGGCCTCGACATCTTCGCCCAGCCCTTCGAGCAGCAGGGGGCCGGAACCGGGGTGGTCATCGACGACCAGGGCCACATCCTCACCAATGCCCACGTCGTGCAGGACGCCACCGAAGTCACCGTCTTCTCCCACGACGGGACCGAACGGCCGGCCCAGGTGGTGGGGGTGCGAACTGATCGCGACCTGGCCCTCATCAAGGTCGAGGAGGCCGCCGGGCTCACGCCGCTCCCGCTCGGGAACAGCACGGAGCTGGAGGTGGGCGACCCGGTGGTGGCCATCGGGAACGCCCTCGGCCTGGGGGACGAGCCCACCGTCTCGGTGGGGATCGTCTCGGCCAAGGATCGAGCGCTCACCGCCCAGACCGGGGAGGTCCTGGAGGGCCTCATTCAGACCGACGCGGCCATCAACCCCGGTAACTCGGGTGGGCCGCTCCTCAATGAGAGAGGGGAGGTGGTGGGCATCAACACCGCCATCATCCAGGGCGCTCAGAACCTCGGCTTCGCCATCTCGGTCGATGCCGCCCGGTCCACCATCGAGGCGCTCGTGGCCGGGATCGGGGAGTCCTTCCTGGGTGTCTCGGTGACCACCAACAATCCCCAGCTCGCCGCCGAGGTGGGCCTGGCGGTGCAGACGGGGGCGGTGGTGGTGCAGGTGCAGGGAGGCAGCCCGGCCGACCAGGCCGGCCTGCAACAGGCCGACGTGATCGTGGAAGCCGGCGGCCAACCGGTGGAGAGCTCTCAGGACCTCATCGACATCATCGCCTCACGGCAACCCGGCCAGACCATGCAGATGACCGTGGTCCGCGCCTCGGCGGAGCTATCGATCGAGGCGACCCTGGGCGAGACGTAGGGGTCGCCGGCAGGCGACCCGCGATGCGCGACCGGTGACCGACTGCGGGCCGCCGCAGGCGGCCCCTACAGCACCGCCTTGGGGCCGAACAGCTCCCGTAGCTCGGCGTAGAGGGCGGTGCGGGGCTCCACCCGGTGCTGGTCCCCCAGGCGAACCACCTTGTGGCCCCCCTCGCTCACCATGTGCAGGAAGACCGGCGCCGGGCCGGGGTGATTGACCAGCACCTCCTTGAGCTGGCGCACCCGGTCGGGCGAGAGGGCGGTGGCCGACACCTGGACCCGCACTCTGTGATCGGCCCGTAGCTCGGGCTCCCGCACCTGTTGGGCGACCAGCTTGAGGTCGTCGCCCCGGTGGTCGAGACGGCCGCTCACCACCACGATGGCGTCTTCCCGGATCAACGCCCCGGCCTCGGCCACGGTGCGCGGGAAGCACACCACCTCGATGGTGCCCTCCAGGTCCTCCAACTGGAAGAAGACCATCGGCTCGCCGTTGCGAGTGACCCGGCGGGTGATGGTGCCGACCGTGCCGCCGATGGTCACGGTGGTCCCGTCCTCCATCTCCCAGAGGTCCGGCACGGCGCAGGTCACCAGGGGCCGCAGCGCACCCTCCAGCCCCAGCAGCGGGTGATCGGAGACGTAGAGCCCCAGCATCTCCTTCTCGAAGGCCAGCAGGGTGCGCTTGTCCCACTCCACCTCGGGGATCGACAGCGCGCCCGGTTGCACGGCCGCCTCCTGGCTGTCGAACAGGCCGAACTGTCCGTTCTCCTCGTTTCGGCGGCGGACCACGGTGGCCTCCACGATCTGGTCGTAGACCAGCGCCAGACCCTTGCGAGGATGGCCCAGACCGTCGAACGCCCCGGCCTTGATGAGCGACTCCACCGTACGGCGGTTGAGGACGCCGGTGTCCACCCGGTCGACGAAGTCCTGGAAGTCGGTGAACGGCCCCCCCTTGGCACGTTCCTGCAAGACCAGCTCGGTGACCGCCTCGCCGACGTTGCGGATCGCCGAGAGGCCGAAGGGGATGGCCCCCTCCCGGGCCACGAAGTCCGACTCGGACCGGTTGATATCCGGCACCAGGACTTTCACTCCCAGCGACCGGCACTCGGCCAGGTAGAGGGCGGTGCGGTCCTTGTCCCGCTTGACCGAGGTGAGCAGGGCGGCCATGTACTCGGCCGGGTGGTGGGCCTTGAGCCAGGCGGTCTGGTAGGCGACCAGGGCATAGGGAGCGCTATGACCCTTGGGGAAGCCGTATCCGGCGAAGTGCTCGACCAGCCGAAAGAGGCTGCGGGCCAGCTCCTCCGGGTGACCCTTGGCCAGGCAGCCCCGCACGAACTTCTCTTCCTGGCGGGCCATCACCGAGCGGATCTTCTTGCCCATCGCCTGGCGGAGCTCGTCGCCCTCGACCATCGTGAAGCCGGCCATCACCTGGGCCACCTGCATGACCTGCTCCTGGTACACCATGATCCCGTAGGTGTCGCTCAGCACCGGCTCCAGCTCGGGATGGGGGTACTCGACGGCCTTCCGGCCGTTCTTGCGCTCGGTGTACTCGTTGTGCATCCCGGCCCCCATCGGCCCGGGCCGATAGAGGGCCACCAGGGCCACCAGATCGGTGAAGCGGTCCGGTCGCAGACTGCGCATCAGGGCCCGCATGGCCGACCCTTCCAGCTGGAAGATCCCCATCGAGTCGCCCCGTTGCAGCATCTCGTAGACGGCCGGGTCGTCGAGCGGGATGTGGTCGATGTCCACCCGCTCCCCGGTGTTCTCCTCGATGAGCTCCAGGGCCCGCTCGATGGTGGACAGGTTGCGGAGGCCGAGGAAGTCCATCTTGAGAAGGCCCAGCTCCTCGATGCCGTGCATCTCGTACTGGGTGACCAGCTCACCGTCGTCTCCCTTGCGCTGCACGGGGACCAGCTCGGTGAGGGGCTCGGGTGAGATCACCACCGCGGCGGCGTGGATGGAGTCCTGCCGTCGCAGCCCCTCGAGGCCACGGGCGGTATCGATCACCCGACGCACGTCGGGATCGGCCGCGTAGACCTCCCGCAGGGGGGCGGCGTTGCCGTAGAAGTCCCGCACGGTCGGCTCGGCCTCGGGCCCGGCCGGCTCCAGGCACTGGGCGAGGGTGGCCTCCACCCCCAGGATGGCGGGCGGCATCATCTTGGCGGTCCGGTCCCCGAGGCCGTAGGGGTAGCCGAGCACCCGGGCGGCGTCGCGCACCGCCTGGCGACCCTTGATGGTGGAGAAGGTGACGATCTGGGCCACGTGCTCCGACCCATAGCGCTCGGCGGCATAGCGGATCACCTCTCCCCGATAGCGCTCGTCGAAGTCCATGTCGATGTCGGGCATCTGGCGGCGTCCGGGGTTCAGGAAGCGATCGAAGATCAGCCCGTACTCGAGCGGGTCGAGGCCGGTGATGCCCAGGCAATAGGAGACGATGGCACTGGCGGCGCTCCCCCGTCCCGGCCCGGTCCGGATGCCCCGGCTGTGGGCGTAGCGGATCAGGTCCCAGACGATCAGGAAGTAGGCCGGAAAGCCCATCTCCTCGATCACCCCGAGCTCGTAGCCGATGCGCTCCTGCACCTCGGTGGAGAGCGGAGCCCCGTAGCGCCGGTGGGCTCCCTCCAGCACCAGCTGGCGCAGGTAGGAGGTCTCGGTATGGCCTGGCGGGACCGGGAAGCTGGGAAGCAGGATGCGCCCGAACTCCAGCTCGACGTCGGCCCGCTCGGCCACCCACAAGGTGTTGTCACAGGCCTCCGGATAGAGATCAGCCGGGAAGCGAGCCCGCATCTCGGCGGCGCTCTTCAGGTAGAACTCCTGGGCGTCGAAGCGGAGCCGGTCGGGCTCGTCGATGTTCGAGCCGGTCTGGATGCAGAGCAACACGTCGTGGGTCTCCGCCTCCCGCCGGTAGGTGTAGTGGGAGTCGTTGGTGGCCAGGAGGGAAGCTCCGATCTCGTCGGCGATCCGCACCAAGTCGGGAAGGATGCGCCGCTGCGCCTCCAGGCCGTGGTCCTGGATCTCGATGAAGAAGTTGTCCGGGCCGAAGATCTCCTGGTAGAGGGCGGCCGCCTGCCGGGCCGCCTGGTAGTCGCGGACCCCACCCACGTTGCCCTCCTCGTGAGAGGCGTCCGGGGCGAGGCGCTGGGCGACCGGCCCGCCCAGGCAGCCGGAGGTGGCGATGATGCCTTCGGCGTGCTCGGCGAGCAGCTCGGCGTCCATGCGAGGCTTGTAATAGAAGCCCTCCAGGAAGGCACGGCTGGCCAGCTTCATCAGGTTGCGGTAGCCGGTCGAGTTCTCGGCCAGGAGGGTCAGGTGATAGCGAACGTCCTCTCGGCGGGGGGGCCGGTCGAAGCGGGAGCCGGGGGTGAGGTAGGCCTCCATACCCAAGATCGGCTTGATGCCGGCCTCCCGGGCCGCCTTGTAGAAATCGAGCACCCCGTAGAGCACGCCATGGTCGGTGATGGCCACGGCCGGCTGGCCGTCGGCCTGGGCGGCCGCCACCACGTCCCGCACCCGGGCCGCCCCGTCCAGCATGGAGAACTCGGTGTGCAGATGGAGATGGACGAAGCTCGATTCCCGAATGACACCCATGCAATTCGGCACCATACCAGCGGCGATCGCTGTCGGCTGTCCATTGGGGCAGCCGCGAAATCCTTGCCTCCCCGGTCTTGGCCTGCCAACCTGGGTGACGAGTTCGGGGAGGTGAGGCCCAGCTCGACCTGAGCCCCCTGGCGTCCGCCCCAAGCGCCGCAAGGTCGACCCCGCCCCCTCCCCGAACCCCTCCCCCGGGCGAACCTAAGGTTTCTATGAACGCGAGACGTTCGCTAGAACCTAAGGTTCGCAATTCGAATGAAGATCGGCATCCTCACCGGCGGGGGCGATGTTCCGGGGCTCAACGCTTGTATCAAGGCGGTGGTCGAGCGGTCCGCCGAGCAGGGCCATTCGGTGCTCGGGATCAAGCGTGGGTGGGCCGGCCTCCTCCACTGCCGGCCCGACGACCCGGCCTCGGTCGACGAATGGATCAGGCCGCTCGACCGAGGGGTGGTGCGCACCATCGATCGGACCGGAGGGACCATGCTCCACACCTCCCGTACCAACCCGGCCCGGGTGGGATCCAACGACGCACCCCCCTTCCTGGTGCCGGGCGGCGAAGAGCCGTACGACTTCACCGCCCACGTACTGGGAGTGATCGAGGCGCTGGGGATCGACGTGCTGGTCCCCATCGGGGGCGACGACACCCTCACCTACGCGGTCCGCCTCCACGAGGAAGGGGTTCCGGTGGTGGCCATCCCCAAGACCATGGACAACGACGTGCACGGCACGGATTACTGCATCGGGTTCTCCACCGCCGTCTCCCGCAGCGTGGGCTTCATCCACAGCCTGCGCACCTCCGCCGGCTCCCACGAGCGGCTGGTCGTGGTGGAGCTGTTCGGCCGCTACAGCGGGGAGACCTCCCTGGTGGCCGCCTACCTGGCCTGGGTGGACCGGGCCGTCATCTCGGAGGTGCCCTTCGACGTGGAGCGGCTGGCCCGGCTGCTCATGGAGGACAAGCGGGCCAACCCCAGCAACTACGCCATGGTGACCATCTCCGAGGGGGCGCAGCTGCTGGGTGGGGGCCTGGTGGCGGGCTCGGAGGAGGACGCTTACGGCCACCGCAAGCTGGGTGGGATCGGCGCGCTGACCGGCGAGATGCTCCGGGAGATCACCGGCCAGGGGATCATCTACCAGCAGCCCGCCTACCTGATGCGCTCGGGCAGCCCCGACTCGCTCGATCTCATGGTGGCCATGAACTACGCGGTGATGGCCGCCGACCTGGCGGCGGAGGGCGCCTCCGGCCGCATGGTCGCCCTGCACGGCGGTACGTACACGAACGTTCCGATCACTGCCACCCGGGAGGGCGTCAAGCGGGTCGACGTCGATGAGCTCTACGACGTCGACACCTACCGCCCCAAGGTGCGGCGGGTGGACGGCAAGCCCATGTTCCTCTATTAGGTGACCGACGCCCGCCCCTCGGTGCTCATCCTCGGGGGCGGCTTCGCGGGCACCGAGGTGGCCAGGGGGCTGGGTGACCGGGCCGAGGTGACGCTGGTCGCCTCCCAGAATTTCCTGCTCTTCACCCCGATGCTGGCCGAAGTGGCGGCCGCCGACCTCGACCCGCGCCACATCACCGCCCCGCTCCGCCAGCTCTGCCCCAAGGCTCGTCTGGTGCTCGGCGAGGTGACGGGCATCGAAGTGGCCCGGCGGGCCGCCACCGTTCGCCTCCCGCTGGGCCCCGAGCGCCGCTACCAGGCCGATCAGCTGGTGCTGGCGGTGGGCTCGGTGCAGGCCACCTTCGGGGTGCCCGGAGTGGAGGAGTGGGCGCTCCCCTTCAAGGAGATCGTCGACGGCTTGCGGATCCGGAATCGGCTTCTCTCCCTGATGGAGACGGCCGCCGAGACCGGGGACGACCTGCTCACGCGGGTGGCGGTGGTGGGAGCCGGCTTCTCCGGAGCCGAGCTCTCGGCGGCGCTGGCCGACCTGCTGGCCGTGGCCGGCCCCCGCTTCTACCCCAGCGCGCCCCGGCCCGTCGTGCATCTCGTCGACGCCGAGGACCGGGTCACCCCGATGCTGCCGGCCCGCCTCAGCCGGGCGGCCCGTCGTGCCCTGGAGCGTCGCGGCGTGCAACTGGTCCTGGGCAAGCGGGTGGCCCGAGTGGCCCCCGACGGCCTGGAGCTGGAAGGTGGGGCCTTCCTGCGGGGGGGGACGGTGATCTGGGCGGCCGGGGTGCAGCCGGCTCCGCTGGCGGCGGCCGCCGGCCTGCCGCTCGACGCCCGAGGGCGGGTGCGGGTAGACGACCGGCTGCAAGCCGCCCCCGGCGTGTTCGCCCTGGGCGACCTGGCGGCCGTCCCGGACGGGTTCGGGGGGACCTGTCCCCCCACCGCCCAGCACGCCCTTCGCCAGGGTCGCTATCTGGGTCGTCACCTCCTCGCCGTCGGGAACGCTCCCCCCTTTCGCTATCGGACCAAGGGCCAGCTGGTCTCGCTGGGCCACCGCAACGCGGTGGGCATGGTGATGGGGATCAACGTCTCCGGCTTCGTTGCCTGGTGGCTCTGGCGGACCTACTACCTGCGTCGGCTCCCCACCCTGTTCCGCAAGGTCCGGGTGGCCATCGACTGGGCGCTCGACCTCTTCTTCCCGCCCGACATCAGCGAGCTGCCGACCTCGGACCTGGGCCCGCTTCCTCGGTAGTCCCCCGGCTCGGCCTCCCCAGGACGTCGAGCGAGGCCGCCAGGTCGTCCGGCAAGGAGGAGCTCACCGCCACCGCCTCTCCGGTCACGGGATGAGGGAAGCTCAGCCGGGCGGCATGGAGCCACACCCGGCCCGGATCCACGCCGGGGGGGCCGGGGCGCCCGTAGGTGCGATCCCCCACCAGGGCGTGGCCGATGGAGGTGAGGTGGACCCGCACCTGGTGCGTGCGGCCCGACTCGAGCCGCACCTCGAGCAGGGTCACGGCCGGCCGGTCCCACTCCGCCCCCACCCGGTAATGAGTCACCGCCGGTCGGCCCTCCCGAACGACTGCCATGCGGGTCGGACGGGAGGGATCCCGGCCGACCGGGGCATCGATCGTGCCGGTGGGAACCGGGAAGCCCCCATGGACCAGCGCGGCGTAGACGCGCTCGATGCGGCGGGCGGCCATCTCCCGGCGCAGCGCCCGTAGGGCCCGGAAGGTGCGGGCCACCACCAAGAGGCCCGAGGTGTCCTTGTCCAGGCGGTGCACCAGCCCCCAGCGATGCTCCTCCCCAACTCCCCCCAGCTCCGGCCATCTGTGCAGCAGCCCGGCCGCCAGCGTCCCCGAGCGATGGCCGGCCCCCGGATGGACCACCACCCCGGCCGGCTTGTCCACCACCGCCACCTCTTCGTCCTCGTAGCGAACCTGGAAGGGGACCTCTTCGGCCACCACCGGGGCGGGGGTCGGAGGCAGCTCCACCTCGATGACTGAACCGGCCGACAGCGGGGTGGATGGCTCTACCAGCCGCCCGTCGACCACCACCCGGCCCTCCTCCACCAAGCTTCGGGCGACCGATCGGCTCACCTCGAAGAGCCTGGCCACGACCCGATCGGCTCTCTGCCCGGCCAGCGCGGCCGTCACCCGGGCGGTCAGTGGCTCCGTAGAGCCCCCAGGGCGAGAACCACGGCCCCGACGGAGATGGCCGAATCGGCCACGTTGAAGACCGGCCACCAACCCAGGTCCACGAAATCAACCACTTGACCGTCGGCCAGGCCGGGACCGCGCAGGAGCCGGTCGGTGAGATTCCCCAGCGCCCCACCCAGGATGAGCCCCAGGGCCAGCGCCTCCGAGGTACGACCGACCCTGCGAATGGAGAGCACGATCAGCACCGCGGCCACCACCGCCGCCAGGGCAAGCAACGATCCGGCCCCCTGCAGGAGGCCGAAGGCGGCTCCGGAGTTCTCCACCAGCCGCAATCGCACGATGCCCAGGTCGATGGGACCGGCGGCCAGAGCACGCTGGGCCCACCACTTGGTGAGCTGGTCGGCTACCAGGATGGCCGCGGCCGATCCCAGGGCCAGGCGGCGAGTGCTCAGCGCCGCGAGGCGCAGCGGACGCAAAGGGTGGCGTACGGCAGGGCCTCCAGCCGGGCGACCGGGATCGGCTCCCCGCAAGACTCGCATATGCCGTAGTCCCCTTTCTCGAGACGCTCCAGCGCGTATTCGGTCTTGTCGAGCAGGTCCTTGGCGTTGTTGAAGACCGACAGCTCCTTCTCGTACTCGAAGGCCATCGAGCCGCCCTCGCCGGTGGTCGGATCGGGGCTGCGCTCGGACGAGGCCTCGGCCAGGCGAGCCTCCTCCCGCTCCTGCTCGAGCTCCTCGATCATGCCGCGCAGGCGATCCCGCTCCTCTTCCAGGGTGCGGCGGAACTTCTGCTGCGTCGAGCGGGCCAGCGTGCGAGCCACGACTTCCTCTCGGGGGTCAAGCGACGATAGCAGCGCCCGCAAAAACGGCGGCAGGGCCCGGCGAGCCGTCCTGAAACTGCTACCGGGTCAGCAGCAGCGGGCCGCCGCAGCAGCCGCAATCCTCGCAGCAGGTGTCTCCACAGCAGGTGTCTTCGGCGATTCTGCCGGCCATGTCACCTCCCCTTCTCGGTCGATGAGCTCCCTTATACATCGACGTGCATCAATCGAACAATAACAGGTCGCATCGACTCGTGTCAATGAGCCCGGGAGCATGAATTGCCGGGTGGGAGCGAGAAGTCCCTCAGTATGATTTCCCCGCCGATTCGAGAGCGAGATCAGGAAGGTGATGTTCGAACAGGTCGCCGCCGACCCGCAGCCCCTGGATCGGGAGCAGCGGGTGCTCGACTTCTGGCAGCGCTTCGGGATCTTCCAGGAGAGCCTGCGGCGCCGGGAGGGGGCATCCGAGTGGGTGTTCTACGAGGGACCGCCCACCGCCAACGGTCTCCCCGGAATCCACCACGTCTGGGCCCGCATCTTCAAGGACCTCTACCCCCGCTACCAGACCATGCGAGGTCGCTATGTGTACCGCAAGGCCGGTTGGGACTGTCACGGGCTCCCCGTCGAGCTGGAGGTGGAGAAGGAGCTGGGCATCACCGACAAGTCCCAGATCGAGGAGCTCGGGATCGCCGAGTTCAACCGTCGCTGCCGGGAGTCGGTCACCCGCTACGTGGACGATTGGAACCGGCTCACCGAGCGAATCGCCTTCTGGGTGGACCTCGACGATGCCTACTTCACCATGTCCAACGAGTTCATCGAGTCGGTGTGGTGGAACCTACGGCAGATTTGGGACCAGGGACTGCTCTATGAGGGGCATCGGGTGGTGCCCTACTGCCCCCGTTGCGGGACGGCCCTCTCCGACCACGAGGTGGCGCAAGGCTACCGGCAGGCCACCGATCCCTCGGTCTACGTCCGATTTCCCCTCGAAGACCGGCCCTATGACCTCTTGATCTGGACCACCACACCCTGGACGCTGGTCTCCAACACGGGCGCGGCAGTCCACCCCGACGAGCCGTACCTGGTGATCCGGCGGGACCCGGGCCGCCCGCTGGTGCTGGCCGAGGCTGCCGCCGGGCGGGTGCTCGGCGAGGATTTCGAAGTCGAGACCAGCCTGGCCGGTTCCGACCTGGCCGGGCTCCGCTACCGCCGCCCGTTCGAGGACCTGGAGCTCGACGTCCCGCCGCGGGTGGTGTCGGACGACTTCGTCACCACCACCGAGGGGACCGGTGTGGTGCACATGGCTCCCGCCTTCGGCGAGATCGACATGGCGGTGGGCGAGCGAGAGGGGCTGGCCTTCGTCAACCCGGTGGACGCCTCGGGGGTGTTCATCGACGGCCCCTGGAAGGGCACCGCCGTCAAGGCGGCCGACCCCTCCATCATCGAGGACCTGGAACGGCGCGGCCTGCTGCTGCGCGCCGAGGAGCATGTTCACACCTATCCCTTCTGCTGGCGCTGCGAAACGGCGCTCATCTACTGGGCCAAG
>JBOGFC010000095.1:0-7603 GCA_050742155.1 Acidimicrobiia bacterium
AGGTAGGCCTGCGCGATCTGCCGCGTGGTCAGGCCGCCGACCGCGCGCAGCGTGAGTGCGACGGCCGAGGCCGGTGTCAAGGAAGGGTGCGCGCACAGGAAGTAGAGCTGGAGCGTGTCGTCCGTCACCTCGCCCGGGCCGAGCATGGGCTCGCTCTCGACGAGCACCTCGCGGTGCCGTCGGGAGGTATCGGCGCGGGCGGCGTCGAGGAACTTACGCCAGGCCACGGGACCAGCCAGCCCTTGGGATCCCGCGGCGGGTCGCCCGGCCACACGCGCACGGCCTCGACCAGGGCGTCCTGCACGGCATCCTCGGCCGCCGCGAAGTCGGCTCCGCGACGGACGAGGATCCCGATCACGGTGGGGGTGAGGGTCCGCGGCAGGGCCTCGTCCACCGTGCGTCACTCCGTGATGGCCGGGGGCGCGGCCAGGAACGGGCGCACCTCGAGCCACTCGTGGATCGGCTTCCCACCCGCACCCGGAGCCGCGGACAGCTCGCCGGCCAGCTCGAGCGCCCGCGCGTAGGTCTCGACGTCGATCACCATCCAGCCGGCGATCAGGTCCTTGGTCTCCGCGAACGGGCCGTCGGTGACCGGCGACCGTCCCTCGCCGTCGTAGCGGACGAACGTGCCCTCCGGGGAGAGCGCCTGACTGTCGACGAACTCGCCGGCGCCCTCGAGCCGAGCGGCGAAGTCCTGCATGTACATGCAGTGGGCCGAAACTTCCTCCGGCGTCCACTGGTCCATCGGCACGTCGTTGACCGATGCCGGCGCGCCCCGGTAGTGCTTGAGCAGCAGGTATTTGGCCATCATGTTCTCCTTTTAGTGCGGTACGGCCCATTGTGGCCGTGTTCACTCCGGGGACGGAGCCGCGCTCGGGTTCTCGACATCCTACCGCGACATTTCCTGGTGGACTTCGATGACACCACGCACTCCGAGGCGCCACGGAGGCGGCACTGGGAGCCGCTTCGCGTCCGGGCGGCGCTCAGGCGCGCTGACGCTCCTCCCGCTGCCGGACCAGCTCCTCGACCGCGCTCGGTAGAATCGTCTCGAAGTCGATCAGCTTCGCCCACGTCGGGGTCACGACGATGCGGACCATGCCGTCGTGGTAGAGCGAACGCACCTCCGCCTCCCACGCGACCCGTTGCTCGGGCGTCATCTCGTAGGTGCTGGTCGCCTGGAGATACTCGTCCGGGATGCCATCGACGAAGTCCAGCTCGGCCCGACCCCGGATGAGCAAGATCTTGGGCGGGTGCACTTCGGTGTCGATCGTCAGGGCAACCATCGGGTTCTCGCTCAAGGCCTGAAGCTTCGGAGCGTTCTTCGAAGTGCACATGACGATCTGCGAGCCGTTCCAGGTAAAGATGATCGGGACATTGCGGGGTGTGCCGTCCTTGGCGACGTAGGCCAAGCGGGTCACGTCGCGGGCCAACAGTTCCTGACTGATCGGTCGGTTCAGAACCTCGGTGATCTCGTTCGGTTGCACGGTTATTCCTCCCGTTGTCGTTCTCGGTCCATCCAAGCGGATCGTTCTGGTTGGTCGCAGGTCGGCCGCGACGGGCCGTTAGCTGAGCTGCTCGGCCAACGCGACGATGATCCCCTCGGGACCGCGGACGTAGCAGAGCCGGTAGCTGTCCTGGTACTGCGCCACCTCTCCAACGAGTTCCGCGCTGTGGGCTCGCAGGCCGGCGACAGTGGCGTCGATGTCGTCGACGGCGAACATGATGCTACGTAGGCCCAGCGTGTTCCCCGTTGCGTTCTCCGGCTCAGCGCTGACCGCCGTCGGGGTATGGAACTTCGTCAGCTCAAGCCGGCCGTGGCCGTCCGGGGTCCGCATCATCGCGATGTCGACTCGGACGCCGTCGAGCCCGACGACACGGTCCACCCAACGTCCCTCGATCGGCGCCTCGCCCGATAGCGCATAACGCGCGGCTCTCAAGCCCGAAGACGGTCGAGTCACCCATCCGGGATCCGGCAATCGGCGCTCCTCTTCCGTTATCTAGGAGATTGGACGTGAGGGTCTCCTTGAGGAGGCAGCGGAGCAGGGTGAACGTGCGTGAATACCTCCTGAGAGCACCTCGGGGCGGAATGCCCCCACCCGGGTTCCGGAGGGTCCACCCTGATGTGGGTGGACCCCCTGCGATAGAGCGGATCCCCGGGACGCTCACCCGGGAGTCAGGTCGGCCCACCAGAAGCCGTCCCGTTCGATCAGCTCGCCGGTGGCTACGGGGATGGGTTGAGGAAAGGCCGGGCCCGCCCAGCAGAAGGTGTGGAACTCGCCTCGTTCGCCCAGTGGGTCGATCCCGGCGGGGAGCTCGGCAGGGTCCCAGCTCTGCCCGGCGAACGAAGGGTCCAGCTGTGAAGGGTCGACGCAGGTGATGACGGCGCGTACGCCGGACCTGAGCATCCGTGCAGCCAGCTCGTCGGTGCCCTTCTCCCCACACCAGATCGGGAACAGTGGCTCGATCCCAGTCGGCGCCAGCATCGCCTCCCGGTAGGCGCGCACATCCGCTAGGAACAGATCACCGAAGGCGACATGGGTGATGCCCTCCGCCACGGCTCGCTCGATGGCTTCGCCCATCCGCCGTTCGTACTCATCGTTGGGGCACGGGGAGGGGAGCGGCACTTCCCACACCGGCAATCCCACGGCCTCCGCCTGGGCGTGGAGCAGCTCCCGGCGAACCCCCTGCATCGACACCCTGCCCACCTCCTCGTTGATGGTGGTGAGAAGGCCGACCACTTCGGTGCCTTCATGGCGCAGAGTGTGAAGCGTCCACGCCGAGTCCTTCCCCGACGACCACGACAGCAGTACCCGCATGGCGGGGCCAGAGTAGATGAGGCTGCCACCGGCAAGACAACCAGCGGAGGGAACCGCGCTCGGGCACATTCGGACACGCTCCGTGACCGGTTGCATGAGTGCACGCGCCCCTTGAGGTCATGCCGATAGGTGCGGTCTGGCTACGTGCTCGTTACTGCTCGTGATCAGGTGATCTGAGCGCGCCGAGATTGCTTCGCTGACCCGCTCCCGAGGAGGCACTAGCGCGCGGATAGGCTCAACCACATGACACGCCTCGGTCCGTCACAGGGGGAGAACCAGCGGTCGCTATGGCGGGTCCGGCTAGCTAGAACGACGTCACCAAGTAGGGGGACCGACCATGAAATACGCCGCCGACCCACGGGTTGACACGTACATTGATGCCCTGCCCGATTGGCAGCAGGCAATCTGCCATCAGGTCCGCGATCTTGTCCATGCCGCCGACCGCGAGGTTACGGAAACCATCAAGTTCACCAACCGTCCGTATTTCGTGTTGCAGGGCAACATCTGCGCCCTGTTGGCGGCGAAGGACCACGTCAACGTCTTCCTCTACGACGGCGCCATCGTCCCTGATCCCGAACGAATCATCACCGCCGGCCACGACAACACGACCGCCCGCACCGTGGCCGTCCGCCGCGGCGAAACCGTCAACGCGCCCGCCCTCACCGCCATGTTCAAGCAGATCATCGCCAACAACCGCGCCGGCGGCTGGCGCAAGTTGAAGCGCGAAGGCCACTGAAATTCACGTCATTTGAGCCAGCAGGCCGATCGGGATCGGCGACCCGGCGAACTCGTCAACGCGGCGGGCCGATGTTTACCATTCACGGGACACCGAACCGGTCAACGCACATGCCGAATTCATCGCCCCACATCTGCTTCTCTAGAGGGACGGAGACGGTGCCGCCCGTGGACAGCTTCTCCCGATAATGGGCGCCGCGCGACCTGCCGATACTTCGGGATCACCCCTACGAGAGGCCGCAACCCGGCCACCAAGTACAGGTGGACGTCAGGTTCATCACGCCGATCGGAGCCGCTGGCAAGAAGTTCTACGAGTTCACGACACCACTCTTGCCGGGCCTCTTCGACCCGCCCATAACGACGCTCGCCGAGATCCTCCATGAGGGAACCCGCTCAGGATTCGGTATTAGGTGCAGGTGTTCTGGTTGGGTGTCGTGAGGCCACGGCCCCATCGCGAACGCCCAATGGCAAAGGCAGCTCACCAGGGTGAATGTGCACAAATACCACCCGGCGCTTAGCCGCAATTCCGAGGACCCTGAGTCGGATAGGCGGGTAACCCGCCCTAGGCAGGTTGCAGCACGCCGATATAGAGCGACTCGTCCTCGCGGAGAACCTTTACTAACTGCCACCCGGTCCCGTCGGCCAGGTTGCCCATCTCTTCTGGCGATACGCGCAGGAAGTCGAACCAGGGGGTAGCGAACCGGCGGTAACGGATCCTGATCCGGAAGTGGCCAGGCAGCCGTCCCTCCTCCACGTTGCGCTGCATGTAGCTGAGGCGATCAGGATCAGAAGTGGCCCGGGGGTCACGGCTCGCCCCGAGCAGCCGTCCGCCCTGGCGCATCATCTCCCGCAGGCGTCGGAAGGTTTCCCGGGCCTCCTCTGGTGCCCCGAGGAGGCCGAAGTTGCCCCCCAGCATGAGGATGGTGTCGAAGTTGCCGAGCTCCGATCCCAACTCCTGGAGCGCCTGGAGGTGAGCCTGGGAAAGCCCTCGGCGGTTACAAGCCTGGATGGCTCCTGGCGAGTTGTCGATGCCAACCACCTCGTGGCCCAAGGACCGGAGGTGCAGCATGAACCGCCCGGCTCCGCAGCCGATATCAAGTACTCGACCCGAGACGAAGGCCATGGCGTCTCGCTCTACCTGACGCCATTGCGCGTATTGAGCCAAGTACAGCTCCGGTCCCGCTCCGAGGCCCACGTAGCCGTCGTCCCGCTCCACGACCTCCAAAGTTGGCTGGCCATCGAGGGCGTCGAGCATGGCTTGTCCGTAGGCGTCCTCTTCGGGCAGGAGCACGCGATCCGCCATGCAAGAGTTCTACCCTGATTGGGGGCTCGTGGACAGCGAGACCGGGTCGATCCGGTGCTTACCTTGGCGTGCCTCGATCCCGCGCACTCGCCGATCGGAGCGTCATGGCCGCGTTCGCCATACCGCGGGGACGCGCCGGGTCCAGTCTGTCAGGGAATTCCTGCTCACGGTGTCGAGGGTACGTTGGCCGTGGTGAAATGGCCCCTGCTCACTGATGACCTCCTCGAGCGGCTGGTGCGGTCGGAGGTGGCCTACATGGCCTCCGTGCTCGAGGTGTTCGCTCGGCACCACGAGGCGAGCATGCAGTGGTTCGACCACGTGCTCGCCTTCGCCAGCCACACGACGGATCACCGGGCCTGGAATCGAGCTCTGGGCCTGCGCGCCGGGGACGAGAGGCTGGTCGATGAGGTAGTCGCGTGGGTCGACGAGAGGAAGGCACCGACCCGAGTGGAGGTCGTTCCGGCCCTGGTTGACGAGACCTTTTTGGCTCACCTGGCCGATCGGGGCCTGGAGGTGACGGGGTTCAGATCGGCGCTCTACGGCATCCCTCAGTCGGTCCCCCCAGCTCTACCCGAAGGCGTAGAGGTGGAAGAGATCGGCGAAGACCGGCTGGAGTTCTTCGCCCAGGTATGGGCAGAGTCGGTGCCTACCGACGACCGCGCTCGGACCCGGCGGCTGCTGCCGCTGATGGCCGAGGCCTACGCGGCGCCCCAGTGGCGTCGATTCGTGGCTCGAGTGGCCGGTTCGCCGGCGGCCTTCGGGCTGCTGCACGTGACTGACCGAATCGGGTCGCTGGCCGGAGCGGCCACTGCCCCCCACCAGAGGCGGCGGGGAGCCCAGAGCGCCCTCATCGCCCACCGGCTGGCGGCTGCATCCGAGGCCGGCTGCGAGATCGTCGTCTCTCAGCCGCCTATCGGCTCCAGCAGCCAGCGGAACCTGGAGAGAGCGGGACTGCGCCTCGCCTACCAGTCCCTACTTTGGCAACGGCCCGATCGACGAGGGTAGGCAGCTCGTCGAGGGAGCGCCCGCCCTCCAGTGATGGCCCGAGCCTGGGAACCTTTGGACTCACGGCTCCGGGCTGGGACGAGCAGAGAGCGACCGAAGCCCGGGGGATGGCGGCTGCGGAGGTCGCCTCGGGCTGTGGCAGCCGGCGAAACGTGCAGGTCAATAAGTCTCAGTCGAGCCCGCCTGGCTGTCGATTCGCCTCTGTCTCACCCGGAGGCTCATATCCAGAGGGAAGCCGGAAGGGCCATGGCTCGTCCCAGCCTCCCATCGGCGGGGGACAGGACATACACTCCTCGACCCACTCCTCGACGACCCCCGCTCGCCACAGCAGATCGGACGCCCAGCCGCGACGGCCGCTTCGCGGGTCCTGGGTGATGAGGTCGAGCACCCGCATCGTCTCGGAGTCCTTGAGCGTCAGGTAGAGGTAGTGACCGCCCGAGGAGAAGTCCCCCAGCCAGAAGCCTTGCTCGGGCTCCAGGTGGGCCAACACCTCCAAGGATGAGGCGTCCAGCAGGTAGAGCCCGAAGTGCCGCGTCTGCCAGCCCTCGGCCTCACTCGAGTGGACCCGGGAGCCGGTGGCCACGATGAGGCCACCGTCAGGGGAGAGCACAAGGCTATCCACCGGCAGGTCGGCCCGACCGACCTCCTCCAGGCTCTCGGTGTCGATGACCCGCAGTCCCTGGGGCTCCTCCACGAACTCCCCGCCTTCCGCCCGCAGCTCGCCGGTCTGGCCGGACAGGTACAGCCGGGAGCCGTCCGGGCTCAGGGCGGCCCGCCGGGTGACGCCCGGCCAGGGACCCTTGGCCTGGGCGGTCGGGACCAGCCAGGCCAGCACCCGCTGCAGGGCCGAGAGCGGCGCGGCCAGCTCCTGGTACCGGACAATCCGTCCCAGATCGAGGTCCACCACCGTGAGGGCGTCCTGGTCGGCATGGACCACATAGAGGAGAGATCGCTCCAGATCCCAGGCCAGGCCGGGCTGATACGACCGGTCCATCGGGAGATCCTCGGAGGGCAGCGACCCGGACGTCACCCCCTCCAGGGTCAGCTCGGCCGCCACCCCTTCCGCATCGATGAGCATGAGGCGGGGCCATTCGAGACGCACCTCGTCCCCGGACTCGGGTGTTCCGTAGGCGACGATGCGGCCCGACGGGAGCGCCTGAAGCCAACCCAGCTCGGCCGGGATGGTGGCCAGCAAGCGGGAGCCTTTGGAGGCCGTGTCGTAACTGTAGAGGTCCCGCTCGAGCTCGGTACGCTCCTGGGTCCAGTAGAGACCTCCATCGGGTCCCCAAAAGAGGTCGCGGAACCGGCCCTCGGCAACCCGCTCAGGCGAGGCGCCGCCGATGCGGTAGCGATAGAGGGTCTGTTCGGTCTCCCATTCGCCTTCGGTCCAATAGAGGTCCTCCCCATCCGGACTGAGGGTGAGCCAGCCGGCCGGGGCGTCCACCGACCTGCCCGTGTCGGTCACCGACCAGGTATGCAGGTCGATGAGGTACAGGCGGCCGGGCTGCTTCCCGGGCTCCTCGGGGTGGACAATGGCCGCCAGGGTCCGGTTGTCCGGGCCCAGCCGATAGCTGTGGTGCTCCCCCAGGCTGAGCGGAGTGAAGCCCGGAAGCCGCTCGAGGGTGCGGGAATCCACCTTGTGCAGCACCAACCCCGCCCTCCTGGTGAAGAACGGAGGAGGCTCGGGGGCGGCGGTCGGGCTCGGCCCGGTGTCCTGCGGAACGGCAGCCGGGCCGGCTTGCTC
>JBOGFC010000096.1:0-2344 GCA_050742155.1 Acidimicrobiia bacterium
GAAGCTCACCTGGGAGCAGCGGAAGCGCTCCCAAGTCTCGGCTCTTGAGGCGGTGGCATCGACGAAGACCTCGAGGGTTCCCTCCGGCGTGATGCGGTACCAGCGACGGATCGGGTTACCCCGTTGGTCCAGGTGAGTGCTCTCCAACTCGGCCGGCCGGCCGGCCCGGTGCGCCTCCAGCAGGCACTCCCTGGGTGCCTGGTCGGCCTCTTCCTCGAAGAGGTACTCGGATCCGCAGGAGGGGTACCGCTCCCGGAGGGCGAAGGCCTCGGGCACCAAGGTCGGAGGCGCCTCGGCGCCCAGGGCGATGGTGCAGCCATTCCCGGGCACCACCTCGACCACCGCCTCGAGGCGCTGCCCGGCCTGAAGCTCGAAGGACGCTTCACAGCCATCAGTGGGGGGATCAAGGGCTCCGATCGGCGGACACGAAGCGCTGCAGGGCCGCTGCCAGCTCTCCAGCCGATAGGCACCGGGCGGAAGGGCCTCCTCCAGCAGGAGACGAGGATCTTCCCCGAGGCCGTATTCCCTCTCGAGGACCTCCCGGCCGTCCTGGGTCACCACACGTAGGTAGGAGAAGGAGCCTTCCGTGTAGCAGCATTCGAGGTCCTGGCTGACCCGCATCTGCCCACTTTCCCCGGGCGGCGCGTCGGCCGGCCCTTCGATGGGTCCGCCAGCCGGAGAGCAGGCCATCCCCAGGAGGCCTACGACAAGGAACGGACTCAGGAGCCTCATCAGAGATAGGACGCCCCTTCCTCCCGATCAGTTCCTCGAACGCCATCCGTCACGGCCCATTGCTTCACGGCCCAAACAGGCGAGCGCCCTCCAGGGGTCACGGCCGTGACCGCCGGGCTCGAGCGCCAGACCGCCTCTCTTGTCCCGGCCAGCTGGGGCCAATCCGTCCTGATTTGCTCAGCGGCGCCTGGCCTCACACCTTGGGAGCCGCACCCTCGGTGCGGGTCTGGAATCTGTAGTTCCGGCAACGAGGATTGCGCGGCGGTCTACCCGTCTGGCTGTGAAGCTGTCCGGGTGAGCTGCTCGTAGATCGATACCATCCGATCGGGAAGATCGGTGAAGTGAGTCAGGAGGTCGGTGGTTTCAATCTGATCGATGCTTCCGATCAGGGGAACCTTGCGGAGATTCTCATCGACGATGGCCTGTTGGCAGGAGGTGGCGAAACGGGCTGCGTGGAGGACTTGATATGGCCGGGTCGCTTCGTTGATTCCGACCTTGAACGGTTCGGGTGTCGCGTCGACCGGCTCGGTCACGCCGAGTTGGTTGTGGCGTCGCGCCAGGGTTTCGTACACCTGCACGAGGGCCGTCTCTCGCGCTCGATGGTCGTCTGCTTCGACCACTGCCCGCAGTGGCCCATCCAGGTCACCGGCCGCCATCGAGCGGCCGAACGTTGTTCCCAGCCATTTGGGATAGGGGGCAAAGCGGCGCTCTTGGAGCAGGCATAGCCGCATGGCGTTCGATACCTGACTCGCTGCCAGAGTCCTCGAGCCGAGCTCGTCACCCACTTCCGCCGTGCGGCCCACCAGCGGTTCGACTTCCGAAAGGTGGTGCCACTGACAGGCCATCACCCACAGCCACACGTCATCTGGATACCAGCTCAGCAGCTTGCGCACCGCGGTGAGCTCGCCCGTATCGTCCCAGAACACCTCCCCAGCGGTGACCTCGAGCAACAGCTGCTGCGGAGTGGCCAGCCAGCGGGCAGAGGTCATCGACGGACGCGGATCGAACCCCAAGTGAGCCTCCAGCCAGTCAGCAACGGTAGTGACCTCCACGTGATGGTCGATCCGGCCGGATCGCCAAGCGGGAAACCGGACAGGCCATCCCTCAAAATCCTTAGGCAGTCCAACCTCGACAGCAGCGCGCACGTCGTCGAGCCGATCGGGTTCGACGAAGATCTGCAAGCGAGGCCCCCAGCTATGGTCGGTGGACCGGTCGTTGTCGAACCCCAACACCTCCGAACCCTCACCCACCAACGCTGCAGCGTGAGCGACACCACTCACCAGCTCTGCGACGATCCTCTCATAGAAGGCTCGCGCCAAATCCAACCCAGGAACGAACATCGCCATACCGGAACGACGCTACCGCCACCGACCCGAAGCAGCACCGATCACCTGATTTGCACGTGATCTGGCGGGTTTGCCCTCGGGCGATCATTCCAACCGTTCCGCCTGAATTTCGGCCCTCGGGAGGTATTCCTGCACATTGACCCTGGTCAACTGCCTCCTCAACGAGGTTCCCCCCGACCGGAGGGTGGTCGCCTGCGAGGAGGTGTTCGAGATCCAAGCCGAGCTGCCCGACATGACCCAGATGCAGACCCGGGAGCCGGGCCTGG
>JBOGFC010000097.1:0-5056 GCA_050742155.1 Acidimicrobiia bacterium
AGCTGGTTCTCGAAGCGCCGCTTCTCGCGGGCCCCGATGAACCGGACCGCCGACAGCACCAAGAGGACGCCTACCACGAAGGCCAGCAAGCCGTGGAGCACGCTGGTGGCCATCAGCCCCACCGCCAGACCGAGCACCACCGCGCCGGCCATGGCCCCGGCCACCGCTTCACCTCCCGAGAGGGGTATATCTGCCTGCTCGAGGGCGGTGTTGAGGGGCCGCAGCAACCCCTTCTTCTTGGCGACCGCCTCTGCCTGCTCGGAGAAGCGCCGCAGGAGAGGGATCCGACCGATGACACTCCGCTTCTCCTCCACCGCCTGGCGCCGGCCGAAGGCGGCCAGCCGCCGCGCGCTGCCGCTCCCCTCCCGCTGCGGCCCGGCGAAGATGATCACCACGAAGGTGCTGGCCAGGGCGGCCGCTGCCACCGCGATGGCCATCAAGGTCCCGGGATCGGCCACCGCCCGAGACGGGACGCTCACCACTTTCGGAGCCGGGGGAGCTGTGGCCACTGGGGCCAGGGTGGTGGCGAAGCCGGGCACGGCCACCACCGTCTGGGTGGCCACGTTTCCGTAGGCGACCCCGATCTGCAGGTCCCCGGCCTGCTGCTGCGTGGCCGTGAAACGCACCACCAGGCGGTTGTCCAGCTCCCGCTGAATCCGCCCGTAGAGGTCGGTGAGCCGGCCGGGCTCGGGGGTCTCCAGGTAGAGGCCTTCTCCGGCCTGAACGATCTGCTGAACGGGAGCGGGGTCGAAGTCCGGTGACTGTAGCGCCACCCCGAACACCCGCACCTGCTGATCCTCGACGGCGCCCACCGCCTGCTCCAGGGTGGCGGCCGAAGCCGTGTCCCGGCCATCCGAGAGAAGGATCAGGTTGCGCTCCAGGGTGGCCGCCTCACCTGAGAAGAGCTGGGCCGAGGTCTCCACCGCGTCGTAGAGCGACGTCTCGCCGGTCGCGGCAAGCTGGTCGATGGCGGTGGCCAGCAGCCGCTTGGAGTTGGTGAACGGCGCGTACACCGTCACCTGATCCCCGAAGCCGACGATGGCCACCCGGTCCTGGGACCGCATCTGGGTGACGAAGGAGAGGGCCGCCCGCTTGGCGGCTTCCATCGGCGCCCCGTCCATGCTGCCGGAGGTGTCGATGGTGAGCACGATGCCCACCTCCACCGCCGATTCCCCGATCTTCTCGACCGTCAACTCGCCGGCCGTCTGCCCGTTCTCGGTGACCGCCAGGGCGGCCGGGTCGAGCTGGGAGGCGTTCTGCACCTCCACCACCATCGTGACCCGCGGGTAGCGGGCAGTGTTGACGTCGGTGATCTCAACGCCCTCGGCTGTCTGGGCGGCCGCCGGGACGGCCGTCACCAGGACGACCAGCAGTCCCACCAGGAAACGCAGGGAACGCATCACCGCCAGGTCATCTGGTCGACCCGACGGGCGAAGGGCTCCGGGTCGAAGAGGTCGGCCGGCAGCCTGACCCCGTAGTCCTCCAGCTTGTCGGAGAAGGTGGGGCGAATGCCGGTGGCCTTGAGCCTTCCCAGGAAGCGGCCCCCCTCCTCCACACCCATCCCGAAGTCGAAGAGGAACAGGTCCTGCAGGGTGATCACGTCGCCCTCCATACCTTCCACCTCGGTGATGTGGGTTACCCGGCGGGTGCCGTCGCGCAGGCGGTGCAGGTGGACGATCATGTCCACCGCCGAGGCGACCTGCTCGCGGATGGCCCGCACCGGCAGGTCCATGCCGGCCATCAGCACCATGGTCTCCACCCGGGACAGGGTGTCACGGGGCGTGTTGGAGTGGATGGTGGTCAGCGAACCGTCGTGGCCGGTGTTCATGGCCTGCAGCATGTCGAGGGCCTCGCCGCCGCGGGCCTCGCCGACCACGATCCGGTCCGGGCGCATGCGCAGGGAGTTCCGCACCAGGTCGCGGATGGTCACCTCG
Source organism: Acidimicrobiia bacterium (assembly GCA_050742155.1). Lineage (GTDB taxonomy): Bacteria > Actinomycetota > Acidimicrobiia > Spongiisociales > JALYHC01 > JBOGFC01. The sequence goes on from JBOGFC010000097.1 coordinate 1,935, forward strand.
CCCCGGCCTTCCAGGTTGGGCGGGCGGTGCTCCAGGGTCAGTACGTGCTCCTGGTGGAGCTGCAGCTCGGCGGCGTCCTCGACGGTGACGATCCGCTCTTCTCCGGGGATGTAGCCGGAGAGCACGTTGAGCATGGTGGTCTTGCCGGAGCCGGTGGCGCCGCTCACGATGATGTTGAGCTTGCCCTTCACGCACTGATCCAGGAAGCGGGCGACGCGCTCGGTCATCGACCCGAAGGTGATGAGGTCCTGCTCGGTGAGCGGGTCCACCGCGAACCGCCGGATGGTGAGGAAGGGCCCGCCGATCGCCAGAGGGTGGACGACTGCGTTGACGCGCGAGCCGTCCGGAAGCCGGGCATCGCACATCGGGCTGGACTCGTCGATGCGGCGGCCCACCTGGCCGACGATCTTGTCGATGATGCGGCGCACGTGCACCGCGTCGACGAAGCGGATTGGGGTCCGCTCGATCTTGCCGTGCCGCTCGACGTAGACGTGGTGCGGGCCGTTGACCATCACCTCGGTGACGTCCGGGTCGGAGAGGAGCGGGTCGATGGGCCCGTAGCCGAGGACGTCGGAGGCGATCTCGTTGAGGAGCTGGGAACGGTCGGCCCGGTTGAGCGGGATGCCCTCTTCCTGATCGATCGCCCACTCGAGCATCTCCACGACCCGCAGGCGCAACTCGGCATCGCTCATCTGCCGGTCGTAGAGGGTGGGACCCAGCTCCTCCACCACCTTGAAGTGCAGCCGGCCCCGCAGCTCCTGGAACAGCTGATCGCGGTGGGTGTCGACGACCGACTCCGACGCCTTGGCCGCCGCCACCCGTTCAGAGAGCGATGCCATGCCTTACCTTCCTCATGGTCGTTGGTTCTTTACAGCCATCGGCGCTTGGATTCCGAACTTGAAGCGTTCTTGCCGAGCACCGCCTGGAGGACGCCTTCGAATCCCTTGGCCACCTTCGACTTGGGGTTGGAGACCACCACCGGCACCCCCTCGTTGACCGAAGCAGGCACCATGGCGTCGGAGGGAACGGCCGCCGCCACCTTCATCTGCAGGGACCGCTCGATCTCCGAGACGTCGAGGCGCACCTTGGCGTTGCCCCGGTTGAGGATCACCTTGATCTTGCCGGTCGGGAACTTGAGGAGCCGAAGTGTCTCCAGGGCCAGCTTGGCGTTCTTGATGCTGGGCAGATCCATGTCCACCACCAGCAGCACCTGGTCGGAGCGCTCCAGGATGGAGAGGAGCAGCTCGTCGAGCAGTGAGGCGGTGTCCACCACCACGTACTCGAACATCGTGCGAAGACGCTGCAGGATCTCCGTCATGGCGGCCGTGGAGACCTCGTCGGCGAAGGCCGGCTCCAGGGGGGCGGCCAGCACCCGCAGCCCGGAGGGATGGCGCACCATCAGGGACTCGAGCAGCGAGTCGTCCAGGCGGTGCAGCTCGTGGGCCGCGTTGACCAGCGTGAGCTTGGGCTCCAGCTGGAGGACCAGCCCCACGTCTCCGAACTGCAGGTCGGCGTCCACGATGGCCACCTGCTTGGGGTCGGTCCGGCGGGTCAACAGCATGGCCAGGTTGGTGGCCACCACCGTCTTGCCGCTGCCCCCTTTGGCGGACACCACGGTGATGATCGTCCCCTCGGGTGCCGGAGACGGCGCCGGGGCGGCAGGTGCGGCGGCTGCCACCGTCGCCGTAGCTCGCCGCTGGTGGCGCTCCACTTGCTTGAGCGTGTCGGTCACCTTGGGGGCGGTGAGAGGGGCCTCGATGACGTCCTTCAGCCCGGCCCGCAGCGCCGCCTTCAGAAGAGGGGCGGTGATGGTCCCGGCCACCAGGACCACCGCCAGGTCGGGGTCCACATCGAGGAGGAGCGACGCCTCCTTGAGTCCGCTCTCGTGGGCATAGGTGGGTCCCAGGATGACCAGGTCGACGGTGCCTTCCTCCACCTGCCGTTGTACGTCGGCCAGGGAGTGGGCGATCGGTGCCCGGCCCTCGAAGAGGCTCTTGGCCTCAGCCAGGAACTCGTCGTCGTCGTCGACGATGACTAGCCCCTGGCTGTCGATGTTCATAGGGGTGTCGGTCACGCGTCCCCCCGCCCCCTTACTGCTGGAAGAGGGTTCTCTTGGTGATGCCCTCGGTGGGGGTCGCCACGAAGTCCTCCGGCACCAGGGTGAGCCAGACGCTTCCCTTCTCGAAGGAGTAGGCGATTCGCTCGGCCTCGTCGTGGCTCACCTCGAGGGTGTAGACGCCGGTGATCCGCTCCTCCTGCCCGTCGACCTGCTGCCCGTCGGGCAGGGTGCTGGGGACGGTGACCTCCTCGGCCCCTGTCTCGGGGCGGAGGTCCTGTCCGGCCGCCAGGACCGGCAGACCCTGCAGCACGAAGCGGGTGATCTCCTCCTCCTGGGCCTCCTCGACCTCCTGCAGGAGCTCCTGCAGCGTCTCCTCGGTCGACTGGCTGGACCCCACCAGGTCCAGCTCGATCACCGGAGTGGAGATGGTGACGATCATGTTGACCCGGTCGCCCGCTTGGATGAAGCCGCCCACTCCCCGCACCTCATCCACCTGGATGGAGATGGCCTGCTTGCCCTCGGGGATGATGTCGGCCAATGGCTTGAGGTCGGCCGTGATCGTCACCCATTGATCGGTGGTCAGGATCTGGTTCTGGGAGATGGGACCGGCGGCCAGCTTGCCGGCCAGGGCCTGCTGGAGGCTCTCCTGGCTGGTGACGGCGTTGGCGGGCATGAATTGGGCCTCTTCCTGGCTCTTCACCGCCTGATTCTGAGAGAGCACCAGGGATCCCTCCGCCCCCTCCTGGATGGTCACCGCGGCCCGATACACCTCGACCAGCCCCACGTCTCCGCGGGTCTCCGCCTCGATGTTGGAGAGGAAGTTCCACACGGCGAATGCCGCCAGCCCGGCCAGCAGCAGCGCCACCACAAGGACGATGGTCCTCCTGCCCATGATCAACTCCTGTCTCGTCTCAGGGGCTCAACGCCTGTTGCTTTCGGCACCCCGCCTGGATGACCTGAGGGGTTTTTGCTCTCCAGCTCCCTCCCTCCCGGGGGAGGGCCGGGGAATCTCTCCCTCCCCCTCCGCGGGGGGTCCGGGAATCTCTCCCTCCCCCTCTGGGGG
>JBOGFC010000098.1:0-1560 GCA_050742155.1 Acidimicrobiia bacterium
GGCTACAAGTCCTGCTACTACCGCACCTACTGTGTCGGCAAGCAGCCCACGCAGGAGATGAAGGACTACTACGCGACGGCGCTCAAGTGGCTGTACGACTCGATCAACGTGGTGCGCCCCGGCGCGACCACCCGGGACATCGCGCTCAAGTGGCCCTCGGCCCAGGAGGCCTGGGGCTACGACGAGGAGGACCAGGCGGCCGCCAACCTCTGGGGCCACGGTCTGGGGCTGGCCCAGTACGACCCGCCGGTCATCTCGAGGATCTGGTCGCTCGACCATCCCCAGGAGATCCAGGAGGGGATGGTGTTCGCCTTGGAGACCCAGCACGGTAAGGTCCACGAGTTCGGGGTGCGGCTGGAAGAGATGCTCATCGTCAACGAGTCGGGCAGTGAGCGGATCTCCACCTTCCCGATCGACGAGATCACCGTGGTGGGTTGATCGCGCGCTTGATCTCCCTGGCCGACGAGCGGGCGCTGGACCCGCAGGTGGTCGGGCACAAGGCGGCCCGACTGGCCGCCTCCTTTCGGGCCGGGCTGCCGGTCCCGGACGGGTTCGTAGTGCCGGCGGAGCTGAGCCGGCCGGCCATGGTCCTCGGGAGCCGGCTGCTCGAGGAAGGGGGCAGCGGAAGGGCTCGCCTGGCCATCGCCCGGATGGAGCTCGAGACGGGACTGGGGGAGGCGCTGGAACAGGCGGGCCGTGCGTTGGGCGGCCGGCTGGCGGTTCGCTCCTCCACTCCGGTGGAGGTCTCGTCACACTGGGCGGGTGCCTTCGCCACCTACCTGGAGATCCGTCCGGAGGAGGTGGCGGTGGCTCTGAGGGGATGCTGGGCCTCGGCCTTCACCGTGGACGCGCTGCGACGAGCGGAGCGGGCCGGAGTGGCACCGGGCACGACTCCCATCGCCGCTTTGGTACAAGCCGAGCTGAAGCCGGCGGCGGGGGGAAAGGCCGAGGTGGATGGAGACGGGGGGGTGGTGGTGATGGGAACGTCCGGGTCGCCCGCCGCCCTCATGTCCGGCTGGGAGCGAGGTTGGCGAGTGCGAGTCGGCTCGAACGGAGTGGAAGGGGAAGCCGATCTCATCGGGGATGGTTCGCTCGGCGAGCTGGCCGACCTCGCCCGGGCTGTGCAACGGGCGACCGGGGACGATCTACTCGAGTGGCTATGGTCGGGCGAAGGTCCGTTCATCGTGCAGTGTGGCCGGCGCCCCCGCCCCGCTGAGCCTCCACCACGGAGCAGTCCGGACGGCCTCACCTGGCAGATGACCCGCCGGGTGGCCCGCCTGGCGGTCCGCTTCCCGGGTCCCCTCGGCGAAGAGCTGGTCCTGCCCTGGGCGCTGGGACTCGACGTGATCCCCGAGGCCGAGCCCATACCCTCGCTCAGCGATGCGGCCGCCGCCCTGGCCGAGGCGGAACACCTGGCCGGCCGGCTGACCGCCCACACCTGGGGCCTCCCCCCGGTTCGTGCCAGGCGGGCGGCCCGCTCGACGATCGGCTCGCTGCACGGGCCGCGCCCGGGCGCAGCCCTGCGGCGTCTGGAGGGTTTACGGCCGGCCGACCTCCCAT
>JBOGFC010000099.1:0-27968 GCA_050742155.1 Acidimicrobiia bacterium
GCCCCCGAGGCCCTCGATGCGCCCGACGGTCTCCTCGGCGGCCTCCTTGCGCAGGTCGGCCACTCCCACCGCCGCCCCGGCCTCGGACAGCCGCTCGGCCACGGCCCGGCCGATCCCCGAGCCCGCCCCGGTGACCACTGCCCGGCGCCCGGAGAGATCGATGCTGACCGGCATGAAAGGCCACCTCCTGGCGGACTAGGATAGATCTCAGGAAGCGACCAGCCGGAGGGGCCTCACCTCTCCGGGACGCTTGCCCCGCCGGGCCCGGTAGGCCGGAACCCCGAGGGCGGTGACCAGCATCGGCTCCGCCTCGGTGCCGAAGTGGTCCCGTACCTCGTCGTCGAAGAAGGTGAGGCCGGTGGCCCCCAGGCCGATGGCATACGCCGCCAGGTGGAGCCGCCCCGAGACGATCCCGGCCTCGAGCTGTGCCATCCGGTACCCCCGGTCCCCCAGGGCCCCGAGGATCGGAGCGAGGTCGGCCGCCAGGTAGACGGTGGCCGCCGCGTCACCTCCCAGCTCCTGGCCCAGGCAGAGGTAGGCGGACCGCTCCCGGGAGGCCTGGCGGTGGATGGGTTCCAGGCCATCCGGGGTCCAGCGATAGGCCCCGGTGGCCACCTGATCGACGGCGTGGACGGTCAGGAAGCGCTCGATGAGCGAGCGGTCGGGCGCCACGAAGTCGGCCGGCACGGGGCGACCGGCGACGGCCAGTGCCCAGGCCAGGGCCTGCTGGGAGATCTCCTCCCGGCTGAAGCGGCGGGTCGAGCCCCGCTGGAGGATGACCTCCTCGATGGTCCCGATGCCTCGTCCGGCCGGCGGTTCGGTATGGCCAAGGGTCGCCACCGGGCCGGTGGCCCGGGCCGCCTCTCGCCACTCCGCCACCTCGGCCGCCGACCCCAGCATCCCGGCCCGGTGCGTCTCCTCGAGCATCGGGTAGCCGACCGGCCGGGGGGAGAGGGGCTGCACCTCCAGGCTGAGAGGCTCCGGGATGGAAGTGTCGTCCTCAGCTCGAGCCTCCGGCTCACCCAGGCCCACCAGCGCCAGTGGGTATTCGAGCGGATCGCCGAGGTCGAGCAGCCGGGCCACCTGTTCATCGACGAAGCCGCCCAAGACGGTGGCCGGTAGGCCGGCCGACTCCGCCACGGCCAACAGATTGGCGAGGATGACTCCTGAGTCCCAGAAGAGGTGGCGGTAGCCCCTTTCCCGGTACTTCCAGGTGGTCCGCCACGGGATGCCGGTCAGCACCAAGACCACCGGACTGTCCGCCAGCCCGCTCCGCCAGTCTCCCGACCGGAGTCGGCGCAAGGCGAAGTCGATGGGCCCGAAGTGGTAGACGCCGGCTTCCAGCCCGGCCAGCTCCCGGCATACGACGTAGAGCTCGATCGGATACAACGCCCCGGCGGAGGGGGCCGCCCGGAAGAAGGTCGTCCCGCCGCCCCGGCCCACCCGACGGGTCACCCCAGCTGAGAAGAAGAGCAGGCGGGCCAGCTGGAAGATGTCGACCGCCCCCGCTTTCGGAGCCGTTCGCCCCGACAACACCTCGGTGGCCGGCATCGTGCTCTCGGGCAGGTCGACAGGGAGCGGGAAGGGCTCCACCCCCGGGTAGAACTTGAAGGAGAGCGGCCGGTTGCCCCAATCGAGGTGATGGGGCACCCGGACGCTCTCCGCCGTGTGCTTGGTGCGCTGGTGGTAGCCGCCGGTGATGCTCACCGGCCCCGTTCTAGCGCAGGATGTCGTCGAGCTTGCGCTCGATGGCCGAGGCGCTCTCGCCGGTCTTCTCCTTGATGGTGCCGACCAACTGATCCCACTTGCCCTCGGTGCGGTCCAGGTCATCGTCGCTGAGGACGCCCCACGCCTCCTTGACGCGTCCCCGCGCCTGGTCCCAGCGGCCTTCCAGCTGCAGCTTGCGGCTCTCGTCCATGGCCGGTCCTTTCTCTGGCTCGGCCGCTTGCTTACCCCTCCGCCTCACCCATCAAACGACTGGCGGCTCTGGATCGGCGCGCCCGCCCTCGTAGTGGAATGCAGTCTGGAGCAGGCCGGTCCGACTGAACAGGTAATTCACCGGCGACCGCTTGGCTCCTTCCTCGATCATCCGACGATCCTCATCCGAGAACTCGCCCCGCGCCGTGACGTCCACCTGCACGCTCTGCAGCGTGTCGTCCCAATCGGTGGGGTCCTTGACGCCCACGATGGGCCCCGGATCGACGTCGGCGTGGGCCTTCACCTCCAGCCCCTCCAGCTCGACCCCGGTCCTGGCGCAATTGAGGACGATGGCCTCAGTCACACAGGAAGACAGTCCCACGAGAGCCGTCTCGACCGGCTCAATGCGGTCATCGGCGCCCTCCACTCCGATGGCATCCCCCACTTCCTTCCAGGAGCCCAATTGGACAGAGAAGTCCCGGGTGGGCTTCTCGATCGGCTGGCCCCCGAGGGTCCAGCGTCCAACCTTGCCCAGGTTGCCCAGGCCTCGTCCTTCCCAGATGGTCTTTCCCTCGATCCCCAGCGTGAAGCTGGATGGCGAGCCCGCGTACTCCTTGTTGAAGGACTCGAGCTGGCCGGGGTTGATGCCCTCTACCGGCATGAGCTTCCTCACTTTCTCGTCTAGCCGGACTGCCCGGCGATGGATAGAGCGAACCTGGCTTGTCGATCACCTCCTTCCCGTGGACCTCACAGCAACTCTCCGATCAGGGCCGCCGCCCGGGCGGCCCCATCGGTCTCCACGTCCCGGTACGACGGCTCCCGACCGATCTCTTCCGCCATGGCCTGGGCGATCGTCTCCGGGATGGCCGTTGCGTAGTCCATGCACCGCCCTGCCCCATACCTTTCCAGGCGATGGCGCACATGGAAGTTCTGCTCGAAGTGGTGGCGAAGCGGGAAGTAGAGGAAGGGCCGGCGGTTGGCGGTCAGCTCCATAGAGGTGGTGAGGCCTCCCTGCACGACCGCCAGGTCACAGTCCGCCAGGTGGCGGTACAGCTGGTGGACGTAGCCGCGCACCTCCAGGCCCGGGTGAGCTTCCAGCGAGGCAGGGTCGATGCGCGGCCCGGCCACGGCGATCATGCGCAGTCCGGGGACCATCTCGGCGGCGAGCGGATAGGCGGCCGTCACCCGCCGGAGCAGGTGCTCCCCCACCCCCGAGCCGCCCACCGTCACCAGGCACACTCGCTCGTCCGGCCGGTAGCCCAGCTCGGCCCGCAGGGCATCTCGGTCGGCCAGCTCCTCGGGATCGAAGCCGGTGATGTAGCCCGAGAAGTCGTAGTGGCCCTCGGTCCACTCTCGGATGAGGGGAAGGTCGGGACCGAAACGGTCGGGGACGATGTCCTCAGGGCTGCCGACGAAGATGGCCCGGTCCCGGAGGCGAGGGTAACGAGCGATCTGCTCGATCATCTCGGCGTTGTAGTCGGCCGCCAGATAGGCCTCCCGCGCGCCCCCGTCGGGCATCGGCAACCAGCCCACGAAATCGGTGAACCAGACGTAGGCGGTCCGCTTGAGCTCGGGGTTCTCGTGCAGGAAGTAGTCGACGTCCCAGGCCTCGTCCCCGATCACCAGGTCGTAGGTCTCCGCCTCGATCAGATCTTCGAAGACCATGAAGTTGGCCAGCAGGATCTCGTCCATGCGGCGCCAGGCCTGAAAGCAGTGCAGGTCGTGCTCGGACGACTCGTCGGTGATGTGGGCCGACTCCGAGGCCAGGAAGGCGCTGGCCGGGTGGATGCGCTCCCCGCGGGCGTCCAGCACGGCCGTGACCGGGTGTTGGGCCAGCCAGTCGATCTCCAGGTCGGGATGGAGCCGGCGGAGCTCGTCGGCCACCGCCACATCCCGCTGGGCGTGGCCGAGACCGATCGGCGAGGAGATGTAGAGGGCTCGCTTGCGGCGCGACCTTCCTCGAGTCCAGCGGACCTCTCTGGCCGCACCCCTCCCCCGCTTGCGGGGGAGGGCCGGGGAGGGGGGTAGCAACTCGACGAAGTCTCGGATCAAGAGGTTGACCTTGACCGGATCGCGGGCGTCCGGGATGTGGCCGCCGCCTTCGATGGTGGCCAGCGTGCCGCCGGTGAGCTCGGCCAGCAGCCGGCCGCGCTCGTGGGGAATGAGGGCGTCCTCGTCGCCCTGGATCACCAGCACCGGACAGGCCGCCCGGCGGGCCCACTCGCTAAAGGTCTCCGGGTCGGGAGTCGGGGCATTGGCGTCGGTTCCCAACAGGTCGCCGGTGGTCTCCAGCCCCCAGCCCACGCAGTCCTCGATCGGCTTGGTGGAGTGCGGCTCGGTGAAGCACTTCCCGAAGAAGAACCACAGGAAGTCTTCCTGGTGGTCGAGCCAGTAGCGGCGGTTGTACTTGGCCCAATGCCGGTCCGGATCACGAGCTCCCAGCCCGACCGCCGAGGCGGGCAGATGGGGATACGGCTGGTCGAAGGCCTCCCGGATGAAGGCTCGCTCCGGCCGCGGCGGTGTCAGGGGGGCAGCAGGACCGATGAAGACGCTGCCGAGGACCCGCTCCGGATGGTCGGCCATGAGTTGGAGGGCCCACATCGACCCGGCCGAGAGCGAGACCAGCACAGCCGCCTGGGTTCCGGTGGCTTCCAGGACCTCCAGGGCGTAGGCGGTGTGGGCCTCCACGCCGTAAGCGGCCGGCTCGGTGGGCCGATCAGAGCGGCCGTTGCCGGGCGGATCGAAGGTGATGACGCGGTAGTGCCTGGCCAAGTAGGGGACCTGAGCCTTCCAAAAGCGCGCATGGATGACCATCCACGTGGGGAGGAGCAGCAGGGTCGGCTCTCCTTGGCCGAAGACCTCGTAGAAGATCTTCACCCCGTTTCCCTCGACGTAGCCCTCCCGGTCGGGTTCCCGGGCTCTCACAACAGGTCCCCGATCAGGACGGCCGCCCGGGCCGCCCCATCGGTCTCCACGTCGCGGTACGAAGGCTCCCGCCCGATCTCCTCGGCCATGGCGTGGGCGATCACATCCGGGGTGGCCTTTGCGTAATCCATGCGGTGTCCCGCCCCGTACCGTTCCAAGCGGTGGCGGACATGGAAGTTCTGCTCGAAGTGGTGCCGGAGGGAGAAGTAGAGGAAAGGACGCTTCGAGGCGGTGAGCTCCATGCAAGTAGTGAGGCCACCCTGCACCACTGCCAGGTCGCAGGCGGCCAGGTGCCGGTAGAGCTGCGGGACGTAGCTTCGCACCTCCAGCCCGTCGGGGGTCACCAGGGAGGCGGGATCGATCCGGGGTCCGGTCACCACGATCATGCGGAGGCCCGGCACCAGCCGACTGGCCTCCGGATAGGCGGCGATCACCCGCTGGAGCAGGTGCTCCCCCACACCCGAGCCGCCCACGGTGACCACGCATACAAGCTCGTCGGGCCGGTAGCCCAGCTCGACCCGCAGAGCGTCCCGATCGGCCAGCTCGGCGGGGTCGAAGCCGGTGACGTATCCCGAGAAGTCGTAGTGGGCTTCGGTCCACTCCCGGATCGCGGGCAGGTCGGGCCCGAAGCGGTCGGGGACGATGTCCTCCGGGCTGCCGACGAAGATCGACCGATCTCGCAGCCTGGGGTAGCGGGCCACCTGCTCGATCATCTCGGTGTTGTAGTCGGCGGTGAGGAAGGCCTCTCGGTCACCACCGTCGGGCATGGGCAAGAACCCCACGAAGTCGGTCATCCAGGCGAAGGCGGTCCGCTTCAGCTCCGGGTTCTCGTGCCAGAAGTAGTCGACGTCCCAGGCCTCGTCGCCCACCACCAGGTCGTAAGCTTCTGCCTCCACCACCTCGTGGAAGACCATGAAGTTGGCCAGCAGGATCTCGTCCATGCGCCGCAAGGCCTGGAAGCAGTGCAGGTCGTGCTCGCCCGACTCGGATGTCCAGTGGGCCGACTCGTTGGCGAGCAAGGCGCTGGCCGGGTGGATGCGCTCTCGCCGGGACTCCAGCACCTGGGTGACGGGGTGCTGAGCCAGCCAGTCGATCTCCAAGTCGGGGTGCAGCTTGCGCAGCTCCTCGGCGATCGCCACGTCCCGCTGGGCGTGGCCCAGCCCGATCGGGGAGGAGAGGTAGAGGGCTCGCTGGCGGCGTGACCTCCCCCTGGTCCAGCGGATCTCTCCGGCCGCTCCGTTCTCCCTTCCCCTTTGGGGGAGGGTCGGGGAGGCCGCTTTCTCCCTCCCCCTTTGGGCGAGGGTCGGGGAGGGGGATGCCGCGGGCGGCCCCAGCAACTGGACGAAGTCCTTGATGAGGAGATTGACCTTGACGGGATCCCTGGCGGGCGCGATGTGGCCGGAGCCTTCGAGGACGACAAGTCCCCCTCCGGTGAGGCGGGCCACTGCCTCGCCCCGGGAGACATGCTGGCAGCTGTCTTCCGTTCCGTGGATGACGAGCACCGGGCAGCGCACCTGCCGGCACAGCTCCTCGGCCTCCTCCTTCGACTCCACGGAGAGTGGGGCATCGTGGGCGAGCAGCATTGCCTCAGGCGTGGTCTCGAGCGCCCAACCGACGATGTCCTCGAGCTGCTTGGTGGAGTGAGGCTCAGGAAGGCACTGGCCGAAGAAGAACTCCACAAAGCCTGGCCAGTCCCGCAGCCAGTAGTGGCGGTTGCTCTTGGCCCAACCCTCCTCGGTGTCGAGAACCTCGTCGAACCGCCCCGCGTACGCGGCCCGGTTCGGGTGGACCGGCGTCAAGTTCGGAATCCCAGGGGCGATGGCCACCATGCCCGCCACCCGCTCCAGATGCGTCGCCGCCAGGGGGAAGGCCTCCCACGCGTGGCAGAGCGACACGACCACCGCCTGCTCGGTGCCGGTGGCGTCCATGACGGCTACCGCGTCGGCCACGATCTCCCGGTCGCTGTAGGCCTCGGCCGTCGTGGGACGGTCCGATCTCCCGTTGCCCCGCCCGTCGAAGGTGACCACCCGGAATCGGCGGGAAAGGAAGGCGATCTGCCCCTTCCACTGCCGGGAGTGCACGATCGGCGAGCTGGGCAGGAGCAAGACGGTCGGCTCCCCCTCGCCGTACACCTCGTAGTAGACCTTGACCCCGTCTCGCTCGACGTACCCTTCCTGGTCCGGGTAGCGCGCTCTCATGGCGCGGTCCCCCTCGCCGGCGCAACAACGATCCCCGGAGTGCGGAGCCTTGCCCGCCGGTTGACCAGGAACACGCCCCCTATGACGGCCCCCAGGCTCAACAAGAAGACCCCAGTGAGGCGCTCCGCCAACAACAGCGCCCCCAGCAGGGTGGCCACCATCGGGTTGAGGTTCAGGTAGACGGTCACCTGCGTGGGGGTGAGGCGCGAGAGTGCCCAGTTGATCAGGAAGAAGGCCGCGGCTCCTCCCCCGATGCCCAGGAAGAGCACCAACCCCAGCAGCGAGCCGTCCAGTCCCCGGATCGCCGGCCAGAGGCCCTCCGCCCAGGCGGCCGGCACCAGGAAGAGCGTCCCGATCGTCATGGCATAGGTGGTCACGGTGATGGCGGAGTGACGGACCAGGGCTCGCTTGGAGAGCACGCTATAGAGCGCTCCCAGGAAGGCGGTCACCAACATCAGTCCGTCCCCGAGGAGCGCCCGGCCATCCCCCGAGAGGACCAGACCTCGTTCCGCCAGAGTCAGAGCCACCCCCAAGAAAGTCAGCACCACCCCTCCCGCCTGCCGGGCCGTCAGGCGCTCCCGCGCCGCCACCCGGCCCAGCCACATGCTCCACATCGGCATGGTGGCCAGCATCAAGGCGCCTCGCGAGGCTTCGGTGAGACGCAGGCCGGCGTTGATGAGGACTGTGACCAGAGAGAAGAGGATCACCCCCAGCAGTGCCAGCAGGGGGAGGCTGCGCCGCGGCACCCTGAGCAGGTGCGGTGCGGTCAGGAGGAGCACGCCCACCAAGACCAGGCTTCCCTGGCCGGTACGCAGCACAGCCAGGCTCAGGGGAGGGATCTCCTGCACCGCCACGCGAACCGCCACAACCGAGGCACCCAAGAGGACGGCGGCGGTGGCCGCCCCCAGGTTGGCCCACAACGCTGCTCGCTCTCTCATGGCAGCCACTATGCACGATCGCCCTCAACGACGACGTGGGCCAACGCTCAACGAGCCGTCACTAGCCTCAACGAAGGGATGACGCTCGAGTTCAGGATGCTGGGGCCACTGGAGGTGGCCCGTGACGGCCGCTCCCTCGATCTCGGGCCCACCCAGCAGCGGGCGGTGCTCTGCGTCCTCCTCATCCAGGCCAACCGGGTGGTCTCCACGGACCGCCTCCTCGATGACCTCTGGGGCGAGCAGCCGCCCAAGACGGCTCCCCACGCCCTTCAGGTGCACATCTCCAAGCTTCGCAAGCTGCTCGAGCCGGATCGCCCCCCCGGCGCCCCCGGCGAGGTGCTGGTGACCCGTTCCCCCGGATACGTCCTCCTGGTGCCGCCCGAAAGCCGCGACGCGCCGCGCTTTGAGGCACTGGCCGCAGAGGGGCGTTCGGCCCTGCGATTGGGCAGGTTCGAGCAGGCTGCGGAGGTGCTCGCGGAAGGGCTCGCCCTGTGGCGGGGCCCGGCGCTGGCCGACTTCGCCTACCGGCCCTTCGCCGAGGGCGAGGCTGCTCGCCTGGAGGAGCTGCGCCTTGCGGCCGTGGAGGATCGGATCGAAGCGGACCTCGCCCTGGGCCGCCACGCCGGACTGGTGGGGGAGCTCGAGAGCTGGGTCCGGGAGCATCCCCTGCGGGAACGGCTCTGGGCCCAGCTGATGCTGGCCCTCTACCGGTCCGGGCGGCAGGCCGATGCGTTGCGCGCCTACCAGACCGTCCAGGCCACCTTGCGGGAGGAGCTCGGGCTCGACCCGGGCCCCGAGCTCCGAAACCTCGAGGAGGCCATCCTCGGCCAGGCCCCCGAGCTCGCCGGGGTTGCCGAGCCCTCCCCCCAACCCCCTCCCCAAGGGAGGGGGAGTGATCCCTCCCGCGAGCCCGAGGAGATGTGGGCATCCGGCGAGGAGCTCAAGGTGGCCACCGCCCTCTTCGCCGACCTGGTCGGCTCCACGGCCCTCGGCGAGCGACTCGAGCCTGAGCACTTCAAGGTCGTGGTGGAAGAAGCGGTGGCGCACATGGTGGCCGCGGTGGACGAATTCGGCGGGACCCTCATGGGAGTGGCCGGCGATGGGATCTTCGCCCTCTTCGGCGCTCCTCGGGCTCACGAGGACGACCCGGACCGGGCCGTCCGGGCGGGGCTGCGCATCGTGGAGGCGACCTCGGCTTACGGAGAGGAGGTCGCCCGGGCCTGGGAGGTGGATCCGCTCCGGGTCCGTGTGGGCATCCATACCGGCCCGGTGGTGGTGGGCCCGCTCTCGATCGGTGGCCAGACCCAATACCAGGCGAAGGGCGACGCCATCAACTCCGCCGCCCGGCTCCAGGCGGTGGCCGATGCCGGGGCCGTGCTGACCAGTGAGGCCACCCGCCGTCTCGTCGAACCCCTCTTCGAGTGGGGCGAGGCACGCCCGGTGACGCTCAAGGGAAAGCGCCTGGCGATCGTCGCCAGCCCCGCCTTGTCCATACGTCCCCAAAAGGCCAAGCTGCGCGGCATCCAGGGACTCGAGGTGGAGCTGGTCGGAAGGGACCACGAGCTGGCCATCCTCGAGGAGCTGCTGGCGAGCCTCTCGGCCGGGGTGGGAGGTGTCCTCTTCGTAGCGGGAGAGGCCGGGGTGGGAAAGAGCCGGCTGCTGGCCGAGTTGCGGGAGCGTTTCGCGAAGCTGGGGCGGGGACTCTGGCTGGAGGGAAGATGCCTCTCCTACGGTCGGCGGCTCCCGTATTGGCCGTTCCGCGAGCTCCTCCTCCAGTGGCTGGGGACTTCCCCGAACCAGCCTCACCTCCGCGCCCGAGTCACCCTGCGGGCCGCCATGCAGAGGCTGATACCCGAGGGCGCCCCCCAGGCCTTACCGGCGCTGGAAGCCGTGCTCGGCGTCGAGGGCGAACCTGGTGGGCCCGGACCCCCCGAGGCCATCCAGCAGGCCATCCCGGCCGCCCTGGGAAACCTCCTCGAGCGGCTGGCCGGCGAGGGGCCGGTGGCAGTGGCCATCGACGACCTGCACTGGGCCGACCCGGATTCGCTCGAGTTGCTGGAGCGTCTCCTGCCGGTCACCGAACGGGCGGCGGTCTCCGTCGTGTTGGCCCTCCGTCCGGAACGGGGGCACCCTTCCTGGGCCGTCAGGGAAGCGGTGTTCCGCGATCTCGCTCATCGCGCCCGCGAGGTCAGGCTCGAGCCGCTGCGCGGTGATGCCGATCTCCGGATGCTGCAGCTCCTAGCGGGCGCCGACGTGCTGCCGGCCGAGGTCTCCCGTCGCCTCCTCGAGGTCGCGGAGGGCAATCCCTTTTACCTCGAGGAGCTGGTCCGGTCGCTGATGACCGCCGGGGCGCTGGTGCGCTCCGATGGTGGGTGGAGGTTCGACCATGAGGTCCCCACTGAAATCCCCCACACGGTCGAGCAGGTCATCGTCAGCCGCATCGACCGCCTCGACGCCCGCTGTCGTGAGGTCCTCACGGCCGCCTCGGTCCTGGGCCGGCAATGGAGCATCCAGGTGCTCGAGGGGCTAGGGGAAGGCCCAGAGCTGGAAGAGGTCCTCGGTGAGTTGCAGCGCCTCGACCTGCTGCGGCAGGCCCGGCGTTGGCCCCATCCCGAGTACCGGTTCCATCACGGCCTGATTCAGGAAGCCGCTTACCGGACGCTGGTCTCCGAACGGCGCCGGCGGCTGCACCACGCGGCCGCCCAGGCCATGGAACGGATCTTCGCCGACAGCCTGCCCGAGGTATCCGGCGAGCTGGCCCACCACTGGCAAGAGGCCGGGGACGCCGAGCGTGCCCTCCCCTACCAGTACATGGCGGCCGAGGAAGCCTGGCGCATCCACGCCGTCGATGCCGCCCGGGCTCACTATTCAGCTGCGCTGGAGCGGGGCGCCTCGCTGGACACTGAGGAGGCCCGCCGCACCACGACCAAGGCCCGTCTGGGACGGGGGCGACTGTGGCGGGCGACCGGGGAAGCCGACCGTGCTCAAGTCGACCTCCAGGCGGCTCTGGAAGGGGCGCAGGCCATCGAGGACCGCGCCGGCGAGATGCAGGCATTGGAAGAGCTGGCCGTCCTGGAGGTGGAATTTCCGGGCCGGGGGCGGGCGGCCCAAGAGTCCTTCGAGGCGGCTCTCGACCTGGCCGAGCGGCTGGGGGATCAGGCCGGAGAGGTGAGCCTTCTCAACCGCCTCGCCATCCACCATGCCAACCAACTGCGGCTCGACCGAGCGCTCGACCAGGCCCAGCGGGCGCTGGCGCTCGCGGAGGGAGCGGGAGACGAGCGTCTCCGCGCCAGGGCGATGGACGGTCTCAAGCTGATCAATACGTATCTGGGAGACTTCCCGAGCGTGCGCCGGCTCGTCCCCGAGCTGGAACAGATCCTGCGCCGCACCGACGACCTGTGGTACCTGCAGTTCGTGCTGGCCGAGTGGTCGGTGGAAGCCGCCGCCGGAGGGCGCTGGGATGAGGCGCTGGGGCGGCTGGACGAGGCGCTGACGATCAACGAGCGGGGCGGGTTCCGGGCCGACGAGCCGTTGCTGCGAGCCATGCTGGCCTGGACCCACCGAAGCCGCGGGGCCTACGGAGACGCGCTGGAGCAAGGCCGGGCGGCGGTGGCACTGGCCGACGAGCTCGACAGCGGCTGGTGGCGGGCCTGGGCGGAAGCCAACCTGGGTGCCATTCTCCTCGAGCTGCGGGCGCCCGAGGAGGCCATCCCCCACCTGGAGCGGGGCATGGCGGCCGCTCGCCGGTCCCGGATAAGAACCCAGCTGGTGCGCTGCGCCGGCCACTTGGCTTGGGCTCAGTGGCTCCGCGAAGACCACGATGCCTACCCCGAACACCTACATACGGCCCAGAGCCTCTTGCGGGAGCTTTCCGCCCCCCCGGGGGCGACGTTCCTCTATGGGGCCGACGCCCACACGGCGGTTGCCCGCCTCCACCTGGCCCGGGGTGATCTGACAGGTGCCCAGGCCATCCTCGCACCCCTGGTGGCGGCCGCCCGGGCCGCCGGATGGGTCGAGCACCTGGCCCACGGGTTATTGCTCTTGGGCGTGGCCAACTCGACTCAGACGGAGGCGCTCCTGAGGGAGGCGGTAGCGGTGGCAGAGCGATCGGGCCTGCTCGGCCTGGAGTGGCAGGCCCGCAGCACCTTGGGGGGTCTCCTCAGGTCCGCCGGCAGAGCAGAAGAAGGCGAGCAGCACCTGGCTCGAGCCGCGGAGATCATCGAGGTCCTGGCCGCTTCGATTCCCGATGAGGGGCTCCGGGAGAGCTTTGTGGCGGGTGCCACCGCCGAGCTACGGGGGGAGTAGCGGGGCTCGGGGCCTCGTCTCGTACATCCGGACCACCACCACCAGCCCCGAGGCGGCCGTCAGCACGGCCGCCACCCACACCGCGGCCCGCAGCCCCATCAGGTCGGCAGCCACGCCTATGAGCAGGCCGCCGGCCGCGAACCCCAGATCACGCCAGAACCGGTAGACCCCCAGTGCCGAGGCACGCCACCTGGGGTGGGCCACATCCCCCACCGCCGCCAGCAGTGTCGGGTAGACGAGTGCCGTCCCGGCCCCCAGCAGCACCGAGCCGAGCGCCCAGGGAGCCAAGGTATGGGAGGCCCCCACCCAGCCCAGCCCGGCCGCTTGTACCGCCATGCCCCAGACGATCAACGGCTTGCGCCCCAGACGGTCGGAGAGCGGGCCCGTCAGGAGCTGCCCGGTGGCCCACACCGCCGGGTAGAGCGCCACCAGCAGGCCGATGGCCCCCGCCGAGAGGCCCCCCCTGGCGAACAGCAGCGGGAAAAGGCCCCAGGCCACCGCGTCGTTGAGGTTGTTCACCAGCCCGGCCTGGCTGGCAGCCGACAGCGCCCGGTCGCCGAAGCTGGTGGCGACCAGCACCTTCCCCACCGAAGCGACCCCTCCGGCCTCCTCGAAATGAGCGTGGTCTCGGGTCTCGCGCACCACCAGGGCCGAGAGACCCAGGCCCAGGCCGGCATAGGCCAGGCCCAGGTAGAACGGCTCGGGTCGCAGGCCGTACCGGGAGGCCAGCAGGCCGGTGGCCCAGGCGGTCAAAGCCACCGCTCCGTAGCCGGACGCCTCGTTCAGCCCGGCGGCCAGCCCCCGCCGCCTGGGACCGGCCAGGTCGATCTTCATGATCACGGCCGTCGACCAGGTCAGCCCCTGATTGAGCCCCAGGAGCACGTTGGCCAGGATCACCCATCCCCAGGCCGGGGCCCAGATGAGGAGCAGCGGGACCGGCAGGCCGACCAGCCACCCCGCCACCAGGATCGGCTTGCGGCCCCAGCGATCGGAGAGGGTACCGGCGACGAGATTGGTAGCCGCCTTGACCAGCCCGAAGGCGGTCAGGAAGGTGAGGATCGCCACGAAGGAGGTCAGGCCGAACACCTCCTCTGCCAAGAGCGGGAGGACGGTGCGCTCCTGGCCCACCATCCCTCCCACCAGGGCCGTCAACCCGACCAGCAGTGAGAACTGGGCCAGGTTGGCCCGCAGCCCGAGGGCGGGCCGGTTCACCCCCCGACCTCGAGGCGCTCCCCGGTGGCGGAGCTCCAGTCGCCCGGGCCTCCGGGCATCACCCACACCTCCCGCCGCCCCTGGCGCTCCAGCAGGCTGGCCCCGGTCATGGCTCGGGCCCCGGAGGCGCAGTGCAGGGTCAGCGGACCGTGCGGCAGCGATGGACCGGACGGAGTCAGGCTGCCCAGCTCCACGTGAGTGGCGCCCGGGATGTGGCCGGCCGAGAACTCGTCGGCCTGCCGGACGTCGAGGACGGTCCCTTCACCCAGCTCACCCGGCCCGGCCAGGCTGATCTGTCGGAGTGCCAGGCCGGCCGCCTGCCAGGCCTCCATGCCGCCGGACAGCTCGCCGGCCAGCTCCTCGTAGCCGATCTTGAGGCAGTGACCGACCAGCTCCCGGCGGTCCTGCGTCTCACCCAGCACGAAGACCAGCGGCCGGTCTTCCGATACCAGCCAGCCCAGCCAGGCCGGAAAGGCGTCCCGGAGGGCGATGGAGAGCGCCCCGCCGATATGGCCGGCGGCGAACTCCGGGCCGGGGCGGACGTCGATCAGCTCGGCGCCCTCGGCCAGGAGAGATCGGACCTCCTCCACGGAGAGTGCCTTGAGCTCCGGCGGGTGGTCGCCGTACACCCGCGGTCCGCGCCGGTTGACCTCCCGGAGCCTCAGGAAGTAGTGGGGGAAGGTACCCAGGCCTCCCAGGAGCGTCGCCACGAACGTGTCCTCGTCGTCGATACGAAGCAACGGGTTGGTGGCCCGCTCCCGTCCGATGGTGGTGGTCCGCTCCCCGCTTCCACCGGTGGTGCAGAACGATCCCGCCCCGTGGGTCGGGTAGACCGCCAGCTCATCGGGGAGTGCCAGGATCTCCCGGCGCAGGGTGTGAAAGAGCGCCCGGCTGAGCGGTTCGGTCTGATCGGGGCTGATGAGATCGGTGCGGGCCACCGATCCCACCAGCAGGCTTCCGCCCGAGAAGAGGGCCCGCGGGCGATCGCCGTCAACCAGCAGATAGGCCAGATGCTCGGGGGTGTGACCGGGTGTCCCGAGGGCCCGCAGGGTGAGCCCGCCCAGCTCCAGCTCATCCTCGGGTCCCAGCGGATGGTGGGGGAACTCCAGGCCGGCCTGGGCGGGGGCCACCAACTCAGCTCCTCGGGCGGCCAGCTCTCGGCCTCCGGAGACGAAGTCGGCGTGCAGGTGAGTCTCGAGACTGTGGGTGATGCGCCAGCCGCGCCGCTCGGCTTGCGCCAGGTACGGGCTCGGGTCACGCAGCGGATCGACTACCAGCGCCCGGCCGTCCTCGAGACCGACCAGATAGGAGCTGTTGCCCAGGCCCTCGTCGACCAGAGGGAGGATCTCCATCACGACTCCACCCGGAAGCCGGCCAGGCGCCACTCCGGCAGTCCCCCTTCCAGTCGCCGAGCCCGGTGACCGGCCGCGGTCAGGAGCCGCACCGCCTGGTGGGCATAGGCGCAGAAGCGGCCCCGACAGTAGGCCACCACCTCATGCTGGTCGCCGATCTCTGCCAGCCGGGCCTCCAGCTCCTCGATGGGAACCGAACGGGCCCCTGGGATGTGTCCCGCTCGGTACTCCTCTTCGGGTCGCACGTCGACCACCACCACGTCGCCACGGCGAAGCCGGCTCCGCAACTCCCGGCCGGTCAGCGCCTCCACCTCTCCCCCCAGGTACCGCTCGGCCAGCGCCCGGACCTCCGCCGAGTGGTCACGGGCGACGTCCCGGAGGAGATTGAGCAAGGCGAGGACCTCGGGAGAGGCCAGCTGATAAAAGACGCGGATCCCCTCGCGCCGCCCGGCCACCAGCCCGGCGCCCTTCAGGACCTGCAAGTGCTGGGAGCAGTTGGCCTCGCTGAGGCCGAGCGCCCCGGCGAGCTCATCCACAGAGCGCTCCCCCTGAGCGAGCAGGTCGAGAATCTCCACCCGGCGGCCGCTGGCCAGCGCCTGCCCCACCCAGGCGAAGCCGTCGTACAGGGCGCTCTTGGGCTTGTCCATCGCGGCAGTATGGCCCTCGCCAGGAGCATTGTCAAGATATCAATTGATTACTTGGGTGCCCGGGGTGGGACTCGAACCCACATGGATCTTGCGATCCGAGGCAGTTTAAGTGCCTTCCGTAAAGCCAGTTCCGGCACCCGGGCGATCCTGAGGATACCCCGGCCTCAGCGGAGCATTTCTTGGGCAGTTTTGTACCGTTTCGGTACTGCCAAGCCTTAGGTTCTCCGCTGGGCTACCTCCCAAGCACTCCTTGCAGCTCCCGGACGTGGTCTTGGGTTTGCTCGAGGAGGGGGCGGAGCGCCTCGGCCACGTCGGGGAGGCCCAGGTCGGTGGCCTGGGTGATCCGCTCCCGATAGCGCTCGAGCTGGCGCTCCTCGAGCTCGAGGTCGAGCTCCAGGGCGGCTTCGGCCCCCGTCTCGCTGAGTACCTCGGGCACCTCCGTAGACGGAACGCCTCCCAGGAAATCGATCTGCTCGGCCAGGGTGGTGGCGTGCGCCAGCTCCTGGCTGAGATGGCTGCGCAACTCCTGGATGAAGGTCTGGTAGCCGACCCCCTTGATGGTGGCGATGTGCTGCACGTACTGGACGATCGACTGGAACTCGGTGCCCAGGTCCTCGTTCATGAGCTCGATGAGCTTGTCCCTGTCCACAGGCGCCTCCTCTGGTCGCTGCCGGCCTATATACCCAGCAGCCCGGACGCTACCCCGTCCAGCAGGTCGCTCTCGGATACCACCACCTGCGCGGCACCGGCCCGGCGGAGTGCTCCTTGGGCCACCACCGCTCCCCCCAGCAGCACCGGCGCCCGGGCCGGGTCGAGCGATGGGATGGCGGCCGTCTCCTCGACCGTCATGGCGGCCAGCCGATCGACCAGCCCTGCCAGCTGCTCCGCCGAGAGCCTCGTACCGTGCACCGCCTGCGGGTCGTACTCCGACAGCTCGAGGGCGATGGCCGCCAGGCTGGTGAAGGTGCCGGCCACCCCGACCACCGTGGCCGGGCTTCCGGGCAGCTCAAGCCCTGCGAACAGCTCCCCTACCAGGCGGCGGGCGGTCTCGAGCCGGCCCTGGGGAGCAGGACGGTCGGGCAGCGCCCGCTCGGTGAGGCGCACCGACCCGATGTCGATGCTCAGCGAGTACTCGGGAGAGCCGGAGCCGAAGACGAACTCGGTGCTTCCTCCCCCCACGTCCACCACCAGGAACGGCGGTGGGTGCCCGGCCAGCCCGGCCAGCGCCCCCCGGAAGGCCAGCGAGGCTTCCTCCGCGCCGTCGATCACCTCCGGCCGGACGCCCAGGGCCCGCTCGGCGAGAGCCAGGAACTCCTCCCGGTTCTCGGCGTCCCGCAGCGCCGAGGTGGCCACCGCCTCCGCTCGCTTCACGTCCCACCGACGGATGGCCTCCCCGTACTCCTCCAGCACGGACACGGCTCTCGTGATGGCCGCCTCGGCGAGCCGGCCCGTCTCGTCTACCCCCTCACCCAGCCGGACCACCCTGACCCGCCGCTCCAGCCAGCGCCGGCCTGGGCCGGCCACCAGCAGACGGACCGAGTTCGTGCCGATATCGACCGCGGCGACCCTCAAGCGGGCTCTCGCCAATCCGGGTTGCGGGCCACCCGGCCCTCCCTCTCGGTGACGCAGGGCACGGTGCAGTTCAAGGGCTCGATCCACGGCGCCACCGCCTCCCCCACCGGGTTGTCGTGGCCGGCCCGGTAGTCGGCGTAGTGGGCGTGGAGGCATTTGACCCCGGCCCGGGCGCCGCCCACCCCTCCGGACGGCCGGAGGTGGGCGTGCTCGGGGGCGGCCGCCTCCCGCTCTTCGGCGTAGCGGCGGTGGGCCTCGGCCAGCCGCCGCCCGAAGTCGGGGTCGTGCCGGGAGCGACGTTCCATCGACCGCACCCCTCCGGCCGACTCGAGCCGACCGATGCGCCGCACCGCCAGGGGACAGCTCAGCCAGTGGCGGGTCGGGAAGGGGGTCCCGTCGTCGAGGATGGGCGGCACCTGCACCACCACCGGTAGGTCGAAGGGACAACCTCGCCACTCCACCTCCACCGAGGCCCGGAGGGGACGCTCGAGCTGAGCGGCCACCACGGCCTGGTCGACGTCCGGCATCAGGGAACCAGGTCGCGACCGGTCAGGAAGTCCCAGATCATGGTGACCCAGTCGGGGGGCGCCCATGGATCCTCGGCCCGGCCGTCCGCCGCGCCGACCGCCTCCCTGGCCGGTGCCCGGGGCGTCACCACCACGTAGGCCACCTCTCCCGGTCGCACCAGGCCGTAGTCCTCCCGGGCGATGCGCTCCACCTCGGTGGGGGTCTGCAGGGCAGCCACGTCCGCCTCCAGGCGGGCGTTCTCCTCCCGCAGCACGGCCAGCTTTCGCTCCGACAGCTCCACCGCCCGCCCCTGGGCGATGATCTGGCGAAAGGGGAGCACGTAGGTGAGCACCCCGGCCAGCGCCACCAGCAGCAGTACCGCCACCAGCGGGGTGGTGAGCGCCCGGGCTCTCAAGCCCGGCCCTTCCGATAGGGCTCCCATCCGGCGAAGCGGGCCTGGTCGCCGAGCTGCTCCTCGACGCGCAAGAGCTCGTTGTACTTGGCGGTCCGCTCCCCCCGGGCCGGAGCGCCCGCCTTGACCTGCCCGGCGTTGGTGGCCACCGCCAGGTGAGCGAGGAAGGTGTCCTCGGTCTCCCCGGAACGGTGGCTCACCACCCGGCCGTAGCCGGCTCCCTGAGCCAGCTCAGTGGTCGAGAAGGTCTCGGAGAGCGTGCCGATCTGGTTCAGCTTGATCAGTACCGCGTTGGCTACGCCCTCCTCGATGCCCCGGCGCAGGAGACCGGGGTTGGTGGCGAACAGGTCGTCGCCGACCAGCTGCAGCCGGTCCCCGAGCCGTTCGGTGCAGAGTGCCCAGCCCTCCCAGTCGTCCTCGGCCAGGCCATCCTCGATAGAGACCAGCGGGAACTCCTCCACCAGCTCCCCGAGCCATCCCACCATCTCCTCCGAGGAGAGCTTCCTCCCCTCCCCCTCGAGGTGGTAGCCACCCTCCCGGCGTAGCCCGGTGGCCGCCACGTCCACGGCCAGGGCGACCTCCTCCCCGGGCCGGTAACCGGCCCGCTCCACCGCCTCCACCAGTACCTCGAGGGCGGCCCGGTTGGCCGGCAGGTCGGGGGCGAACCCCCCCTCGTCGCCCACGTTGGTCGACAAGCCGCGGGAGGCCAGCAGGCCGTGCAGGGCGTGGTAGACCTCTACCCCGGCTCGCAGGCTCTCCCGGAAGGTGGGAAGGCCGGCCGGCACCACCATGAACTCCTGGACGTCCACCGAGTTGGCGGCGTGCACACCCCCGTTGAGGAGGTTGAGCATGGGTACCGGGAGCGTGCGAGCCGCCGGGCCTCCCAGGTACCTGAAGAGCGGGAGACCGAGGCCTTCGGCGGCCGATCGGGCCACCGCCAACGACACGGCCAGGAGGGCGTTGGCCCCGAGGCGGGCCTTGTTGGGAGTGCCATCCAGGTCGCGCAGTGCCTGGTCGATGGCCGGCTGATCGAGGGCGTCCATGCCGGCCAGCGCCGGGGCGATGGTCTCGTTGATGTGCTGGACGGCCCGCGTCACGCCCTTCCCGCCGTAGCGGGCTCCGCCGTCCCGAAGCTCGATCGCCTCGAGCGCCCCCGTCGACGCCCCGGAGGGGACCGCCGCCCGGCCGAGCGCCCCGCCGGCCAGGAGCACCTCGGCCTCGACGGTGGGGTTTCCCCGGGAGTCGAGGACCTCGCGGGCCCGTATGGCTTCGATCCTTGGCACGGGCCCTCCTCTGCCCGGGCAATCTATCACGGTGGGTGTCCCCGGCCGAACACCGCTCCACTATGCTGACCGACCGCCCATGCAGTCGATCATTCTGTCAAGGCGTGTCCAGGGCCTGCTCGGCGCCCTCCTGGTGGTGAGCGCCACTCCTCTCCCGGCCGCCGCCCAGCAGCCAGGGCCGGTGCAGATCACCACCCCCTACCCGGCGGTGGCCGTCGAAGCCGGGGGCTCGGCCACCTTCGATCTCGAGGTGTCCGCTCCGGCCGGGGAGCCGGTCGACCTGGAGGTCACCGAGGCCCCCGAAGGATGGGCCACCACCATCCGCGGAGGCGGCTTCGTGGTGGACGCGGTGACCCCCGACGCTGAGGAGCCCCCCGCTCTCACCCTGGAGGTGGAGGTCCCGGCCGAAGCCGCCGAGGGCGACTACCAGGTGGTGATCAACGCCGCCGGCGCCGCAGGGTCCGACGTCCTTGCGCTTCGGCTGCGGGTGGCGGAAGCGGCTGCCGGGAGTGTCACGCTGGAGACGGAGTTCCCCAGCCTGCGGGGCGCCTCGGACCGCACCTTCCCGTTCGACCTGGACCTCACCAACGACACCCCCGGAGAGATCGCCTTCAGCCTCCAGGGCCAGGGCCCAGAGGGCTGGTTGATCGACGTCCACCCCTCGGCCGAGACGCAGGCGGCCACCGCATCGGTGGCGGCCGGGGAGACGGCCGGGATCAGGGCGGACGTCGACCCGCCCGACGACGCCCCGGCGGGCACTTATCAGGTGATGGTCAGGGCGGTGGGAGGCGGCAAGACCGTCGAGGCCACTTTGGAGGTGGAGATCACCGGCAACTTCGCCCTCACTCTCACCACCCCCGACCAGCGGCTGAACGCCCAGGTGCGATCGGGCGGCTCGACCGAGGTGCCACTGCTGATCTTCAACGACGGGACCGCTCCCTTGGTCGGTCTGCAGCTCTCCTCCACCCCCCCGGCCGGATGGGAGGTCACCTTCCAGCCGGAGGTCGTCGAGCAGATCCCGCCCGGGCCCGAGCCGGCTCAGGTCACCGCCACCATCCAGCCGTCGGGGGAAGCGGTGGCGGGCGACTACTCGGTGGTCATCGAGGCCGGCGTGGCCGAGGCCGACGACCGGATCGAGCTCCGGACCACGGTGGAGACCTCCCCCTTCTTCGGGCTGATCGGGTTGGCGCTCATCGCCGCCGTCCTGGTCGGGCTGGGCTGGGTGTTCCGCCGCTACGGCCGCCGCTGAGCCCATGGCTGTCACGGCGGTCATCCGCACCAAGGACCTCACCAAGCGGTATGGGGAGCTGACCGCCGTCGACCGGCTCAACCTGGAGGTGCGTCGGGGGGAGGTGTTCGGGCTGCTCGGACCGAACGGGGCCGGCAAGACCACCACCATCCTCATGCTGCTCGGGCTGTCAGAGCCCACCGAGGGCAAGGCCGAGGTGGTGGGCCTCGACCCCACCCGCCAGCCCCTGCAGGTGAAGCGACGGGTCGGCTACCTGCCCGACAACGTCGGCTTCTACGAGGGCATGAGCGGGCGGGAGAACCTTCGCTACACCGCCCGGCTGAACGGGCTGCCGTCTCAGGCCGCCGAGGACCGCCTGGCGGCCCTGCTCGAGCAGGCCGGCCTGGCCCACGCCGCCGACCACCGGGTGGGGACCTATTCCCGGGGCATGCGCCAGCGCCTGGGGATCGCCGACGCGCTGGTGAAGGATCCCGAGGTGATGATCCTGGACGAGCCCACCATTGCCATCGACCCGGAGGGGGTGGCCGAGGTGCTCGCCCTGATCCGCACGATGGCCGAGGAGCAGCGGGTGACGGTGCTTCTCTCCAGCCACCTGCTCCATCAGGTGCAGGAGGTATGCGACCGGGTGGGGATCTTCGTGGCCGGCCGGATGGTCACCCAGGGGAGGGTGGAGGCCCTGGCCGACCGGCTCTTCACGGGAGCGGTGACGGTGGAGGTGGGAGTGGACGGCGACCCGAAGCGGGTGGAGGAGACCCTCCGGTCGATCCCCGGCGTCCAAGAAGTGGAGCGAGACCGGCGCGACCCCAAGGTGTGGCGGGTCACCGCCGGAGAGGATGCCCCCAACCGGGTGGCGACCGCCCTGGCCGCCCGGCACCTCGCCATTCGGCACCTGCGCCGGCTGGGCGAAGAGCTCGACGAGCTCTACCGGCGATACTTCCACGAGCAGGAGGAGGGTGATGGCCCGGGCCGTCGCTAGCGAGCACCCGCCGCTGGCGCCGCGGGCCGGGTGGCGTCTGGTGGCCGCCAAGGAGCTGGCCGACCACCTGCTCTCGGCTCGCTTCGCGGTGTTGCTGATCCTGCTCGGCCTGGCAGTGGCCGGGACCGTCTACGCGGCGGCCACCGGGATCAGGGACGTGGCCCCCGAGGCCACCGGCACCCCGGCCCTCTTCCTGCGCCTCTTCACCGTCAGCCCGGGCGAGCGGGTGCCGGCCTTCTTCGGACTGGTCGGGTTCCTGGCGCCGCTGCTGGGGATCGCCTTCGGCTTCGACGCCGTCAACAGCGAGCGCTCCCAGGGAACCCTGCCTCGCCTGCTCTCCCAGCCCATCCACCGCGACGACGTCGTCAACGGCAAGTTCGCCGCCGGCCTGGCGGTGATCGCCCTCATCCTGGGCGGCATCACCATGCTGGTGGCCGGGCTGGGCATGCTGCGGCTGGGGATCGTCCCCACCACCTCCGAGGTGCTGCGCATCCTGGCGTGGCTGGCGCTGGCGGTGGTCTACGTGGGGTTCTGGCTGGCTTTCGCCAGCCTGCTCTCGGTGGTGGTGGAGCGGGCGGCCACCGCCGCCCTGGTGGCCATCGCCGCCTGGCTGGTGCTCACCCTGTTCTTCGGCCTGCTGGTGGGGCTGGTGGCCGATGGGCTGGCTCCGGTGCCCGAGCAGGCCACGGCCGGCGAGGTGATCCGCAACATCCAGCTCCAGCTCAACCTGGCCCGGCTCTCCCCGTCCACCCTCTACGAGGAGGCCACCATCGTGCTCCTCAACCCGGAGGTGCGCACCCTCACCCCGGCCTTCCTGCTCCTGCCCGAGCAGATCGATCGGGCGGTGCGGGGCACCCTGCCGCTCACCCAGAGCCTGCTCCTGATCTGGCCGCAAGTCGTGGGCCTGGTGGCCCTGACCATCCTCTGCTTCGCGGCCGCCTACGTCTCGTTCATGCGCCAGGAGGTGCGGGCCTAACGACGAACCTTAGGTTTCTACGAACGCGAGGCGTTCGCTAAAACCTAAGGTTCGCCCTTGGCCGCCTCCCAGCGGGCGTCAAGCTCCTCCAGCGTGAGGCCGTCCAGGGTTCCGGCGCGCTCCATGGCCCGGAAGCGGTCGGCGAAGCGGTCGACGGCCCGGCGCAGGGCCATCTCCGGGTCGACGTGGAGGTGCCGGGAGAGGTTGACCACCGAGAACAGCACGTCGCCCAGCTCGCTCTCGGCCGCGGGCGGGTCGTCGAGCGCCTCCCGCAGCTCCCCGACTTCCTCGGCCAGCTTGTCGAGCACCGGGCCCGCCTTGGGCCAATCGAATCCCACCGATGAGGCCCGGCGCTGCAGCTTGGCCGCCCTGGCCAGGGCGGGCAGCCCGGCCGGCACGTCGTCCATGAGCGACTGGCGCCCCTTCTCCTCCTGCTTGAGCCGCTCCCAGTTGCGGATCACCTCGGCGGGGCCCTCCACCTTCACCTCCCCGAACACGTGGGGGTGGCGGCGCACCAGCTTGCGGCGGATCTGCTCGGCCATCTCCTCCACGTCGAAGGCGCCCGCCTCCCGGGCCAGGTTGGCGTGGAACACCGCTTGGAGGAGCAGGTCCCCCAGCTCGGCCTCCAGCTCCAGATAGGCCGAGTGGTCCGGCTCCCCCGCTGGTGCCTCAGCGGGAAGGGCGCCAATCGCCTCGGCCACCTCGTAGGCCTCCTCGATCAGGTGGCGCACCAGGCTGTGGTGGGTCTGGCTGGCATCCCATGGGCACTCCCGGCGCAACCGCCGCACGGTGGCCACCAAGCCGGACCAGCCGGCCGGCTGTCCGTCGAGATAGAGGGTGGTGCGGGGACCGGCCGACCGCCTATCCAGCTCGGCCAGGGTGCCGGTCTCTACCACCTCCGCCTCGGTCCCCAGCTCGGCCAGCACGGTGACCATGGTGCCGTCGGCGAGCAGCCGCCCCAACGCATCCTTCACCTCTCCCAGCACGATCGGGCGATCCACCTGAGCGATCACGGTGGGCAGGTGCAAGAAGAGGGGATCCGGCAGGTTGCGGCCGTCCAGCACCTGCAGCCCCCGGTCGAGAGGATCCAGGCCCAGCCGGTCCAGGACCAGGTCGAGGAACGACACGCCGCCCACGATCCGGGCCGGGAGACCGGCCTCCGCCGCCAGCCTGCCCACCAGCTCCACGCTCCGCTCCCCCACCCGAGCGCTGCCGGGGACGGCAAAGGCAACCGGCCCGGAATGCCCCAGCTCCACCACCCGTTCCGCCAGCCGCCGGTAGACGGTGTCGAGGTCCGGGGACGACTGGTAGATCTCGTCACCGCTCTCCACCGGTCGCAGCGCGGCCAGCTGGCGGGCGGCCGGATGCTCGAGGGTGCGCACCAAGACCACCCGGGCCGGGTCTGTGAGCAGCTGCCGGGCCTCCTCCGCCACATCCCGCAGGTCACCGGGACCCAGGCCGATGATGAGGATGGTCACTCGGTCTCTGCGGGGGCGAGAATCTGCGGCACCGGATCGGTGGACCACGTCCCGTGCCGCGGGTCGACCTCCACCTCCGCCTCAGCGAGGGCCTCCTCGAGAAAGGTCTGAAAGGCCGCCCCCTGCTTCTGCTGCCTGAGCTGGGCGACCAGCTGGTCCTGCACGTCTTCCAGCAGCGGCTGCTCCCTCGATTTCACCTCGATGATGTGGAACCCGAACTGGGTCTGCACCGGACCGATCAGCTCCCCGATCGAACCGGTCATCAGCGCCTCGGCGAACTCCGGCACGAAAGTAGACGGAGTGGTGCAGCCCAGCTCGCCGCCTTCGGAGGCCTCGTCGAGAGATACCTCCTCGGCTACCGCCGCGAAGTCCTCCCCCTCCGAGAGGCGGGCCTTGACCTGGTCGGCCTCCTCCTGCGTGGTCACCAAGATGTGCCGGGCACACACGGTGACCAGGCCGGGCAGGCCGGCCTGGTAGGCCTGGTCCAGCTCGGCCTCGCTTGGCTCACCCTGCTCGGCGGAGAGCTCCTCGTCGATCGCCTCCCGCACCGCCTGCTCGAGGGCCACCCGCTCGAGAAGCGCCCGGGTGACGCCCTGTGACTCCAGGAACTCCTCCACCGTCCCGCCCTGCTGGGCTTCGATCTGTGCCTCCAGCTCCTCGAGCTTGGGCCCGACCTCGTCCTGGGTGAGCTCCACCCCGTAGTCGGCCTGCGCTTTCTGCAGCAGCGCCTCGGTGGCCACCAGCCGAAAGAGATCCTGGCGGAACTCGGCCGACTCGATGACGGCTTCCGGTCGCAGCTCAGTGACGTCCGTCAGGTAGATTGGCTCCCCGTTGACCCGGGCGGCCACCTCACCGCTCGTCGCACAGGCGACCAACAGGGCACAGCCCAGGACCAGCTTGCGGATCACTCAGACCTCGGATCGGCGGAGGGCCACATCCTACGGAAGAACTCCACCAACCAGGCGGGGAGCCCTTCTCGCGCCGGCATGGGCAGGAAGAGCATCGCTTCCGAAGCGCGCAGCACCGCCCCGGGCGCGAGCCGCTGCAAGCGCACCTCCTGAGAGTCCGAGAGGCTGACCGGGGCCAGCCGAACCTCATGGCGCAGTCCCAAGACCTCCCTCAGCCCGGCCCGAAGCGCCTCGACCCGAAGCCGGGCGATGTCGAGGAGCACGGTGGCCTCCACCGGTAACGGCCCGTAGCGGTCCTCCCATTCGGCGGCCACGTCGGCCACCTGCTCGGGGCTCTCCGACTGCGCCAGCCGCCGGTAGGCCTCCAGGCGGGCCGCCTGATCGGGCACGTAGGTCTCGGGCAGGTGAGCCTCCACGGGGAGCTCGATACGCACCTCGGCCGGGGCGGCGCCGTCGGCCGGGCGGCCCTGGAGCTCGCCCACCGCCTCCGCCACCAGTTGACTGTAGAGGTCGAACCCCACCGCGGCGATGTGGCCCGATTGGACCTCGCCGAGGATGCTCCCGGCCCCCCGGATCTGCAGGTCCTTCATGGCCAGCTCGAAGCCGGAGCCGAGATCCGTGAATTCTCCGACCGCCTCCAGCCGGCGGTAAGCGTCCTCGGAAAGGGACTGGTGGGGAGGGTGAAACAGGTAGGCGTAGGCCCGCTGGCTGGAGCGACCCACCCGGCCCCGCAGCTGGTAGACCTGGGCCAGGCCGAGCAGGTCGGCTCGCTCCACGAGGAGCGTGTTGACCTGGGGGAGGTCCAGACCGGCCTCGATGATGGTGGTGGCCACCAGCACGTCGTGCTCCCGGTTCCAGAACTCCAGCATCACCTGCTCGAGCTGGCCCTCCGACATCTGGCCGTGGGCCAGCGCGTAGCGGGCGTCGGGAACCAGCCCCCGCAGGCGGGCCAGGGCGTGGTCGATGGACTGCACCCGGTTGTGCACGTAGAAGACCTGGCCCTCCCGGAGCAGCTCCCGGCGAAGGGCCGCCGACACTGCCTGCTCGTCGTAGGGGCCGACATAGGTGAGGATGGGATGGCGGTCCTCGGGAGGAGTGCGGATGTGGCTGACCTCCCTGATCCCGGTGAGGGCCATCTCCAGGGTGCGGGGGATCGGGGTGGCCGTGAGGGTCAGCACGTCGAGTGAGGTGCGAAAGGCCTTGATGCGGTCCTTGGCGCCCACCCCGAAGCGGTGCTCCTCGTCCACCACCAGGAGGCCCAGGTCACGGAAGCGGACGTCCTCGGAGAGGAGGCGGTGCGTGCCGATCACCACGTCCACTCCGCCTGAGCGGAGGCCCTCCAGGACCTCCCGCTGCTGGCGGGGCGTCAAGAAGCGAGAGAGCACCTCCACCTGCACCGGGTAGGGGGCGAACCGCTCCCGGAAGGTCTGGTGGTGCTGCTGGGCGAGCAAGGTGGTGGGGACCAGCACCGCCACCTGCTTGCCATCCTGCACCGCCTTGAAGGCCGCCCGGATGGCTACCTCGGTCTTGCCGAACCCGACGTCCCCGAACACCAGGCGGTCCATGGGACGGTCCGCCTCCATGTCGGACTTGACCTCCCCGACGGCCCGGACCTGGTCGGGGGTCTCCTCGAAGGGAAAGGAGGACTCCAGTTCCGCCTGCCAGGGCGCGTCCGGCGAGAAGGCGAAGCCGTCGACCTGAGCGCGGGCCCGGTGGAGGGCCACCACGTGCTCGGCCACCGCCGCCACCGCCTGGCGCACCCGGCCCCGGGTGGCCGACCAGTCCGCTCCTCCCATCCTCGAGATCCGGGGTTGCTCGCCGCCCGCATAGCGGCGGATGGCGGCCAGCTGATCGGTGGGGACGTAGAGCTTGTCGCCGGCCGCGTAGGCGACCAGCAGATAGTCACGCTCCACGCCGGCCATGGCCCGGGTCACCAGGCCCTCGAAGCGGCCGATGCCGTGCCGGTAGTGGACCACGTAGTCGCCCGGAGAGAGGTCCCGATAGGTGTCCTCTTCGGTTGGGGCGCGGCGCGGGCCGGGCCGCCGGTGCGCCCGGCGCCGGCCAGCGATCTCCTGCTCGCCGAGGACGGCGGTGCGCAGGGCGGGCATGACGAACCCCTGGTGGATGCCGGCCGCCAGGACGGCCGAACCCGGCTCCGCCAGGCGGACCCGGCGCTCCAGGACCAGGCCCGACTCGGCCAGCACCCGGGCCACCCGGTCCGCGGCGGCTTCCCCGTCCATGGCGACCACCACGTCGATCCCCCGGCCCCGCAACCTCCGCAGTTCCTTGGCCACCGACTCCGGATCCCCCGGGATCGCCTCCAGGCCCCTGACCTCCAGGCTGGGCTGCTCCGGCCCGGAGGGGATGGGCGGAGCGTCGAGGGTAGGCGTCCGCTCCAGCGCCTCTTCGAGCGGCAGGTAGAGGGGCGGGTGGTCGCCCGCCTCCGGTGCCCCGTGGCCCCAGGTGGATGCCAGGGCGGCGGCCAGCTCGCTCTCCTCCTTGACCAGCTCCCGGCTCCGGTCACCCGCCCGCACCGGGTCGAAGATGACGACCGCCGCCCCCTGCGCCTCGGCCAGCACGGTGGCCGGTGGGGCCAGCCAGGGAAGCCAGGACTCCATGCCGGGGAAGAGCAGACCCTCCGCGAAACGCTCCCAGACGGCGGCCGCCCAGGGTTCGCCGATCGCCAACGAACGGGCCCGCTCCCGCACCAGCTCGCCCGGCCGCAGCTCTCGGGCCGGATAGGCGGCCACTCCTCGAACGGCTTCCACGGAGCGCTGCGAGCTCACCGAGAACAGGCGCAGCTCCTCGACGGTGTCCCCCAAGAGGTCCAGGCGCACCGGCTCCTCCGCTTGGGCCGGGAACAGGTCGACGATCCCACCCCGCACGGCCAGCTCCCCGCGCGCCTCTACGCGGTCGGTTCGGCGATAGCCGGCCTCGACCAGCTCCGTCACCAGGGCATCACGGTCGCGCTCGTCCCCCACCGCCACGGTGAGGGGCTCTACGGAGGAGATGCTGACCCGCTGCGTGGCGGCCCGGACCGAGGCGACCACCACGGCGCTCCCTCCCCCTTCCGCGGAGGGCTGCACGGCGCCCCCTCCCCCTTTGGGGGAGGG
>JBOGFC010000100.1:0-9468 GCA_050742155.1 Acidimicrobiia bacterium
TCGTATTGGAGGAGGTAGGCAAGGGTTTCCGCGTCGCCCAGATCGTTGATGGCCAGCACTCGGATGTCGGTGTCGCGCTGGGTGATGACCCGGAAGACGGAGCGGCCGATCCTTCCAAACCCGTTGACGCCTACGGTGATGGTCACACGTCACCTCGCTCGGGATCGCTCTTTCTTGGGGGGTCCGGCGGCAGGTGGGGGCACCTCCCACGCTTCTTGCGTGAGTTTCGTACCGTATCTGGGCAGGAACTCACGCAAGAACGGGAGGGGGCGGGGGTCATGCCGGCACCTCGGCGGGCTGGAAGGCGGCCATCTTCTTGATGAGCTCCACCACGCGGGCCGAGTAGCCCCAGCCGTTGTCGAACCAGGTGACCGTCTTCACCATGGTGCCATCCACCACCAGGGTTGCCTGGCTGTCGAAGTTGGCCGAGTAGGGGCTGCCGATGACGTCGCTGGACACGATCGGGTCTTCCACGTACTCGACGATGTGGGGGAAGCGGGTCTGGGCGGCCCGGTGGATTGCCATGTTGACCTCGGCGGCGGTGACCGGGCGCTCCATGATGGTGACCAGGTCCACCGCCGACCCGTCCGGCACCGGCACGTTGAGGGCCATCCCGGAGATCCTGCCTTCCAGCTCGGGCAAGAGATGCTCGAGGATTTGGGGGGAGTTGGTCTCGGCCGGGATGATGTTGGTGGCCGCCGACCGGCTGTTGCGGAGGTCCTCGGCCGGCACGTCGGCCAGTCGTTGGTAATTGGTGAAGGCGTGCACGGTGGTGAAGAAGGCCCGTTCCACCCCGAACTCGTCGTTGAGGGTCTTGAGGATGGGCGCCACTGCGTTGGAGGTGTTGGATCCCAGCGAGATCATGCGATCGTCGGGACCGAGCACGTCGTCGTTGACTCCCATCACCAGGATGTCCATGTCGTCGAGGTTCTCTGGGGCGTGGGCCAGGATCACCCGATCGGCGCCGGCGTCGAGGTGCCTCTGGCACCAGGCGGCGGTGTTGTAGCGGCCACCGGTGGCCTCTACCACGATGCCCACCCCCAGCTCCTTCCAGTCCACCTCCCCAGGCTCCTTGGCCTTGATGATGGGGATCGAGCGGTTCTTGATGTAGAGGGAGCTGTCCCGCAGTTCGACCGGCTCGGGGAAGCGCCGGTGGATCGTGTCGTACTTCAGCAGGTAAGCCAGGCCCTCCGGCTCGGCGATGTCCACGATCGCCTCCACCTGGACGTCTTGGTGCGGCTGGAGGAGGCGGAAGACGTTCCGCCCGATCCTGCCGAAGCCCATCAGCCCGATGCGAGCCTTGCCTGCCAAGCGCTTCTCCCCAGAGTCGCTTCAGTCTCACAGTAGTGCCGGCCCGTAGGGTGGGCAGATCGTCGGAGGAGGTGTCGATGGTGTTCGAGCGTTCCGTCCGCGCCCTCCGCCGCGCCCGGGGTCCGCTGGTGGCCCTCTGGGTGTGGCTGCTGCTGGCGGCCGTCTACGTGTCCGGGGCTCTCACCGCCGCCGCGGCGGCCCAGCCGGCGGCGGCCGCCCTCTGGGCGATCGTGGCTTTGCTGGCCCTGGCCGGGTTGGGGCTGCTGATCGTGCTGTGGCTGGGGAGGCCCGCCGTCCCGGCCCGGGCCATCCTCGAGCTGGACCTCTCCGAAGGTGTGGCCGAGCACATCCCCGACCATCCCCTCGCCCGAATGACGATGGGGCGGCGGCCCCTGCTGCTTCGCCGGCTGGTGGAGGCCCTGGAGCGGGGGGCTGAGGACGACCGGGTAGTGGGGCTGGTGGCCCGGGTAGACGGCAACCTCGGCCTCGCCCAGATGCAGGAGATCCGGGATGCCGTGGCGGCCTTCCGGGAGCACGGCAAGCCGGCCGTTGCCTATGCCGAGACGTTCGGAGAGTTCGCCTCCGGCAACCTCTCCTACTACCTGGCCACCGCCTTCGAGGAGATCTTGCTGCAGCCCTCGGGCGATGTCGGCCTGACCGGGCTGGCCGCCGAGTCGCCGTTTGTGCGCGGAATGCTCGACAAGCTGGACGTGACCCCACGCCTCGACCACCGCCGGGAGTACAAGACCGCCATGAACCTCCTCACCGAGCGGGCCTACACCGACGCCCACCGGGAGGCGGTTACCCGGGTCATCGAGACCCAGTTCGCCCAGATGGTGGCCGGCATCGCCGCCGGACGGGGCTTGGACGAGGAACGGGTACGAGAGCTGGTCGACCGAGGCCCGCTGTTGGGCGGGGAGGCCGTCGAGGCGGGCCTGATCGACGGGCTGGCCTATCGGGACGAAGTCCATCGGCGGATGCGCGATCGCTGGGCGGGTAAGGCCGCGCTGCTCTATCTGACCGAGTACCTGAGGCGAACCCGCCCCACGCACCGCAAGGCCCGGACCGTGGCCCTCATCTACGGGGTGGGCGGGGTGCGCCGCGGCCGCAGCGGCTTCGACCCCCGCCTGGGAGGCGTGGTGATGGGCTCGGACACGGTGACCGCGGCCTTCCGATCGGCCATCGAAGAGAGGCGGGTGGAGGCGATCCTCTTCCGGGTCGACAGCCCGGGCGGTTCCTACGTGGCCTCGGACGCCATCTGGCGTGAGGTGGTGCGGGCCCGGGAGGCGGGGAAGCCGGTGGTGGTGTCGATGGGGAACGTGGCCGGCTCGGGCGGTTATTTCGTGGCGATGGGGGCGGATGCGATCGTCGCCCAGCCGGGGACCATCACCGGTTCGATCGGGGTGGTGGGAGGCAAGCTCCTCACCAGCCAGCTCTGGGAGAAGCTCGGAGTGACCTGGGACGAGGTCCACCGCGGTGAGAACGCCACCATGTGGTCGGCCCGCTCCGACTACACGCCTCAGCAGTGGGACCGTTTCCAAGCCTGGCTGGACCGCGTCTACCAGGACTTCACCGCCAAGGTGGCCGAGGGGAGAGGGCTGGCTGAGGAACAGGTGCTGGAGCTCGCCAGGGGGCGCATCTGGAGTGGCCAGGACGCCAAGGACCTCGGCCTGGTGGACGAGCTGGGGGGCCTTACCCGGGCCCTAGGGCTGGCCCGGGAGGCGGCCGCCATCCCGGAGACCGCCAGGGTTCGCCTGGAGGACTTCCCGAGGAGGAGGCCCGCCTGGAGGCGGCTGGGGCGGCGGCCGGCCAGCAGCGAGGAGGAGGGCGTCGGACAGTTGGCCTGGCAGGCGATCGGGCCGCTGGCCAGAGCTCTCGGACCACTCGGCCTCTCCGACGACCAACGGGTGCTCGCCATGCCCTGGGTCTGAACCGGGAAACGCGAAGCGCTTCAGCGACCAGAACGACGTCCACTCGAGGTCTTCCCGTGCCTGCCCGGCCTGTTCGGCTCGCCCTCCAGCACCAGGACGCGATTTCATCTTCGTGGCGACGCCGTCAACTCGAGCACCGCACCACTAGGACCGCCATGTCGTCCCGTGGGCTGGCCGCTCCCGTCTCCGCCACCCACGCCTCGATGGTGTGAGCAATGGTGGGAGCGTCGCAGCCGCCACAGCCTGCCAATCGGGCGATCAGCCCCTCGGCTCCCTCACCGCGCCGGGCCTGCTCCTCGATCACCCCGTCGGTGTAGAGGACCAGGGATTCCCCGGGCTCGAGCAGCACTTCATCCCACCTCAAGGCAGGGTCGGGAAAGAGCCCCAGAGGGGTGCCCGGCTCTCCCACCAGCTCCACCCGCCCTCCGGCACGTATGTGGAAGGGGAGCGGATGCCCTGCCAGGCAGACGCGCACTCGAGTCGGACCCCCTCCTTTCTCGACCTCGGCATAGGCCAAGGTGCAGAACTCGTCGCTCTTCTGCCGGAGGATGGAGTCGTTGACACCCAGCAATGCCGAGGACGGCTCCTGCCGCGGTGCCAGGGCACGGATGGTGTGGCGGACCAGGCCGGTCAGGGCGGCCGCCTCGACGCCCTTGCCGCATACGTCACCGACCACGATCGCCCACCGGCCCTCGCCGAGCTCGAAGGCGTCGTAGAAGTCGCCGCCCACCTCTGCTCCCCCGGCAGCCGGCCGATAGCGGGCGGCCAACTCGATCCCGGGGATCTCCGGGAGTTCGGGTGGGAGCAGTCCCTCTTGGAGCGTGCGAGCCACGCTGCGCTGGGTCTCATAGAGGCGGGCGTTGTCGATTGCCTGGGCGGCGCGCTGGGCAAGGTCTTCTGCCAGGGCCAGGTCGTCCTCGCCGTAGGTGCGCCCGGACTCGGCCGAGACGAATGAGACCGCCCCGAAGGTGCGTCCACGGGCGGTGAGCGGGACGCATATCCAGGACGTGATGCCCAGGGGCTCCAGATCCCGGCGGAGCCCATCCGGGTCGTCGACGTCGGCCGCCAGCAGGGCGGCATCGGCCTGGGGATGGAACTCCGGACGCCCCTCCCGGATCACGGTGGGCACGCCGGGCGCCCCCGGCACGAGGCGGTAATCCTCCAGGTGGCCGGCCACCTCGGCCCGGGCCGGGTCGGCTGCCCGAATCGTGACCCGCTCGATCTCCCCGTTCTCGTCCTGCAGGTAGACGATGCACCAGTCGGCCACACGGGCCACCGCCAGATCGGCCAACCGGCGGAGGGTTCGGTGATGGTCGAGAGATCCCGCCAATGCCTGGCTGGCCTCGGCCAAGAAGGCCAGCCGACGCCGTTGCGACTCCCCCTCGGCCCGCGCCTCCAGCTGGGCGGCCAGCAAGCGGCTGACCGCCTCGTCGGCCTCCTTGCGGGTCGTGATGTCGCGCAGGTAGGCGGTGAAGACGGGCGGTCCGGGCAGGTCGACCCGGGTGACGGTAAGCTCAACCGGGAACTCGGCGCCGTCCTTGCGCATGCCGGTGAGCTCCAGCCGCTGCCCGAGGATGGCCGATCGGCCGGTGGCCAGATGGCGGGCGTACCCCCGCCAATGTCGCTCTCGCAGGGAGGGAGGGATGATGGCGTCGGCTACCGGGCGGCCGAGCACCTCCTCTCGACGGTACCCGAAAGTGCGCTCGGCGGCCGGGTTGAACTCGATGATGCGGCCCTGTGCGTCCATGGAGATGATGCAGTCCAGAGCCGCCTCCAGCATCGCCGACTTGAGGGACTCGCTGTGCTCGACCCCGGACTGGGCGGTCCGTCGCTCGATGAACTGCCCGATCTGGCTCCCTAGCACGTCCATCGTCTCCAGCAACCGGTCGTCGGGCTCCTGGATCTCGCGGCTGAAGAACTCGAACATGCCCAGTACTCGGCCGGCCAGCCGGATGGGGAAGCCAAAGGCGGCGTGCAACCCGGCCGCCTCTGCTGCCGGGGCCCGGGGGAAGTTGTCGTCCCTGGTCACGTCCCTGATCCAGGCGGGCTCCCCATCTGCCCATACTCGGCCCGGGAGACCGACCCCTCGGTGGAAGGCGCCCTGGCGGGTCAGCACCTCGAACTCCGCGGCGTCGGCGCGTTCGTCCCGCCAGAGGTCGGCGCAGCGGATGGTGTCGGTCGAGGGGTCGACGTACCAGACGGCCCCGGCCTCCCAATCGAGGCTGCGGCACACGGCCTCGATGATCCGGCCCGCGGCAGCCCTCAGATCCTCCACCTCCGCCAGCACCCGGGTCACGGCATGCTCGGCCGCCTGCCGTCGCTTCACCCGGGTCTGCTCTCCGATATCGATCGCAACGCCCACCATCCCGACCGCCGTCCCCCGTGTGCCGGTCAAGGGGAACAAGGTCAAACGGCACAGCGTCAGCGTCCCATCGGTCTTCCGGATCCGGGCCTCCCCTTCCCAAGAAGCACCCGTCCGTAGGTGGTCGGCCGCCTCCCGGACCGGCCGCGGGTCCAGTGACCCCTCTACCACTTCCCTGATCTTGCGCCCGATGGCCTCGGCGGCCGACCATCCGAACAGCGCTTCCGCGTAGCGGTTCCAGTGGGTGATGGTGCCGGTGGTGTCGGTGGCCAGCACGGCCGCTCCCACCGGACCGGAAGAGCCGGCCCCCTGCATGATAAAGACGGTATCACAGCCGAAATAGGCCGGCTGCGGCGTGGATGCTTTACTGCGTCGATACAGGGCTGCGGACCGGAGGGCAACGGAGACCGGATGGCCGACTGGTATGACGGACCGGCCGAGCTCGACCTGATGGCCAGCCTGGCCGGCCTGGAGCCGGAGGTACGCTGGGGAGGCTGGCAGCGTCAGTCCGTCACCACGTCGAGCACGCAGCACGTGTCGGTCTACCGCCGGGCCTGATGGAGTTCGCCTTGCAGAGCGAAGGCACCTACCAGGACGTGCTGGCGGCCGCCCGACTGGCCGAGGACCTGGGGCTGGCGGCCTTCGCCACGGCCGACCATTACCTTTACGAGTCTCCCACCGCCGGCGTGGTGGGGCTCCCGGACTCCTTCGCCCTGCTGGCCGGGCTAGCCCGCGAGACCTCCCGCATTGAGCTGGCCACGCTGGTCAGCCCGATCACCTTCCGCCACCCGGCGGTGCTGGCCAAGCTGGCCGCCACCATCGATCAGATGTCCGGGGGCCGCTTCTCGCTCGGCGTGGGGACCGGGTGGATGGAGGTGGAGCATCAAGCGCTCGGCATCCCCTTCCCGCCGCTCGGAGAGAGATTCGAGCGGCTCGAGGAGGCCCTCATCTACCTGCGGGCCGCCTTCGGCAAGGCCGAGGGGGGCTTCGAGGGTCGGCACTACCGGCTGGGCTCATCGGGCCTCCAGCCTCAACCGGCCGGGCCGATGCGGCTCATCGTGGGAGGCAACGGGCCCCGCCGAACCCCCCGGCTGGCCGGCGCCTACGCCGACGAGTACAACCAGCTGACGGAAGTTCCGGCAGTCCTGGCGGAGCGGATCGGGCGGGCTCGGGCGGCCGCGGAGAGAGCGGGGCGGGACCCGACCTCGCTTCGCATCTCGGTGGCCGGGCCGGTGGTGGTGGGGCGGGACGAGCGAGTCTATGGAGACCGCCTGGCGGAGGCGGCGGCGGCACGGGGCCGCCGCCCTGAGGAGCTGGAGGAGCGCTTGCGGAGAAGGGGGGTGCCGCTCGGGACCGCCGCTGCGGCCAGGCGCGTCTTGGACGACATGGCTGAGGCCGGGGTCGACCGGTTTTACCTACAGGGCTTCGCTTCGGGCGATCCCGCCGAGACGCTCAACCTCTTGACATCAACTACTTGACAGACTGACATCTTTATGACATCATAGTGATGTCAACGGGGGAGGAGGTGGTGTGATGTTCATCGAGCCCCATCTGGTGGCCGCCCTACAAGACAGGAGACGGCCCGCGGACCGAACCGTCGATGTGTGGTTCCCGGAAGAGAGGAGTGGTCCCGTGGACACGAACAGTGCCCTGACCCGACTGGAGGCCGCCCTCACCAGCCAGCTCGCCCTAGCGGGGGCCGACCGGGCGGTGGAGTCGGCCGCCCAATCCCTGCTGGTGGCGCTGGCCCCGGCGGTCCGCCAGTTGGCCACCGACCTGGCCGAGCAGGCCGCCGTCGAGCTGGGGGCCCAACTCCCCGAGTACCAGGTGGACGTGGTGCTCCGGGAAGGGGAGCCGGCCCTGGCCGTCCATCCCCGGGCCGGGAGCGGCATGGTGGGCGACGACTACGAGGCCCGTATCACCCTGCGCCTGCCCAGCGCCCTCAAGTCACTGGTAGAGGAGGCGGCTGGGGGGTCGGGCGAATCCATCAACTCCTGGGTGGTGAGGGCCCTCTCCGGGGTGGCTCAAAGAGGAGCCCGTCCGGGACGCCGGGTGACTGGGGTGGTTCGCACGTGACCGCCGAGCGCCGGGCCACCTTCGAGGTGGGTGGCCCCCCCCGGGTGGAGGTGCGGCTGGCTTCGGGGCGAGCCACCTTCCTGCCCGGGCCGCCGGGACGGGTCGAGGCAGTGGTGTCCGCCGGGGACGAGGAGGCGGTGGAGGAGTTCCGGATGAGCCAGTTCGGGGACCGCATTGCTCTCCGTCCGGACGGGGGTCTCTTCGGGCGCTGGGAGTCCTACGAGCTGATGGTGCACCTGCCGGCGGATGCCGAGGTGGAGGCCTCGATGGCCTCGGCCGAGGTGCTCGTGGAGGCGCCTGTCCGAGGCCTCAAGGCTCAGCTCGCCTCGGGCGACCTGCGGGTGACGGCGGTGGAGGGGAAGGTGACCGTCAAGACCGCATCGGGAGACGTCCTGGTGGGCCGGGCCGAGGGGGGGCTGGAGGTGACCACCGCCTCGGGCGACGTCCGGGTGGAGGTGGCCGGCGGTCCCTCCGGCGTGCAGACCGCCTCAGGAGACGTCTACGTGGAACGGGCCCAGGCCGGCCTGCGGGTGCGCACCGCCAGCGGCGATGTGCGGGTAGCTCACTTCGCCGGGTCCGAGCTCGCCTGTAAGACCGTCTCCGGGAACGTTCGGATCGGTATCCCCCCGGGGCGCGCCGTTCGCCTGGATCTCTCCACCTTGTCGGGAAGGATCAGCAACGACTTCCCCTTGCAAGAACAGGGGAGTGGGGAGGGAGATGTCGCCGACCTGAGCGTCAAGACTGTGTCCGGAGATATCAGCCTCTCGCCTCCCTCTGCGTCGCCGCCTCCTCCGCCGCCCAGCCCGTCCACCGTTCCGGACTGAGGACGATCACCGGCCCCTCGGGCGGATGGGCCCGGTACTGCTCGTACTTGGCCCGCAGATGCTGCACCCCCCGCTCCCATTGCGGTCCCTGCTCGAGGACCCGGGCCGTGCCGTCCACCCGAACCCACCAGAGCCGGGACCAGTCGTCCTCGTAGTGGTCCACTAGGAGAGTGGCCTGGGGGTGGGCGCGGATGTTGTCGAGGCGCTTGAGGCGACTGCTCGCCTTGGGCTTTTGGTCGATGGCCGAATAGAGGACGTCCCTGGCCAGCGCCAGGCAGAGCGGAACCAGGTGGGGCCGTCCTCGCCGATCGACGGTGGCCAGCCGGGCGACCGGAGCCACCCCGACCCGATGGCGCATCTCGGCGAGATCCATCGCCGCGACGATACACGGGCGTCGGGAACCCCCGAGCCGGAAGCCGCGTCCAATGGAGATGTTGGTGCGAGCTTGGGTGATGGCGGTGTTCCTGGCCGGCTGCGCGGCCCCGCCTCCGCCGGCCGATCGTCCGGCCACCGGGGTCGGCCCGGGCCTCTCGGTTGAGGAAGCGTTGGCTTCGGATTCGGAGGAACCGGTGCTCGTGAACGGAGCCCTCTTCGCCCGAGCCGGAGAGGTGCGCCTCTGCTCGGCGGTGGCGGAGTCCTTCCCCCCGCAGTGCGCCGGTGCCTGGCTGATCGTGGAGGGCCTCGACCTTGCGCAAGTCCCCGACCTCCAGACCGAGGGCGAAGTGAGCTGGTCCGAATCGGTCCAGGTTCTGGGCCGGGTGGAGGGGGACCGGCTGGTGGTGGCCCCGATGTCCCAGGGCCTCACGAACCTAATGCTTGGCTGGACCACCGCGGTCCACTAGACCCGTTTTCCGCACTGTTGGGGTGACGGGCAAGCTTTGACGGCACGCTGAGGAGGCTGACTGGCCATTGTTGCTGGTCAGCATGCATGTGGCTGAGTGGTCGCTTGCTGACGCTCCGCTCT
>JBOGFC010000101.1:0-1558 GCA_050742155.1 Acidimicrobiia bacterium
ATGAGGAAGGGGGCGAGGACCCCGATCACCTGGACGATCACCGTCCCGGCGGCCATCCCGGCGGCCAGGAGGGCAGCGAACCCGACCTTCCAGGCGAGGGAGCGGGCGAGGGTCTCGGAGGTCACCGGGGGGAGCTTAGGAAACGCCGCCGGGGGCCATCTACTGGATCGGTTCCCGCCCTGGCGGACGGGGGGCCGCAGCGGCGGGTGGCCGAGGTGTGAGGCCGACCTGACCGCAAGCGCGGGCGGCCTCTGACGTCTGCGTGGTCAGGCGGGTGAGGGATGGCGGGGCTCGTAGACCAGCACCTCGACGCCCCCCGGCAGCATCACGGTGGTCCCTACGCCGAAACCCATGTCGTGCGGCTCTCCCCTTGGCTTCCAGGTCGGCCAAGGTGGCCTGCGCATCGTCGCACATGAGGGAGAGCTCATGTTTGGCCGTCTCGCCGGGATGCACCCCCAACTCGGCGCGGGGCAGGGCGAAGATCAGCCAGCCCTCCCCGCGTCGACGTGGCAGCCGAAGGCCTCACGCAGGGTGCTGCGGAGGGCCTCCGCCTCCCTCCTCACGACGCGCCCCGTCCAGCCGGTCGCACCGTTGCTGGGGCTCCTCGTGCCCCGCCTGAGCTCAGGCCCTGCTGGTTTCCCGGGTCGTTCACTCTTTCTGGCTGGTCCGGCGGAGCCGCCGCTCTAGACGTCGGACTTCCCGCTCTTTCTGCTTGGCCTGCTCCTGGGCCTCTCGGGCGGCCTCCATCGCCCGAGCGGCCTCCCGCTCGGCG
Source organism: Acidimicrobiia bacterium (assembly GCA_050742155.1). GTDB lineage: Bacteria > Actinomycetota > Acidimicrobiia > Spongiisociales > JALYHC01 > JBOGFC01. The sequence goes on from JBOGFC010000101.1 coordinate 773, forward strand.
TCTCCCAGTCGTTCCTGGGCGGCGGCGGCCCGCGTCGACAGCCTGCTGGCCTTCTCCGCCGCCTGGCCGGCCTCCCGACGAGCCCGATCGACCTCCGGCTGCTTCCGCCCTTGTGGCTGGGAAGTCGACGGAGCGAGCCCGATCGCTGGGCCCCATCCGCCCGGCTCCAGGTCTCGGACCAACCGGCCCCGTTGAAACTCCTCTTGCGCCTCCTCGTCGGTGGCCAGCGACAGGAGGCTGCGGGTGATGCGTTGCCTCACCGTCTGGCTGGGCGAGCGTCCTTCGGTCTCCAGCAGGCCCAGGGCGTCCTCGACCAGCTCGGCCACCATCCGCTGCCGGGAGGCCGAGGCCTCTTTGAGCGCTGCCGGGGTTTGGGCCATCCCTAGCTTCTGGTGGGCCGCCAGCAGCCACTCCACCTTCTTCGGATGCCGGCGCGACACCTGGTTCAAGGCCCAGGCGGCGGCACTCGGTTTGCGAAGCCGCCGAACCCCCGCCGCCTCCTCTCCCCTGCCCTCCTGCTCCAGCTGCTTGGCCAGGGCGTCGCGACGGCGGATGAATTCCTCCAGCCCCACTTGGAAGAGCTCGTCGACACCCACCTCCGGTGGCTCCCCTTCGGCTCCCAACTTCTCCCTCGGTGTACGGGGCATTGTCGCAACGCTACCGCCCTGGGGAGCAGTTCGACCAGTTGCTACAGTTGTAGTAACTCTGCTACAATATCCCTCGTGCACGAGATCCCTTCTCGAGATCTCCGCAACCAGGTCAGCGCGGTGCTGCGCCGGGTCGAGG
>JBOGFC010000102.1:0-15638 GCA_050742155.1 Acidimicrobiia bacterium
AACACCGGCACCGGCAGCACGGTGGTGACGATCACCACCAGGGTGAGCGGGGCTCCCAGGCAGGCGTAGTCGGTGAAGCGGTAGCCCCCCAGGCCGTCGACCGTGGTGTTGGTTTGGTATCCGATCGGGGTGAGGAAGGAGGCCGAGGCGGTGATGGTGAGGGCGATGGCCAGGGGTCGGCGGGTCCAGGCCGGAAGCGGCCGCGGTGGAGAGGGCGATGGGGAACATCAGCACGGCGGCGGCGTTGTTGGTGTCAGCTCGGTGAGAAGCACCGTGGCCAGCACCATCCCCAGCACCACGGCAGTGTGAACCAGGCCTCCGGACTCACCCACCGCTCCCTTCAAGCGAGCACGAGGACCCCTGCTCCCTCCCCCCGCTTGTGGGGGAGGGTGGGGAGGGGGGTGCGAGACCTCAGGCTCCCTCGCTCGGCGATCCGAAATAGCCCTCTCGCTCCAGGTGCAGGATGACCTCCTGGGCGACCTCCTCGGGGCTGAGCCGGCCGGTGTCGATGGTCACCTCGGCCTGCTGGGGGGCCTCGTAGGGGTCGGAGATGCCGGTGAACTCCTCGATCAGCCCGGCCCGGGCCTTGGCGTACAGGCCCTTGCGGTCCCGCTCCTCGCAGATGTCGAGCGGGGTGGCCACGTGTACCAAGAGGAGCCTCCCACCGGCTCGATCATGCGGCGCACCTCCCGGCGGGTCACCTCGTAGGGGGCGATGGGGGCACAGATGGCGATCCCCCCGTTCTTGGTGATCTCCGAGGCCACGTAGCCGATACGCCGGATGTTGAGGTCCCGGTGCTCCTTGGAGAAGCCCAGCTCGGAGGAGAGATGGGTACGGACGATGTCGTCGTCCAGCAGGGTGACCGGGCGGCCACCCATCTCCAGCAGCTTGACCATGAGCACGTTGGCCATCGTGGACTTGCCGGCCCCGGACAGCCCGCTGAAAAAGACCGTGAAGCCCTGGCGATGCCGGGGGGGATGGGTGCGGCGCAGCTCCGGGAAGGTGAACCAGGCCGGGATGTCCCGCCCGTCGGCCAGCCGGCCCCGCAGCTCGGTCCCGGAGATGGAGAGCACCCGGGCCCCCTCGGAAACCTCGTCCTCCGGCAGGTAGGCGTCCAGGTCCTCCACGTAGACCATCTGGCGGAAGGGGACCATCTGCACCCCCAGCTCCTCCTGGTGCCGGTGGAGCAGCTCCTGGGCGTCGTAGGGTCTGTAGAAGGGCCGCCCGGCCGAGTCCCGGGGACCGGCGTGGTCCCTCCCCACGATCAGGTGGGTGGCCCCGTAGTTCTTGCGGATGATGGCGTGCCACACCGCCTCCCGGGGCCCGGCCATCCGCACGGCCAGGGGGAGCAGGGACAGCCTGGCGGTGTAGGGGGGGTAGTGACCCAGGATGGCCTGGTAGGCCCGCACCCGGGTGTAGTGTTCCACGTCCCCGGGCTTGGTCATCCCCACCACCGGGTGGATGAGCAGGTTGGCCTCGGCCTCCTTGGCGGCCCGCAGGGTCAGCTCCACGTGGGCCCGGTGCATGGGGTTGCGGGTCTGGAAGGCCACCACCCGCCGCCATCCCAGCCGGGCGAACTCCCCCCGCAGCTGGGCCGGGGTGAGCCGCAGCTCCCGGAAGTCGTAGCGGGAGGGAAGCTGGATCCCCTGCAAGGTGCCGCCCACATAGAAGGGATGGGTGCCACCCAGCAGGTGGGCCACCCCGGGATGGTCCGGGTCGGCGGTGTCGAAGACCGCCTTGGCCTCCTCCTCCCGGTCCGGCTGCCAGACCTCCTCCATCTGCAGGACGGCCAGCATCACCCCCTCGGGGTCCCGCAGGGCCCGCGAGGTGCCACGCTCCAGCTGTTTCGCTAGCTGCTCGGGGACGTCCAGGGTGACCGGGATGGGCCACAGGGTCCCGTCGGCCAGGCGGCCCGAGTCGCACACCGACTGGTAGTCGGCCCGGGCCAGGAAGCCCGGCAGGGGGGAGAAGCCGCCGCTGAGCAGCAGCTCCAGGTCACACAGCTGTCGCTCGCTCAGATCCCACGAGGGCCAGTCCCGGGAGCGGCCCGGAGGTTGCCGGCCTGCTGGTCGGAGACCAGCAAGTCGAGGAGCGTCCCCCCATGCGGGGTGATCAGGCTATCCGGCACGGGCGGGGAGTGTACAACACGTACAATGGCGGCCCGTGGCCCTCAAGCATCCCCCCACCTCATACGCGGCCGGATCGGCCTGGGCCACCTACCTGCGCGACCTCTGGCAGCGGCGAGAGTTCGCCCTCTATCTGGCGTTGGGCAAGCTCAAGGCTCGCAATGCCTCCACCGCCCTGGGGCTGTTCTGGTGGGTGCTCAACCCGCTCATGCTGGCCTCTATCTACTTCCTGGTGTTCGGGTTCATCTTCCAGGCGCGGCGGGGGCACCCGGCCTATCTCTCCCATCTGCTCTCCGGGATGTTCGCCTTCTACTACACCCAGAGCGCAGTGACCGGTGGGGTGGGGAGCATCATCTCCAACGCCAAGCTTTTGGCCAACCTGGGCTTCCCCCGCCTGGTGCTGCCGGTGTCCAGTCTGATCGAGGCGGCGGTGGGCTTCGGGGCCTCCTTGGTGGCCTACTTCGCCATCACCATCCCGGCCGACGGGCTGCTGGCCGGACCGACCATCTGGTGGCTGCTGCCGGCCTTCGGGCTGCATACCCTCTTCAACCTGGGCCTGTCGGCGGCTACGGCCCGCTTCACGGTGCCCTTCCGGGACCTCAACAACCTGGTTCCCTACCTGATGCGGCTGTGGCTTTACCTCTCCCCCATCCTCTACACCCTGGACCGGGTCCCGGAGTCCATCCAGGGCCTGTTCCGCCTCAACCCCCTGGTGCCCTTTTTGGACATGTACCGGGCGGCGCTGATGGGTTCCCCCCTCGAGGGCCAGGTGGTGCTGGCGGCCACCTTGTGGGCGGCGGGGATGGCGGCGGTGGGGGTATGGCTCTTCGCTCGCTCCGAGGGCTACATGGTGCGCTACCTGTGAGCGAGCCGGCCATCATCGCCAAGGACCTGGGGGTGCGCTTCAAGCCCTATCTGGACCGCCGTCCCACGTTGATCCGCTCGCTGGGCCGCATGCGCCACCGCACCCCCACTTCGGTGGTGGCCCTGGACGGGGTGTCCTTCGAGGTGGACCAGGGTGAGGCCTTCGGGGTGGTGGGTCCCAACGGGGCCGGCAAGAGCACCCTGCTGCGGGTGCTGGCCGGCACCATGCGCCCCGACGAGGGGACCGTGGAGGTGCGGGGCAGGACCTCCACCCTCCTCCAGTTGGGGGTGGGCTTCAACCCGGAGCTGTCCGGGGCCCGCAACGTCTACCTGGGAGGGCTGGCGGCCGGGCTGCGCAAAGCGGAGATCGACCGTCTCTTCGACGACATCGTCTCCTACGCCGACCTGTGGGAGGCCATCGACCGGCCGGTGAAGACCTACTCTTCGGGCATGTTCGCCCGGCTGGGCTTCTCGGTGGGCATGCACCTCAACCCGGACATCCTCCTCCTGGACGAAGTGCTGGCAGTGGGTGATGAGGCCTTCCGGGAGAAGAGCATGCAGGCAATGCAGGAGCTACTAGAGCGGGCCGGAACCATTGTCTTTGTTTCCCACAGCCTGAACAGCCTGGCCGACTTCTGCGATCGGGCCATGTGGTTGGAGGGAGGTCGGGTGCGAGCCTTGGGCGCGGCCGAGGAGGTTGTCGAGTCCTACCGGAGATCGGTCGCGCAACGGAACAGCTGATAGGCGTCGATAACTACCCGGCGCTGTCTACCTGCAGGCCAGCAAGCCTCCGCCCGCGGGGATACGGCAGAGCGCGGCACCGCTCGCCGAGGTCGAGCCGACGGCCACCGAGTCGCGCCGCTCGTGCGCGATCATCGAGAAGGCGGAAGAGGACAGCACAGGCATTGAGTCCCCAGCTCGACTCAGCGGAGCACCGAGAACAGGATCTCCAAAAAGCTCATGGCCTGCAGCCCAAGGACGCGTTCATCTCTCACGTAGGCGTGCGCCCGACTGGCGATCGCCTCTCGCAGCTCCGGGTCGGTCACCAAACTGAGGATCTGCTTCGCCCATAGATCCGGGTCGTTCGGCGCCAGGAAGCCCGTGTCGCCGTCTCGCACGGACTGGGCATAGGGACCTACCGCGCTGTAGACGCCGGGGAGGCCCAGGGCCGAGTACTCGAGGAACTTCAGGTCGCTCTTGCACCTGTTGAAGGTGGTATCGCGCAAAGGGGCAACGGCGATGTCCCAGGCGGGACGCTGGGATCGCAGCCATCGCACGAAGCGGGGATAGGTGGAACTGCCCAGGGGCACGTGTACGCGTCGGTACCACTCTTGATCCGGGCCTTGGGGCTCCCCCCCGATTACGAACAGGCGGACATCGAGACCGTGGTCGACGCGAAGAGAATCCAGGACCGGGCGAAACAGGGCAAGATCCTCGCTGTGGGTGTTGGTGCCCATGTAGAGCAGGTTGATCGACCGACCGCGGTCGGCAGGGGGGGCCGCAATATCGAGCCCGAACCAGACCCGCTCGTCGAGGGCGTTCGGGATCACGACCACATCTCGGGCGTAGGGGGAGTACGCCTCTCGCAGCGCTTCAGTGCTCACGGTCAGGAGACGTGCTGCTCCGAGGAGTTGCTTGAGACTTTCGCCGCGGTACCCGTACGACCTCGCCGAGGTTCCGCCCTCCGGCAGCTCGAGGAGGTTGTCATCGAGGTCCACCAGGATGGGAACACCACAGGCTTGGGTCCTCTCGATGAAGGCGCCCACCGAGCAGGGAGGTACCCCGGTACGCTGCACGTAGGCCACCTCCGGCACCGCTCCGCCGTCGAGGAACCGCTCGAGTTCGAGCGAACTGGCGGCCACCTTCCGGACGATCTGTGGATGAGTCATCCGCGTAAGGGTTCGCACGTACGTGGAGGCCGGTCGTTGACCCTTCTTGCCGGGCAAGAACATTCCCAGATCGAGTAGTCGGCGCCGGTGGGGGGACCACCGCCGATCGTCCTGCACACTCTGCCTTGCCGCAAGGACGGACCGGTAAACGTGGTCGTAGTCCTGCGCCATCTGGTTGGTGGTCCGGTGTTCGATGTGGGCCGCCTGCTCGGCCACCCTCAGGTACTCCTCGGGATCATCGGCGATCTGCAGAATGCGCTGGTAAGCGCCTTCAGGGTCGGTGACGTCCACCAGCCAGCCGCCCCCGTGAGTCCCGACCCGCTCGCCGAGGGCACCAAGGCTGGAAGCGATCACAGGTATCCCGGCCGCCCATGCTTCGGTGAGGGTATGAGAATAGGTCTCCGCCCAGATCGAGAACAGGCCGATGAAATGAGGTCGCACTTCCGCCACCTTGTCGGCGAACTCGTCACGCCGATACGGCCCGAGGTGGGTACCTGTGTCCGAGAGGTCTATGACCCTTGGTCCCAGGAAGGAGAACCGGAGTCGGTCGGCACGATCGAGCTCCTTGAGCTTCCGCACGAACTCTGCACCCTTGGGGATGGACACATTGCCCGGGACGAGGATCCGCACCGGCTCTAGGGGATCGGGGGGTTGGGCCAGTTCGCTGCGCTGGGGCAGATCCCTGCCGTGCTCAATCACCTGAAAAGTGGCCCCCTCGAGTTCTGGAAAGCTCCTCAGGTAGATCTCCTGTGCCGACTGGGAGGTGGTGACGAAGGCGGAGACATTCTCGAACATCGCTCGGGCCCGGTCACGCCAGGTGTACACCCAGGTGTGCTTGAGATGGGGCAGATCCCCGACCAGTCCGGGAACCCGGCAGGTTCCATCTCCCGGAGTACAGACGCCCCCGCAGAAGCGGTTGCTCTCGTCGAGCAGATGCACGGTCGGACAGACGAAGTAGTAGTCGTGGAAAGAGAGCACGGTGGGCACGCCGAGAGCGGCCGCTACAGAGGGGAGCTCGAGCGAGTGTTTGAAGAGATGCCGGACGTGCACAAGCTCGATGGCGTAGCTGGAAAGGACGTGTGAGACGAACTCTCGGTAGTCGGCCCGTTCTACTTCGCTCAGCTGCAGTCGCTCGTCGAGCTTGCATACCTCGAGCGCTTGTAGCTCCCTGCCATGCACGGCAGACAGCCTGAGGTTCTGGGTGTCGCTGGTGAGCAGGTAGGGCTCGTAGCAGTCCGCCATAGCCTCCATGAGGTCGGCGTTGGTCTCGGGCGTACCCCCGGCCCCCTCGTGCACCACGTAGAGGATCCGGGTGCGCACGGCTCCGTCGAGCCGTTCAGCCTCCTCAAAGGCCTTCTGGACGTTCCGGCGTGCCTCGGCCATCGAGCCGGAGCGGATGAACTCGCCCACGAGTGCTGTGTATTCAGGGTGGAGTTCGTCCACCTTCCGGCGAGCCGCCTCCAGCAGCGCCTGCCTCTCTGCACCGAAGCTGGCGGCTCGGCGATGGAAGATGAACGTGGCGTCGTCGACCACATGGCGCCATCCCGCCTTGCCGGCTCGCATGCAGAAGTCGTTCTCCTCCCCATAGCCACGGGGGAAGCTCTCGGCGTCGAACCAACCCACGGCATCCAGCACGGCCCGCTTGATGTACATGCAGTAGCCGTTGCCGGTCGGTGTGCTCGGATACAGGCGGCCGCTGGCCTGCGTGACCAGGCGGGCGAGGTCGTCCTTGGAGACGGCCGGCGGTCGCTGGTTCTCAACCCCGATGTCGGGAGCGGAGAAGGCGCCGGCATTGTCCGACAGTGGGGTCACCGTCCCGATCAAGGGGTCCTGGTAGGCGGCCACCCTTAGGTTCTCTACCCAGCGGGGAGTTACCTCGGCATCGCTGTTGAGGATGATGACGTCGCCGCTGCTCTCGGCGAATCCGCGGTTGACGGTTCTAACGAAGCCGAGGTTCTCCGAGTTGTGGAGCACCCTTACCCCGTTCATCGCGGCCACCTGCTCCAGGAACGGTCCCATCCGGGGGTCGGTGCTGGCGTCGTCGATGACGAGGATCTCCGCGGACGCGGTGGTGTTTCTAGCTACCGCATCGAGACAGGACCTGAGGTCCTCTAAGGCGTTGTGCACGGGGATGATGACCGTGACCGGGGGGAGGTTGCGAAGGGAGTCCAGGGTCTCGTCGGGTATCGGTGTCCTTCGGGCGGCTGGGACCGGCCGGGTGGGGGCCGGCAGGGTTGGTCGTTCCTCAGCGGCGGGCGAGGGTTGGCGCCCGGCGCGAAAGAGAGGTCGAGCGAGGCTTGCCAGCCCGAGGGCCACCTTGACGGCACGGCGGTTGCGGAGCCGTTCATAGCGTCGGCGGACTTCCTCCAGCTGGCCCCGCACCCTCACCAGCTTGGCCCGCTCCCCGTCCAAGTGGCTCTGGTGGCGCCTGCTCTGTGCCTCCAGGAAGGCCAGGCGCTCCTCGGCGAAGCCAAGCTCCGCCTGGCGCCGCCTGCCCTGCGCCTCGGCGGCGGCCAGTGCCTCCGTAGCCTCGGCCAGCTGGGCTTCGTAACGCTCGCGCTTCGCGTCCACAGCGGCGAGCTGCTCCTCGGCCTGGGCCAGAGCGCGCCGGGACTCTTCGCTGGACTCCAGAGTCCAGGTATCCGCCAGGCGCTCGAAGACGGGTTCCAGCACTTGGCGGGGCGACTCCTGCAGCAGATGATGGATCGACTCGGCCAACCGAAGGGCTTCCTGATCAGTGATGGATGCCGCGGGCGGGTGGTGGCTTGCTCCGGGCTCTACGATCTCGGCGATGGCTTTCAAGCGCTGTGAGTCGGGCTCCGCGATACCCAGAAAAGACGCTATGGAACGCACCACGGGTTCGGGGCCATCCAAGAGCTGTTCGTAATGGACCAGGAGATGTCCAGGATCGTTCAACCATGCGGAGACCACATATCGCAGCCACAGGCGTGCTGCCAGGACCGGGTCGAGTCCGTCTCGAGCGACCACCGAGTTCACGACGCGGCGTGGCTCTCTGAGGATCAGAAGCGTCCTCTCGATGGGGACAACGGTTCGCCAGAAGGACAGCAGCAGCGAGGTGCGGGGGTCCGTCCAACCGACCAGCTCGCGCTCCTCGAAGAGTCGGGCCACCTTACGGCGAGCTTGCTCTCGGTGGAAGTCCAGCTCGGGTCGCCACTCCCAGCCAGGAGGAAACGTTGGCGGCTGGTGCCAGCTCCCGCCCAGCTCCTTTAGGACGCCGTCGTTGATGTCTTTGATGCTTCTCTGGTCGAAGAAGCCATGGCGATTGTCGGGGGCCGCTTCGAGGAATTCCCCCTGGGGACCCAGGTCTACCCCCAGCAGGCTCACGATCCTGGCCAGGAGCGAGGCTCCGCTGCGGTGCATGCCAGTGATGCACACGACCCTCATGCTGCTTTCCCTTCTGGCACGGCCGTCGGTCGCGCCGCCACCGCCCCCTTAGGAGCCCGCCAGGCGAGACACGAGCGGCGGATGCACCTGCCAACCATATGAAGCTGGCTGCTCGACTGCCGAGAATCATACTTCTGTGGGAACGCCCAGCCTCCGGAGGGATTCTCGGCGAGTATCTATGTCACCTCGAGCACAGCCAGTTGCTTGTCTTGTTCACCGAACGCGTGCGCCGGATGCACTCGGTACTCGAACAGTCTCACCGCTTTCTTGGTGTGGCGGTTGGCCCTGCCCGACCTCTTGACACTTACGGCGTGGGGGGTGACGCGCGGCCCCCTGTGTGGATCTGCGAAGCGCAGGCGTGATCAAACGTGTCTGGGAGGAAACGCCGCCTCGGCTCATTAGGACCGTCGAGTGGCCTTCCATTGGTTTGATCAGTCGAACCGCAAGCCAAGTCTCCGGTCAAGCTTCCGATCCATGCGGCTCTGAGCCTTCGAAATCAGTAACGGCCCGAGGTGGCTCGTCAGGAGCCGCAGCTATCTGTGCGAAGAACCTGGGTCTTGGGATACCCCGGGATGAGTAGTGCCCGAGGATGCCCAGAAACAGGGCAAGGACCGTGACTGCCGAAATCACTCTGCCGAGGTTCCACCCTAGGGGCTGGTAGGAGAGCTCGACGCCATGCTGCCCCTGCGGAACCGAAACGGCGACGAAGGCATGGTCCGCTTCGAGGAGGGGAGCCGGCCGGCCGTCCACCGTGGCCTGCCACCCGTGTTGAAGGGCATCGGCCACCACCAAGTATCCCGGCCCGGTTGCGTCGATCGAAACTGCGATCCGGTCGCCCGAGTCTTCCACGAAATGGATGTCCGCCACCGATCGGTTCCCCAAGCCGGCCCCTGCTGCGCTGAGGAGCACGGCGTCCTCATCGACCCCTGCCGCCAGGCGTTCGAGCCGCTCGCTCGCGTCCTCGACTACCAGTGCCTGTCCAGCCCACCGAACTCGGGGAAGCGCCCGTTCACGTTCGTAGATGGTTACTCCACGGTTGAAAGCGACCTTTACCCCATCCGAGTGTTCTACGATCAGAGAGATGGCCGGATCACCGGTGGAATCGGCGGCCAACTCCAGTTCTCCTCCCAGTGCGTCGAAGTGGAGCTCTACCAGGGCGGTCCGGCGAGAAGTTGATGGAGGGACCACTAGGGGGATGGGAATCGGACCGCGTTCTCCTGGGTAGATTCGTCGGTTTCCGCTTCCCAGAAGCGTGCGACCCGAGGCGTCGAGGAGGCGTACCCGGACAACGCTCGGATCATGAAAATCACTGACTCGGCTCGTGACCACCAACTCGATCGCCCGAAGGTCAGAGCGCGAGGCGGGCACGGTTACCTTCGACCCCGCAGCTATGGTGGTGGTCTGGCTGCGATCGGTCGCCTCGATGCGCCTGCCAAGGACCGGATCCTCCGGTGATGTCACGAAGTACCGAGCAGCCATGCGATCGAGGATGGGCGACGTGACCACCTCCGAGCGGGCCGACAGGAATGAGAACGTGCGGCTCTGGTTGAAGGCATCCGGGTCGAGCTCTAGGAGTAGATCCCTCCACGCCGGATCGTGGAAGACATGGGCGGTCACCGACCGGAGCTCATAGAAGGTCGTCGTACCCGGGAACAGAGCCCGGCCTGCTGCTGCCAGTCGATCGTGGCCAAGCTGGCCGGAGAGGAACTGATGGGCTTCCGTGACCGGGTAGAACCACTCCCTGGGTGGTCGAGGCCAGAAAGGGTAGGCAAAGGCCACTGACTCCGTGGCGAGCAGTAGGGGAATCACCCACCAGGCGAGCCGCTTTCGGGAAGGGGTGGAATGACCTCGATCGGCCAGCACCAAGAGGGCTACCGAGATACCGACGATCACAGGAAGAGCAGCTTGGCGGAGGAAATATCCCTCCCGGTCAACGCTTCGGGCCGTCTCCAGCGCCTCATTGAAGCCCCAGGCGATCGCTGCGCCTACTACCAGCGGAACACCCAAACGGACGAGCCGGCCCTTCAAAGTGGGCGCCGGGGTGTGGCCCGAGACCAACGCCTCGAACCCGGAGGCGGCGAGCGCCGCAAGCAGAAAGCCGAGGACGGACCGCAGCCGGTCAACGCTGCTCAGGCCGAAGAATGGAAGCAATTGGAAGAGAGCCAGGAAAGGGCCTCCCACATAGATCAGGATCAATGAGGTGAGAGCGGCCGACCAGAAGAATGCGTTGACACCTGGAAGCCTGCTGCGCCACCTGGGCGCCGGCAGGCCAATCAACACCATGGCGCCCATGCCAATGAAGCTCTGAAGCGCGTTGTAGTTCCGTTGCGCGTAGTAGACACGGTCCACCGGACTGCCGAACGCATCCGGGATAACCAGGGTGACAAGGGCCGAGATTGGGAGGTGGTGCTGTGGAGCCTGCTGCCGGTATCCCAGTTCGAGAGTCGACAGCCATTGAGCGAAGGGAAGTATCTGAAACGCGGCCAGGCTGAGACCCACCAGGACGGCTATGCCGAGAGAGGCCAAGGTGACGATCCGATCCCGGCCGGGCCGGGCCCGTGCGGCCAGCACACGCGTCACGGCATAGCAGCCGGCGGCCAACAACGCCGAGCCGGTGACGGCCGGATACCCCTCGAACAGCATGATCGCGGTGACCACGGCGGTCGGGAGTGCAGCCAGCGGTTGTTGTCGGCTGAGCCCCCGCTCGACGGCCCAGAAGAGGGCCGGGATCAGGGCCCCCAAGTGGGACTGGGGCCAGTTCGTCCATACCACCTGGAATCCGGAGTTGACGAAGATCAACGCTCCCACGAGCGAGGCCGGTCTTCCGATCCTGATGAGTCGCAGGAAGAGGAAGGTGAAGGAGGTGGCCACCACCATCTCGACCAACTTGGCCGCGGCCGGCGCGTACCACAGGGGAAGTACGTAATAGGGGAGACTGAGAGGTGAAGCCCAGCCGGCGTTGGGCAGCGCGGCGAGCGGCCTTCCCCCTGCCGGCAGGCTGGTCCACAGGGGGTAGTCCCCCTGCGCGAGGCGGCGGCGGATTGCAGCCCTGTTGGGCATGCCTGCATCGATGGTGTCGGTGACGTGCGGATTGCTGGCCCGAAATGCGGCCGGGGCCTCTTCCTTCCACGGCGAGTACCGTTGAAGGGTGTCTACTGCCAGAAAGACGCCATCGCCGAGCAACGGTGACCCGATTGAGAGCAGGATCGTGGCGAAGACCACGACTGCGACCCAAGCCGTCAGGGCGTTGGGAGCGGCTCGCCTCATCGAGGCCATGACCAGTACAGGCGGGCAAGAGGGCAGGCTCGATCCGTAGCGACCGTCGCTTCGAGATCGTCGTGGTTAGCTTGGCGGGGGAAAGTGGTGACAAGGATGATCACCCAATTGCGTGCGGACGCGACTCTGGCGATCCTTTGCCTCATCGACCGAGATGCTATTTGCAAACGATGCCAAGACCGGCTCAGGCGGTCCTTGCTCATGAACCGCCCTACATGGCGTGTGCTCCTCCCAGAGGCAGATGCTCGGTCTGGGCCTGTGGACGCCGGAGGTCGCCCGATGGGCTCTCGGCATTCCAAAGTCAGCCAAGGTTTGGTGCCGACGAGGAAGGCGGCGTCGTGAAGTTGGTGACGTCATCGTTGCTCGCTCGGCTCAGAGGGCGGCGGGTGGTGCTCCCGAATTTCCTGATCATCGGAGTCTCCAAGGGCGGCACCACATGGCTCTTTCATCTGCTGAGGCAGCACCCCGACGTGTATATGGCAGGCCAGGGTGAGATACTGAAGGAAGCCGACTTGGCTCGCTTCGTTCCTAAAGCAAAGGAACCCCACTTCTTTGACAGCCTGCGTGAGATGGAAACCCTGGGCTTAAAGGGATACTCGCGCAAGTACTTCGAGAACGGACGCGAAGAGAAGGCGATTGGCGAGGCCAGCGGAAGTTATCTGCTGGTTCCAGACGGGCCCGAGGATCTGGTCGTGCCGGCCCGTGACTTCAATCCCGACATCCCCGCCACCGTGCGGGAAACCCTGGGCCCCAACACGAGGCTCATCGTGTCCCTGCGGAACCCCACCGACCGATTCATCTCCTGGGCCTTCCAGCACAAGAAGATCTATCCTCAGAAGACCGGGACCTACATCGTCCACCAAGAGGCCAGACGAGGCCAGTTGTATTTGGGGTTCTATTACCGCCATCTAACTCGGTGGCGGCAGTATTTCGACCCAGCCAACTTCTCAGTACTGATCTATGAGGAAGATATCGAGAGAAATCGTCGGATGACTGCGCACAAGCTCACCAGGTTCTTAGGAGTTGATGAGTTCGAGTTCCAGGGGATGGATGAACATTACAACGTCAGGCAACCCTACCGCCAGGAGGGTGATGATTTCTACATACGGAAAGTATCGCGCCCGGATGAATGGGAGCTCTTCATCAGCGCAAAGGAAGTGAAGAGGCTTCGCGATCTTTATCAAGATGTGCCAAAGAAGACGGGTGAGCTACTGGGTCGCGATCTGTCGATCTGGGAAGAGCACGGCTAGGATTAGTGATCAGGGAGCGTTGCTGCCCTCTGCTCTGGCCGGCACTTCCATGGTCAACGACCTTTGCCCGAGGGATTGGCGAATGATCTCGACGAATTCGCGCGCTCTGACCTGGAAGGAATGTCGGCTCACAACGATCTGCCTCCCTAAGGCAGAGAGGCGTTGACGCTCTTCAGGGTCCTTTCCGTACCGTTCGAGGAGTTCTTGGAGCTCCTCCTTGTTCGAGAAGGTGGGCACCGTCTCCTCAAAGAGGTCCTCGAGACCATCCACCGGGTCGGTGATAATGAAGGCACCGCATGCCAGAGCGTCGTAGATCCGGTTCGAAACGAATCCACTCTCGGCCATGTCCGGCCAGTGGTCGTTGAGCACGATCTCGGCCGAGCAGTAGAGTTCGTTGAGCCTCTCGTTAGGGAAGTAGGGACCCTTCACATATGAGGAGTCAATCAAATCTTCCCACTCCGCTCCATAGAGGTGTAGAGGCGCGCCCTGCTCGATTGCCCATTGGACGGCTGGACGAACCTGCCTCCTCGAATTACCGACGAAGAGCACCCTGCATCTCAGGTCCGGATCGGCAGGCACCTCTCGGAACCGGTCCGGGTCGGTGGCCTGATGGAGCACGTGCACCGGGGTATCGATCTGCTCCCTCAGCTCCTCGGCGAAGGTCTCGGAAGCCACTAGCACCAAGTCGAAGCGTTCGCACTCTCGCGGTGTGACATCGGCCGGGTGGCTGATGATCCAAAGCACGTTGAGATGGCCGAGCTTGGGCACGTAGGGGGTGAGGCCCCGCAGGTGGACGACTACATCGCAGTCCTGGAGTTGCGGGGCATCCCACTCGGGAAGGATGTGTATCTGGGTGGAGAAGTCCAAGGCCCTGAGAGCCTTGGCGAACGCCCTGGCGAAGTGGGTGTCACCCCATCTCTCGGCGACGACCTGGTCCGGCGGCCCGATCTTGATGGCCACCTTGGGCTTGAGGAGCTGGGAGCGGCTTCGCTCGATGAACCGCTGAGCCCGGATCTCATAGGTGTGGTCCGCCAACACCACACCGCGCAGCTCTTCCGCTGTTGCCTCCCTGAGCGCCCCGTCCCCCAGATACCTGTCGAGTTGGTAACGCAGCTCCTGGCGTGAGCGGTAGGTGGGGAGCCTGCCTCCAAACACCTCCTCCGAGCCCTCGACGTTGTCCGTGATGACTAAGGCACCGGAAGCGAGTGCCTCGAACACGCGACCGTTCAAGGCCGGCTTGTTCGGCGGAACCGTGTCGTCGACCACGATCTTTGTTGAGCTGTAGAGCAAGGGGAGCTGCTGGTAGTCGAGAAACCCTCGCCAGTAGCGGGCCACCCGCGGGATCTCTTCCCACCCCTTACCAAAGAGCAAGAACGTCTCGTCGGGGTCGACATCGAGGTGGTTGAGGATCGGTCGATCGCCACCCCACCTATTGGCAGTGAACGTGTAATCGCAGTGCAGGGCTGGGACGGGCTCAGTGGGGCGGAACAAGCCCGGGTCGGCTGCCAGGGGCAGGATGATTGGTTCGTGCTCGGTGGCCGCGGCGACCCGGCGCGCAAAAGCCTCGGTCGCCGCCACGACGAGGTCGAATCCCGAGAAAGCCGGGTTTTCGAGCCAACGATCGACCCAGTTGCGCACCCAGGCGATCGTGAAGCACCCTTCGGGTGCCCACGAGGGGTCGAACTGGGGTAGGAGGCTCACAAGCAGGTCCAGCCGGTCGGGCAACTCGCGCCAGTTGTCGTTGTGCCTTTCCAGATACCAGACCTTCCAGCCGAGCTTGGCCAGGGCGGCTCCCAGTCCGTGGGCCGTATACCAATCCCCGAAGCCGTCCTTGGGGTCGTCTCGCGTGACGGTGATGCCGACCACCCGGGGGCCCGGTTCGGTCCAGCGCCCCCCTCTAGTCAGTTGGTCGATTCGCATGGATCGAGCCAGCCGTGGCGTCCAGCGCTCCCGGAAGCGGCAGGCGTTGCCGAGCCTTGCCGCGCGTTTGAGCTCCGAGGCGATGGTTTCCTGGCTGCCAAACTCATGGTGGAAAAGGGCCGCCTGCCCGCAGTAAAGGATCTCTCCTCCCAGGTCACGAAGCTTTAGGCATAGGTCCACATCCTCTGTTCCAAAGACGTAACCCTCCGTTAGCCCGCCTACCCCCGTAAGTTTCTGCTTGCTGACCAGGAGGCAGGCGGCCGTTACCGCCGGGACGACTCTCATCCCGACGAGATCCGGATTGAGGGGGTCCTCACCCCTGCCGAGGTTGACGGCGCGCGGCGCGCCCGCCTCCCATACGAAGGCGATGCCCCGATGCTGAACGGTCAGGTCTAGGTCCGTCTGATCTGGGTCGCGTTGACCTTTCTTACGACGCGGATAGACAAGTAACGCGCCCACGGCCAGCGTTTTAGACTCTGACCTGAGGCCCTCGACCATGGCTCCCAGCCATCCCTCGTTGATAGGGTCCACGTCATTGTTGAGGAGGAGGATCAGGTCTCCCCGTGCCTGTGCTATGCCTTGGTTGTTGCCCTCCGAGAAGGAAGTGTTCTCCTCGTTCCTGATGATCCGGATCGGGAATCCCCAATCCTCCCGAAGCATGAGGTCGGTTCCGTCGGTCGACGCATTGTCGACGACCAGGAGCTCGAAGGACCGGTACCTCGTGCGATCCCTAAGGCCCACCAGCAGACGCTCCAGGTGAGGGCGCCCGTTGCGAGTGAGCACCACAATCGACACCAGGGGGCCCTCAGCTGAGCCGAGGTTTGGCCGCAGGTGACGCAGCCCGGCTGCGAGCTCGGCTTCGGTCCGAAGCTGCGGCCCCTCGGTGATGACGCCTTCATCCTCGGCGC
>JBOGFC010000103.1:0-18723 GCA_050742155.1 Acidimicrobiia bacterium
GCCGGGTCTACCTGCGCAACTCGCTGGGGACCGGGGTGGCCGACCAGGCCTACTACTTCGGCAACCCCGGGGACAAGCCCTTCGCCGGCGACTTCGACGGGGACGGGGTGGACACCGTCGGCCTGCATCGGGAGTCGACCGGCTTCGTCTACCTGCGCAACTCCCACACCCAGGGGGCGGCCGACCTGGCCTTCTACTACGGCGATCCCGGTGACCGGCTGGTGGCCGGGGACTGGATCGCCCAGCAGACCGACACCGTAGGGATCTTCCGGCCGAGCGAGGCCCGCTTCTACCTCCGCTACTCGAACTCGCAGGGATTCGCTGACGAGAGCTTCCCTTACGGTCAAGGTTCCTGGCTGCCGGTGGCCGGGACTTTCGGGGACATCTCCGCCGTCCCCGACCTCACCCTGCAGACCGTGGCCACCGGACTCTCCGCGCCGGTGTTCCTGACCTCGCCGCCGGGCGACCCCCGTCTTTTCGTAGTAGAGCAGCCCGGACGAATCAAGGTCCTTGAAGGCGGCTCGGTGAAGACGTTCCTGGACATCACCGGGAGCGTGGCGTTTGGCGGTGAGCGGGGGCTGCTCGGTCTGGCCTTCCATCCCGGCTACTCGTCCAACGGCCGATTCTTCGTCCACTACACGCGGCAATCCGACGGTGACGTGGTGGTCGAGGAGTACCGGGTGTCGGGCGATCCCGATGTGGCAGAGGGATCGCCGGTGAAGGCCTGGCTGGTGGCCGAGCACAGCCAGTTCAGCAATCACAACGGCGGGATGCTGGAGTTCGGCCCGGACGGATGGCTCTACGCCTCCCTGGGTGATGGAGGCGGCAGCGGGGACCCGCTCGAGAACGGACAAAACCCCAACACCCCGCTCGGGACCATCACCCGCATCGATGTCGACGGGCCCGGTGGCACCCAGATGTGGGCCTACGGGTTGCGCAACCCGTGGCGTTTCTCCTTCGACCTACCTGGTGGCCTGATCTACATCGGCGATGCCGGCCAGAATGCCTGGGAAGAGGTGGACATCGCCCCGATCTCCGCGCAGGGGATCAACTACGGGTGGGATGTGATGGAGGGCAAGCATTGCTTCGAGCCCTCGTCCGGTTGTGACCCGAGTGGTCTCACCTTGCCGGCTCTCGAATACGCCAACCCGGCTCAGGGCGACGCGGTCATCGGCGGCTTCGTCTACCGCGGAACCGTCATCGCGGGCCTGCAAGGCGCCTATCTCTACGGCGACCTGCGAGGCTGGGTGCGTAGCTTCCGCTACGAGAGCGGCGTGATCACCGGCGAGCGGGAGTGGTTCCCGGACGTGGGGGTGCTGTTCTCGTTCGGCAGGGACACGTCGGGGGAGCTCTACGTGCTCACCGCCGATGGCCAGGTGCGCAAGATCGTGCCGGTCGGCTCCTGACCTTTACCTCTCGCCACTTCGATAGCCCGGCGACGTCTCCCTCAGATCCGACCAGCGGTGCTCCACGGCCAGGTCGATGATCGTCCAGGCCATGGCCAGTGCCCCGTCGCGGATGGCCGCCTCCCCATCGGGAGTGATGGTGTGGGCGGCGAACTCCGGCTGGTGGTTGACCGCCTCGCCCGGCTTGATGTCCAGGAGAGGGTGCAGGCTGGGGACCACATGGCTCACGTTGCCCATGTCGGTGGAGCCGGTCGTCCCGACCGGGAGCTCCACGCCGCGCTGCATGCTACGACCGAGGGCTCGGGCGTTGCGCTCGAACAGCTCCACCAGCACCGGGGCGCTCACCAGGTCCTCGTAGTCGTGGCCCACCGGGGCCACCTCCCAGGTGCAGCCGGTGGCCTCGGCCCCGGCCGCGAAGCAGGCCAGCACCCGCTCCTTGAGCTCATCCAGCCGCTGCCGGGTGTCGGCTCGCACGTACCAGGAGGAAGCGGTGTGCTCGGGGATCACGTTGGGGGCGTCTCCTCCGTGGGTGATGATGCCGTGGATCTTGTCGGTCGGATAGAGGTGTTGACGCAGTGTGGAGATGTTCACGTAGGCCTGCACGAAGGCATCTAGGGCGTTTCGGCCCAGCTGGGGGTAGGCGGAGGCGTGGGCCGCCTTGCCGTGATAGTCGAGGTCGAGGTGGGCCACCGCCAGGGCCAGCGGATCGACCACGTCGTGGCGGGAGGGGTGGACCATCATGGCCGCCGCGGCTCCTTCGAAGGCTCCCGCCTCGATGAGGTCGACCTTGCCGCCGAAGTGCTCCTCGGCCGGCGTGCCGAGGACGGTGACCCGCAGTCCCAGCTGGTCGGCCAGCTCGGCCAGGGCAGACCCGGCCCCGGCGGCGGCCGTGGCGATGATGTTGTGTCCGCAGGCGTGGCCGACGCCGGGCAGGGCGTCGTATTCGGCGCAGATGACGACCTCCGGCCCGCCCGAGCCGATGCGGGCGGCGAAGGCGGTGGCGAGCCCATAGGCGGGATACTCGACCTCGAAGCCGCCCGTGGCCAGGAAGTCGACCAACCGCCGGGAGGACTCCTGCTCCTGGAAGGCAATCTCGGGGTGGTGGTACATCCAGTCGCTGATCTCCCGAAGTTGCTCCTCGACCTTGGCGAAGCGCTGCTCGGCTTGCTGCTTCAGATCCATGGACGGAGACCGTAGCACCGGTAACCTCGCCTCACCTTTGTACCGATCCCTGCTTGCCGTCCTGTTGCTGGGCGCTGGCGCCTGTGGAGCGGCGACGGCCCCCACCACCACCCAGTCCCTCCCTTCCACCACCGTGGGCGAGGTGGCCGCGCCGGCCGTCGCCACCACCCTTGCCGAGTTATCACCTTGTGACCCGGCACCCTTCGTCCCCACCCACCTCCCGGACCGGGTGGCCGAGGAACGGCCCGAGGCGGCCACCTCCTTCGTCGACCGGTTCACCGCCATCCCCGGCACCAGCGTGGGGACCTGGGCCGACCAGGCCGGCCGGCCGGTGCTGGCGCTGGTGCGTGGGGCGCTGCCTCCGGAGCGCTGGCACGAGCAACCGGAGGTGATCGAGGTGCGGGACTTCCGGGCCGCCCTCGGCCCACTCTCCGAAGGGGTGTGGGCGGTGGCCTGGTTCGAGGGACCGGGCCGCTGCGATGACTACTCTCTCTTCCTCTATCCCCCCACCGGCCCGGAAGAGGTCAGGACTGTGGCGGCCTCGCTGGTGGGGGGCTAGCTCCTCCCTCTCCCTCCACGGGAGCGGCGACTCCGGGCTGGTCCTCTCGGGCAGGGCCGCCATCGGTGGTGCCGAACAGCTCCCGAATCGCCCCCAGGCTGGAGAGGATGCCGGTGGTTTCCATCGGGAGGAAGATTTTGGTGGCCCGCCCGTCGGCGATCCTGGCGAGCGCCTCCAGGTAGCGGATGGCGATCAGGTCGGGGGTGGGGTCGCCGGTGTGGATGGCCCCGAAGACCCGCTCGATGGCCTTCCCCTCGCCCTCGGCCACCGTCTCCAACCGAAAGCGCTCCGCGTCGGCCACCTTGCGGATCGCCTCCGCCTGTCCCTCCGCCTCCAGGATCCGGGACTGCTTGACGCCTTCGGCCTTGAGGATGGCCGCCGCTCGCTGGCCCTCGGCCTCGGTGACCGCTGCCCGCCGGTCCCGCTCCGCCTTCATCTGGCGGTGCATGGCGTCGGTGACGTCGGGAGGCGGCTCGATGCGCTGGATCTCGACGCGCACCACCCGGGTGCCCCATTTGTCGGTGGCGTCGTCGAGGATCTGTCGCAGCTTGGCGTTGATGACCTCCCGGGAGGTGAGCGCCTCGTCCAGTTGGAGGTCGCCGACGATGTTGCGGAGGTTCGTCTGCGCCAGCTTGGTGGCCGCCACGATGAAGTTGGCCACGTTGTACTTGAGCTTGACCGGATCGGTGGCCTCGTAGTAAACCACCGCGTCCACGGTCACGGCCACGTTGTCCTCGGTGATGACCTCCTGGGGCGGGACGTCCACCACCTGCTCCCGCATGTCGACCTTCACCAGCCGTTCCACGAAGGGGATGATGAAGCGCAGGCCCGACTCCACCGTGCGGTCGTAGCGGCCCAACCGCTCTACGAGCCCCTTCTCGTAGGGCCGCACGATGCGCAGGCCGGTGGCGGCCACGACCAGCAGCACCAGAGCGATGACCGCCAGCAGGATGATGATCTCCATCAGGCTCTCTCCAGATCGTCGGCGGGACTGACCACCAGGCGGGACCCCCGCACGCCGGTGACGATCACCTGAGCCCCGGCAGGGATGGTCTCGCCCTCGCTGACCGCCCGCCACTCCTCGGATTCCACCCGCACCCGCCCGGTGCCCTGTACCGGGTCGACGGTCTCCAGGACGACGGCTTGGCGCCGCAAGTAGCGATTGGCCCCGATGTCCTGAAGCTGGTCACGGTCCTGCTTGCGGATGAAGCGCTGCAAGCCGACCAGCGCCACGATCGAGATCACGATGAAGGTCAGCCACTGAAGGACGAGGCCTACCCCCAGCCAGGCCAGCAGGGCCGCGGCCGCCGCTCCGATCCCGAACGGGAGCAGGAAGAAGCCGGCCGTGAAGATCTCGGCTACGGAGAGGAAGACGGCCAGGCCGGTCCACACCCAGCGCCAGGTCTCATTGTCCACGAGATGAGTATGGCACAGCTCATCCCCCGGACGCTGAGCGATCGTGCCCGACTACCCCGAGGACCTCGCCGGCGTTCTTGCGTGAGAAACCGACCGCATATGGGGTAAAACTCACGCAAGTTCGATCCGGTCGCCCTTAGCCGTGTGCGACCGCGGTCGGGACCGCCCGGAAGGCCAGCCCGTCCTGGCCGGCCTCCACCTCGATGGTGTCGCCTTCTCCGAACTTCCCCTCCAGGATCTCGAGGGCCAGGGCGTTCTCGACCTCCTTCTGGATGAGACGCCGGAGGGGCCGGGCCCCGTAGGTGGGGTCGTAGCCGTTGGCGGCCAGCCAGTCCTTGGCCTCCTCGGTGAGGATGATGCCGATGCGCCGCTCGGCCAGGCGGTCACGCAATCGCTCCACCTGGATCTCCACCACCTTGCGCAGTTCCTCAGGGGCGAGGCGGTGGAACACGATGATGTCGTCCACCCGGTTGATGAACTCGGGGCGGAAGCCCTGCCGGACGGCCTTCATGACCCGCTCCCGCACGGCCTCCTCGGGCAGGTCGGGGTCGATGAGCTCCGAGCCCAGGTTGGAGGTCATGATCAGCACCGTGTTGGTGAAGTCCACCGTGCGTCCCTGGCCGTCGGTGAGCCGGCCCTCGTCCATCACCTGCAGGAGCACGTTGAACACGTCCGGGTGGGCTTTCTCGATTTCGTCGAGCAGGATCACCGAGTAGGGGCGCCGGCGGATGGCCTCGGTGAGCTGGCCGCCTTCCTCGTACCCGACGTAGCCCGGAGGCGCCCCGATCAGGCGGCTGACCGTGTGCTTCTCCATGTACTCGGACATGTCGAGGCGCACCATCGCCCGCTCGTCGTCGAAGAGGAACTCGGCCAAGGCCCGGGCCAGCTCGGTCTTCCCCACCCCCGTGGGGCCCAGGAGGATGAACGAGCCGATCGGGCGGTGGGGGTCGGCCAGCCCGGCCCGCGAGCGGCGAATGGCGTCGGACACCGCGGTGACCGCATCGTCCTGGCCGACCACCCGCTGGTGGAGGTGCTCCTCGAGGCGGACCAGCTTCTCGATCTCCCCTTCCATGAGCCGGGAGACCGGGATGCCCGTCCAGCGGCTCACCACCTCGGCCACGTCCTCCTCGTCCACCTCCTCCTTGAGCATGAGGCCCTCCGCCTGGAGCTCGCCCAAGGCCTTCTCTTCCTGGGTCAGGCGCCCCTCCAGCTCCCGGAGATGCCCGTAGCGGAGCTCGGCGGCCCGCTCCAGGTTCGCCTCCCGCTCGGCCCGCTCCGCCTCGGCCTTGAGGTCCTCGATCTCGGCCATCGTCTCGCGGATCTGGGTGATGGCCTCCATCTCCTGTTGCCAGCGGGCGGTGAGCTCGTCGGATTCCTCCCGCAGGTTGGCCAGCTCCTCCTCCAGAGAGGCGAGGCGTTCCTGGGAGGCCGGGTCGGTCTCCTTCCCCAGGGCGGTCCGCTCTATCTCCAGTTGCTTGATCCTGCGACTCAGCTCGTCGATCTCCTCCGGCATCGAGTCGATCTCGATGCGCAGGCGGCTGGCCGCCTCGTCGATCAGGTCGATGGCCTTGTCGGGAAGGAATCGACCGCTGATGTAGCGGTCGGAGAGCATGGCCGCCGCCACCAGGGCGGAGTCGGTGATGCGGACCCCGTGGTGCACCTCGTAGCGCTCCTTGAGGCCCCGCAGGATGGCCACCGTGTCCTCCACCGAGGGAGGCTGGACGAAGATGGGGGCGAAGCGCCGCTCCAGGGCGGCGTCCTTCTCGACGTACCGGCGGTACTCGTCGAGGGTGGTGGCCCCGATCATGCGCAGCTCGCCTCTGGCCAGCATGGGCTTGATCATGTTGGAGGCGTCCACCGCTCCCTCGGCCGCCCCGGCCCCGACGATGGTGTGCATCTCGTCCACGAAGGTGATGATCTCTCCCTCGGCCCCCTTGATCTCGGCCAGCACCGCCTTGAGGCGCTCCTCGAACTCGCCCCGGTACTTGGCGCCGGCCACCATGGCCCCCACGTCGAGGGCGATGACTCGTTTGCCCTTCAGGCCCTCGGGGACATCGCCGTCGACGATGCGCTGGGCGAGGCCCTCCACGATGGCAGTCTTGCCCACTCCTGGCTCCCCGATCAGCACGGGGTTGTTCTTGGTGCGGCGGCTGAGCACCTGGATGACCCGGCGGATCTCGTCGTCCCGGCCGATGACGGGATCCAGCTTGCCCCGCCCGGCCAGCTCCACGAGATCCCGCCCGTACTGCTCGAGGGCGGCGAAGGTGTCCTCCGGGGTGGGGGTGGTGACCCGTTGGCGGCCCCGCACCTCCACCAGTGCCTCGAGCACGGCTTGGCGGGTGATCCCCAGGTCGCGCAGCAAGCGGCCGGCCTCACCTTCCGATTCGGTCAGGGCCAGGATGAGGTGCTCCACCGAGACGTAGTCGTCCTTGAGGCCCTGGCGGGCCTGATCGGCCCCCTCCAGGACGGTCAGCAGCCCCTGGCCCATGCTCTGGGGGATCTCGCCGTAGACCTTGGGAAGACGGCCCAGCGCCTGGTCGAGGCGGTTGCGCACGGTGGCCGGCTGCACCCCCAGCGCGTTGAGGAGCGGGTAGACCAGCCCCTCGCTCTGGGCCAGGAGGGCGGCCAGCAGGTGCTCCGGCTCGACGTACTGGTTGTTGCGGGCCCGAGCGACCTCTTGGGCGGCGAGCAGCGCCTCTTGCGACTTCTGGGTGAGCTTGTTGAGGTCCATGGTCGCTATGGGAAGATAGCCGGGTGGAAGCCAAACCGTCCTCGGCCTCGGTGACGCGCCTCACCCAGGTGATGCAGCCGGGCGACGCCAACATCGCCGGGTTCGTGCACGGCGGCTCGATCATGAAGCTGGTCGATACCGCCGCCGGCATCGCCGCCATCCGCCACTGCGGCGGACGAGCCGTGACAGCCCAGGTGGACTCGCTCTCCTTCCTGGCGCCGGTGCACATCGGGGACATCATCCAGCTGGTCGCCTCCGTCAACCAGTCCTGGCGTACCTCGATGGAGGTGGGGGTGAGGGTGGAACGGGAGAACCCACTGACGGGCGAGCGGACCCACACCACCAGTGCCTACCTGACCTTTGTGGCGGTGGACGCCGGTGGCACGCCGGTCCCGGTCCCCCCCGTGCGAGCTGAGACGGAGGAGGAGCGGCGCCGTCAGCGAGAGGCCAACGTCCGCCGAGAGGGCCGGATCCGCCTCCGGGACCAGATCGCCGCCGAGAGGGGATCCTCTCCCCCTCCCCCTGGGAAGGGGTTGGCGGGCACTCCCCCTCCCCCTGGGAGGGGGTTGGCGGGCTCTCCCCCTCCCCCTGGGAGGGGGTTGGCGGGAGGGTGATGCCGCGCTACGAGCCGCTCGACCACACCGCCGACTCGGGCATCATCGCCTACGGGGCCGACCTTCCCGAGCTGTTCGAGAACGCCGCCTTCGGGCTCTTCGACCTGATGTTCGACCTCTCGGCGCTCCACACTGGGAGAGAGCAGGATGTTTCTGTGGAGGCCGAGGGTCTCGAGGAGCTGCTCGTCGCCTGGCTGGAAGAGCTGCTCTTTCGAGCCGAGTCGGAAGGCCTGGCCTTCCTGGCCTTCTCGGTGCGGGAACTGGATGAGAAGAGCCTCCGCGGGGTCGCCAAGGGCGTCTCGTCCGAGGGGGTGGAGTTGGTCGGCCCGCCGATCAAGGCGGTCACCTACCACGATCTGCAGGTGACCGAGGTGGATGAGGGGTGGCAGGCCCGGGTGATCTTCGACGTCTAGTACGACGAGTCCGGTGCCAGACTTCGCTGGACAGAAGGAAGGAGAATCGTGCCGCTACTTGCTCGTCGCTCCGACCGGGTCGACGTCCTCAAGACGGTGCCGCTCTTCAGCGGCCTCAGCCTGAAGCAGCTCAACGAGCTGGCCCGGAATGTCGAGGAGGTTCCCGTCCCCAGGGGGACCATGTTGGCCAGGGAGGGGCAGGCGGGAAATGAGTTCTTTGTGGTGCTCGAGGGCAAGGCGGCCGTGCGGCGTAGGGGACGGCGCATCGCCACGCTCGGAGAGGGAGACTACTTCGGCGAGATGTCGATCCTGGATGGGGCCCCCCGCAGCGCCACGGTGGCGGCGGAGACCGATGGGGTCGTGCTGGTGATACGTCGGCGGGAGTTCAGCGCGCTGCTCGACAGCGTGCCCGGGCTGCTCAAGAAGATCGCGGTGGGCCTGTCCCAACGCCTGCGGGAAGCCGACGAGCGGATCCTGGGCTGAGCACGAGGCGGAACCTTGAAGCAGTCAGCGGCGAGGCCGAGCCAACCACTGGGAGAACGCCTCGGAGGCCGGGATGAGCACCTCGACACCCTCTGCCCTGGCGGTAGCGGCCAGGTCCTCGTCGAGTGTGCACAGCGGCAGCCGCCGAAGGTCGGCGACCGCAACGTAAGCGGCGTCGTACATGGTGAGCCGGTGGGCATATCGCAGCGCGTGCATCACCAAGCTGGCGGCTCCGATGAGGACGGGCTGCAGCAACGACATATCTTCGACCGCCTCGTCGAGGTGTCCCCGCGTGAAGCGTTGGTCGGACAGGTAACGCTTGCGGAGAGCATTGGCTACCTCCAGCACGCAGAGATCGGGCGCCCAGTACTCACAGCGGGCACGGGGGCTGAACAGCGGTGTCACCGCGTCGACGGCACTGCCCGGGGCCAGGTATTCGACGAACACGCTGGCGTCCACGACGAGCGCCGCCTCAGCGATCCCGGTCCTCCCGGATCAGGGCGACGGCAGAGGTGCGCATCTTCCCGGCGGAGCGGCGCCGCCTGCCAACTCGCCGGGCGACCCCTTCCCGGTCGACCAAACGGTTGGCGAGGGTCTGGCGCAGGATGGCCACCGTCTGGGCGGACATCGACCGGCCTTCACGGGCAGAGCTCTCCCGCAAGGCCTGGTAGACGTCGTCGGGGATGTTGCGAACGTGTAGCGAACGCATGGTCCCAGAACGATAGCAGATCGGTACCAGACGGTTCGCGATATCCGTGATCGGAGAGCACACCTTGTCTGTCCTAGAGGGGCCGGCGCGCCGGTCGGTCCAACAGGAGGTTGGCTACGGTGGGAGCTATGGAGATCCGGCCGCGCGACCGTGACGTCTGGGAGATCCCCCGAGAGGGGGGCATGAGGGTGCCGGGGGTGGTGTTCGCCTCGGAGGCCCTCCTCGAGAAGGCCCGGTCCGACCGGGCCACCCAACAGGTGGTGAACGTCGCCCACCTGCCCGGCATCGTTCGAGCCTCCATGGCCATGCCGGACATCCACTGGGGCTACGGCTTCCCGATCGGTGGGGTGGCCGCCTTCGACGTCTCCGCAGGCGGGGTGGTCTCGCCCGGCGGGGTGGGGTTCGACATCTGCTGTGGCGTCCGCCTGCTCGCCTCCAGGTTCGGCGAGGCCGACTTCCGCCAACGTCAGGACCGGGTCATGGCCGAGCTCGACGGCCGCATTCCGCGCGGTCTCGGCAAGGGATCGATCGCCGGACGCCGGCTGGTGGACGAGGTCCTCAAGCGGGGGGCGGCGGCGGTGCTCGACGCCGGCTACGGCTGGACCTCCGACCTGGAGCGGTGCGAGGAGCAGGGCACCTCGGCGGGGGCCGAGCCGGCCCATATCAGCGAGCGCGCCGTGGAGCGGGGCGGGGGCCAACTCGGTTCGCTGGGAGCCGGCAATCACTTTCTCGAAGTGCAGGTCGTCGACCGGATTGAAGATACCCAGGCCGCCGAGGTCTTCGGGCTAGCCGAGGGGATGGTGTGCTTGATGATCCACTGCGGGAGCCGCGGGCTTGGGCACCAGACCTGCACCGACCAGCTCAAGGTGATGGGGGAAGCGATGCGCCGCTACGACATCGAGGTGCCCGACCGCCAGTTGGCCGCCGTGCCGGTGGAGTCGAAGGAGGGACAGACCTACCTGGGGGCTATGGCCGCCTCGGCCAACTTCGCCTGGGCCAACCGCCACGTCCTCGCCCATGCGGCCCGGGAGGCCTTCGCCGCCGCTTTCGGCATGTCTCCCGAGGAGACCGGGATGCAGCTCGTCTACGACGTGGCTCATAACCTGGCCAAGCTGGAAGAGCATGATGTGGACGGCCGTTCCCGCCGTCTCTGTGTGCATCGCAAGGGGGCCACCCGGGCTTTTGGTCCCGGCCATCCCGACCTGCCCTCCGACCTGCGAAGGGTGGGCCAGCCGGTGCTCATCCCCGGCAGCATGGGGACCGCCTCTTGGGTGCTGCGGGGTACGGCTGGCAACCCGGCCTTCGACACGGCGGCGCACGGCGCGGGGCGGGTGATGAGCCGCAAGCAGGCCAAGAGGGCCGAGAAGGGTGGCAGCGTCAGGTCGAAGCTGGAGGCCCAGGGGATCGTCGTGCGGCCCGGCTCGGTCGCCCTCCTCTCGGAGGAGGCCCCCTACGCCTACAAGGACGTCGACGAGGTGGTGGACGTCTGCCAGCGGACCGGCCTGGCCGTCAAGGTGGCCCGGCTGCGGCCGGTCGGGGTGGTGAAGGGGTAGGGCCGCTACCCGGGTTTGAAAGCCTTGACGATCACCCCGGTGGCGACGTGGTCCTGGTGGTCCGGCCGGATCGTCCTCCGCATGGCGTCGACGACCTTCGGCGTGAACAGCGGATAGAGAAGCGCCTCGTCGATGCCGAAGGGGCGGTGCCCGCCGAGCCACACCTGGGTGAATCCTGCTCTCTCGAGCTTCCCGGCGAAGACCCGCTCCGCCATGGCCCCGGACACTCAACCAGCCCAGGCGCTCTGGTCGTTCGCCACCTCCGGAGGAAGCTCGTTCTCCACCGTCAAGTCAGCCAGGCAGATCCGGCCTCCCGGCGAGAGGACCCGGAAGATCTCCGCCAGGGCCCGGCTCTTCCGGGCGGACAGGTTCAGGACCCCGTTCGAGATCACGACGTCCACCGAGTGGTCGGGCAGGGGGATGGACTCCATCTCCCCGCGGAGGAAGTCGGTCCAGCCTCCTACTCCGGCCTCTTCGGCGTGGCGGCGACCTCGCTCGCACATCTCCTCCAGGATGTCGAGGCCGATGGCTTGGCCCTCGGGCCCCACCCGGCGTGCCGCCAGGATGGTGTCGATGCCTCCGCCCGAGCCGACGTCCAGGACGGCCTCCCCGGCTTGGAGGAAGGCGTACCGGACCGGGTTCCCTACCCCGAGCGCCCATTGCACCGCCCCCGGGGGGACCTGAGCGAGCTCTTCCTCGCTGTAGAGCCGGCGGGCCACGGCCTCCCCGCCGCCGGTGGAGATCGCCGCGTAGGCCTGCCGCACGGCCTCCTTGATCTCGTCCTGGAACATGAGGTCACGGGCCATGGCGCGCTCCTACAGATCCCCGACGAATCGCTCCAGGCGGAGCCTGACCTGCGGGGGGATCTCCTGGGCGCCGCCGGAGGCCAGGAACTCCCGCATCTCCTGGGCGAACTCGAGCTCTCCGCAACACTTGCGGCAGAACGCCAGGTGCTTCTCGACCTTCTCGTGATCGTCCGGCGAGATGGCGTGGTCCAGGTAGTCCCAGAGCTGCCTCACCGCCTCGGAGCAGGGGATCAAACCCGGCTTGTCCGTCATCGCTTCGCCTCCTTCACGATGAGGAGCCCCGTCTCCTGCGCGTAGGCCCACATCTCCTTCTCGAATAACTTCCGTGCCCGGTGGAGCCGGGCCAGCACTGTCCCCAGGGGAGCGCCGAGCAAGCGGGCGATCTCCTTGGTGGCGAACCCTTCCATGTAGCGGAGCACCAGCGACGCCCGATAGATCTCCGGGAGGCGCAGGAGCACCTCCCGGACGTCCTCCCTTCCGAACGACTGGAGGAAGTCGTGGTGCAGGGTGTCCGAATACGGGAAGGGATCCTCATCGATCAGGGTCCGGTAGAGGGAGACGTCCTCCACCTCCTCCACGGGGATCTCCACGAGCGAGCGGGTCTGCTTGCGGAGCTGGTCGCGGAACACGTTCACCAGGATGGTCTTGAGCCACCGCCCGAAGGCGGCCTCCTCCCGGAGAGTCCCGAAGGCCCGGTAAGCGTGGAGGAGCGTCTCCTGCACGAGGTCCTCCGCCCCGTCCCGGACCAACCGGTGGGCCAGGGAGTAGAGGATCGGCAGCTGGGCGGGGACCAACCGCTGGAACGACTCCTTCGTTCGGTCCCGAAGCTCGACCTCGGCCATCCTCCGCCTCTTCGCAACATGAGCCATCGCCTCAGATCAGATGACGACGGCGGGACCGAATCTATTGCATCGCCCGGAACATGCAATACGCGCCGAGCACCGGACGTCTTTTTGGGATGAGAGGAGGTGGCGTGCATGGCAACTATCGCATCGGAGGGGGCGAGGACCGAAACCGCGAAGGGCAGCCTCCGCACGGGTTCCTGGCTCATGGGGCTCGCCTCGGTCGGGTTCATAGGCTACGCGGTGATCTTCTTCGTTCGAAACTTCACGGCCAGCTTCTTGGAGCTCGGGCTCGGGCCCAATGAGGTAGACGTGGGCAAGGACGCCATCCAGGACTTCAGCCCGTCCCTGTTTCAGTACGTGAGCCATCTGCACATCGCGGTGGCGGGATTCATCGCGGCGACGGGGCTGGCGGTGTTGTTCCTGGTGGCTTACGGAGTGCGGCGCGGTGAGCTGTGGGCCTGGGTGGGGGCGGTGGCGGCTCCGGTGCTGGGGCTGGCGGTGGCTCTCCCGGCCCACTATCCGAACAACTTCGACACACTGGGCCACCTGGGGTTGATCTACCTGGCCACGGCGATCTTCGTGGCCGGGGCGCTCCTCACGCTGCCGGGGGTCGTCGCAAGGCGGCGGGGCTGATTGCCCTCCGCTGAGGGGATACACGGAGGAAGGGAATGGAAACGGCGGTGGCGCGAACCGGGACTCTCCTGTGCGCCAAGTGCGGGGGCCGGGCGGACGGTTGGGAGTGCGCCATCTGCGGGGCGCTGGCCAAGGAGCACAACCCCAACCACCTCCACGTCGGCTCCGACCGATACTGCACGATCCGGTGCGCCGGGTGTGGGAAGGCCGACGTGCACTGCACCTGCGTGTAGACGCGACCGGCTGGTGGGCAAGCAGACGAGGGTCGGCGAACCCGGGGTTCCTGTGCGCCTCTCCGGCGCGCAACCGCCCGCGGTTCAGGTTCGATAATCCTGGAGCAGGGGGCGTACGCGGTCCGGCAGGTGGCGCCGGGCCAGGGTCACCTCCCGCCGGTAGGTCTGGCGAAGCCTGCGAAGCTCGAGGCGGGCCTCCGCCTCGGCCTCGCTCAGCTCGTCCCGGAGCCCTTTCATGCGCTCCTCCAGCCGGCGCACTTCGTCGCGGAGCTGGAGGATGCGACGGACGCCCTCCAGGTTCACCCCCTGGGCGGTGAGGTCGGTGATGAGGCGGAGGCGTTCCAAGTCGGCCAGCGAGTAGCGGCGGGTCCCGCCCGGGGTCCGGTAGGGCTCCAGCAGCCCCTTGCGCTCGTAGATGCGGAGGGTCTGGGGATGGACGCCCGCCAGCGAGGCGGCCACCGAGATGACGTAGACGGCTTCGGCCCGCTCTCTGCTGCGGTCCACCTCACACCCCCAGCCCGGTCCGCAAGTCCTCGCTCTCCACGTGGGCACGCAGTTGCTCGAGCAGGCCGCGCGCCTCGGGAGAGAGGGCCTCGGGGACCCGCACCTTGACGGTGACCAGGAGGTCTCCCTTCCCTTCCACGCCACGTCCCCTCACCCGGAAGGTCTTGCCGCTCTCCGTTCCCGGCGGGATGCGCAGCGTGACCTTGCCGTCCAGGGTGGGCACCTCTACGTCGGCTCCCAGGGCGGCTTCGGTGTAGGCGATCGGCACCTCCACGGTCAGGTGGTGGCCCTTGCGGCGGAAGATGGGATGGCGGCCGACGTGGACGGTGACGAACAGGTCCCCGGCCGGCCCGGCGCCCCGCCCCGGCGCGCCCTTTCCCTTCAGCCGGATGGTGCTCCCGTCCGAGACCCCGGCAGGGACCTTGACGTGGATGGTGCGGGTGCGCACCTCGGTGCCCCGACCCCCGCAGGTGGGGCAGGGCTGCTCGACCAGCCGCCCGGTGCCCCGGCACCGGTCGCAAGGGCGGGGTATGGAGAAGAGGCCCTGGTCCTCGGCGATCATCCCGCTGCCTCCGCAGCGCGGGCAGGCCTCCACGCGGGTACCGGGCGCCGCCCCGCTGCCGTGACAAGTTCGGCAGACGGCCTCGCCTTGCACGGTGATGGGAACAGTGGCGCCCCGCACCGCCTCCTCGAAGGAGAGGTGCAGCTCGGCGGCGAGGTCGGCTCCCCGCTGGGGCCCGGCTCCGGCCGAACGGCGGCCCCGCAGGCCTCCGAACAGGTCGCCCAGCCCGCCGAAGGAGAAGCCGCCCCCGCCGAACAGGTCCGAGAGATCCTCCACCCGCACCTGCTGCCCGCCCCAGCCGGGGCCGGTGAAGGCTCCCGAGCGGAACATCTCCCGCGCCTGGTCGTACTCGCGCCGCCTCTCGGGATCGGAGAGGACGGAATGGGCCTCAGAGATCTGCTTGAAGCGCTCCTCGGCCTCCTGGTCCCCGGGGCGGGTGTCGGGGTGGTACTGCTGGGCCAGCTTCCGGTAAGCCTTCTTGATCTCCTTGGGCGAGGCGTCTTTGCCGACCCCGAGGATGGCGTAGAAGTCCTTCTCCAGCCAGTCCCTATTCATCGGTCTCTCACTCCCCCTTTAGGGGTTTAGCCATCGCCGCCGTCCCCCCAAGCAGACCGGTCGGTCTCTCCCTCCCCCTTTGGGGGAGGGTCGGGGAGGGGGTCCGGACCAACCGTCACCAGGCTGGGGCGGATCACCCGCTCGCCCAGGTGGTAGCCTCGCCGCAGCTCCTCGGTCACCACCAGCGGCCCCTCTCCGGGCTCCTCGGCGGTGGCGGCGGCCTCGTGCAGCTCGGGGTCGAACGGCTCCCCCAGAGCCAGGATGGGCGACAGCCCCTCCCGCCCCAGCACCTCCATGAGCAGCCGGTAGGTCCGCTCCATACCGTCCAGGAGCTTCTTCTCGGTGGGGCTGGTGGCCTCGTGGGCCAGGGCCAGGTCGAAGCTGTCGAGCAGCGGGAGTAAGCCGGCCACCACCCGCTGGCTGGCCCGCTCCACGTGCTGGCTCTCCTCGCGGAGCCGGCGTTTGCGGAAGTTGTCGAACTCGGCCACCACTCGCTGGAGATCCTCGAGGTGGGAGGCGGCCTGCTCTCGAGCGGTGGCCAGCTCCTCGAGCAGGAGCTGGATCGACTCCTCAGGATCGTCCGGGAGGTCGACGTCGATCGGCTCGGCCTCCGGCCGCCCTCCCCCCTGCCCCCTCCCCGAGGGAGGGGGGGTGGCTTGGGGTTCCCGCTCGGTCACGACTTCTCCTCGCCCTCGTCGATGATCTCCGCCTCGACGACCTCGTCCTCGTCGGCCGGGGACTCTCCGGAGGCGGCGGTCGGGCCGGCGGCCGCCTGCTGCTGGTAGAGCCGCTGCGCCAGCGCCTGGGAGGCCTGGATCACCTCGTCGGT
The DNA here is from genome assembly GCA_050742155.1 of Acidimicrobiia bacterium. Classification (GTDB taxonomy): domain Bacteria; phylum Actinomycetota; class Acidimicrobiia; order Spongiisociales; family JALYHC01; genus JBOGFC01. The sequence goes on from JBOGFC010000103.1 coordinate 16,034, forward strand.
CTTACGCCGCAGGTCCTCGGTGGGGCTCTGCTCGTTCTCCAGGAGCTTGCGCAGCTCGTCGAGGGCGGTGTCGATGCGGGAGCGCTCCTCGTCGGCCAGCTTGTCACCGTGCTCCTTGATGAGCTTCTCGGTCTGGTAGGCCACGTTGTCCGCCTGGTTGCGAGTCTCGGCAGCCTCCCTACGGCGACGATCCTCGTTGGCGTGGGCCTCGGCGTCGCGCACCATCCGCTCGATCTCGTCCTTGGCCAGGGCGGTGCCACCGGTGATGGTCATGGCCTGCTCCTTGCCGGTACCCAGGTCCTTGGCGTTCACCGACACGATCCCGTTGGCGTCGATGTCGAAGGCCACCTCGATCTGGGGCATGCCCCGCGGGGCCGGGGGGAGGCCGGTCAACTTGAAGCGTCCCAGGCTCTTGTTGGTGGCGGCCATCTCCCGTTCCCCCTGCAGCACGTGGATCTCCACCTCCGGCTGGTTGTCGTCGGCCGTGGTGAAGATCTCGGCACGGCGGGTGGGGATGGTGGTGTTCCGCTCGATCATCTTGGTCATCACCCCGCCCTTGGTCTCGATGCCCAGGGTGAGCGGGGTCACGTCGAGCAGCAGCACGTCCTTCACCTGGCCCTTGAGCACCCCGGCCTGAATGGCGGCGCCCAGCGCCACCACCTCGTCGGGGTTGACGCCCTTGTGGGCCTCCTTGCCGGTGAGGCCTTGCACCAGCTCCTGGATGGCCGGCATGCGGGTGGCGCCCCCCACCAGGATGATGTGGTCGATCTGCTCGATCGAGATACCGGCGTCCTTGACGGCCTGGTCGAAGGGCCCCCGGCAGGCCTCCACCAGGTCCTCGGTCATCTTCTGGAACTCCGAGCGGGTGAGCTTCTTCTGCAGGTGGAGCGGGCCCTCGGCGGTGGCGGTGATGAAGGGCAGGTTGACCTCGGTCTCGGTCACCGACGACAGCTCGATCTTGGCCTTCTCGGCCGCCTCCTTGAGCCGCTGGAGCGCCATGCGGTCCTTGCCGAGGTCCACGCCCTGCTCGTTCTTGAATTCCTTGACCAGCCAGTCGATGACCCGCTGGTCCCAGTCGTCCCCCCCCAGCTGGGTGTTCCCGCTGGTGGCCTTGACCTCGAAGACTCCCTCACCGATGTCGAGCAGGGAGACGTCGAAAGTCCCCCCGCCCAGGTCGAAGACGAGGATCGTCTGGTCGTGCTCCTTGTCGAGCCCGTAAGCCAGGGAGGCGGCGGTGGGCTCGTTGATGATGCGCAGCACCTCCAGGCCGGCGACCTGTCCGGCCTCTTTGGTGGCCTGACGCTGGGCATCCCCGAAGTAGGCGGGGACCGTGATCACCGCCTGGGTGACCGGCTCGCCCAGGTACGCCTCGGCATCCCGCTTGAGCTTCTGGAGGATGCGGGCCGAGATCTCCTGGGGGGTGTAGTTCTTGCCGTCGATCTCGATCGACCAGTCGGTCCCCATGTGCCGCTTGACGGAGCGCACCGTGCGGTCCGGGTTGGTGATCGCCTGGCGCTTGGCCACCTCGCCCACCAGGACCTCTCCACCTTTCGAGAAGGCGACCACCGAGGGGGTGATACGGTGACCTTCGGCGTTGGGGATCACGGTGGGCTCGTTGGCCTCCAAGGCGGACACCACGCTGTTGGTGGTCCCCAGGTCGATGCCGACTGCGCGTGCCATGGACTCCTCCTCCGGTCTGAGTGCTTGCCCCCACTATAACTTGAGTCGGGTATTGATATATTTCCCAGAGTTTGACCCTTGGTGGTCTGGGGGATAGTGTCAGGCATTGGGCAACATCGATGTTTGACCTCGCCCGCGACCTCCCGCTGCTCTTGGGGCTGGTTTTCCTGTTGTTGGCGGCCGTCTTCCTGGCGGCCGCCGAGACGTCGATCATCCGGATCTCCAGGGCGAGGGTGAAGACGCTGGCCGAGCACGGAAGCCGCTCCGCTCGTCGTCTGCTCGGATTGGTGCAACACCTCCCACGAGTCCTCAATGCGGTGCTGCTCACGGTCTTGTTGGTGCAGATCGGGGCGGCCACCATCACCGGCCAGCTGGCCGAGCGGTGGTTCGGAAACCTCGGGATAACCATCGCCTCGATGGTCCTCACCGTGCTGATGTTCGTCTACACGGAGGCGATCCCCAAGACCTTCGCCGTGCAGCATCCCGACCGAGTCGCCCTGTTCGTGGCCTACCCGGTGGGGGCGATCGAGCTCCTCCTCCGGCCGCTGGTGAGGGTGCTGGTTTGGTTCGCCGACCTGCAGGCGCCGGGCCTGGGCATCAGCTCGTCGGAGAAGGGGGTGAGCGAGGCCGAGCTGAGGCATTTGGCTGCGGAGGCCGAAGAGACCGGCCAGATCGCCTCGTCGGAGCGGGACCTGATCGAGCGCGTCTTCCGGCTCGATGAGCGGATCGCCGAGGAGATAATGGTGCCGAGGGTGGACATCATCGCCGTGCCCGTCGAGGCGTCGGTGGAGAAGGCAGTGGAAGTCGCCCTGGCGGCCGGTCACCGGCGGGTACCGGTGTACCAGGACTCCCTCGACCACATCATCGGGGTCGCTCGGACCAAGGATCTCCTCACCGCGAGGGATCGGGGCCTGGCCTCCTTACGGGAGCTGGCTCGGCCGCCGCTGGTGGTTCCCGGGTCCAAGCGGGTGGTGACGCTCTTGCGCGAGATGCAGGCAGCAGACGTCCAC
>JBOGFC010000104.1:0-1973 GCA_050742155.1 Acidimicrobiia bacterium
GTGCAGTAGATGGTGCCCTGGCGATCGACCTTGAGGCCGTCCGGCACGCCCTCCCCATCCCCACTCAGCTCCACCAGCACCTCGCCACCCGACACGGACCAGCCCCCTTCGACCCGGAAGGCGCGGATGTGCGCCCGCGCGGTGTCGACCACGCAAAGGGTCTGTTCGTCGGGGGAAAGCACCAAGCCGTTGGGGCCTTCGAAGTCGTCCGCCAGCAGCTCCGGGTCACCACCTCCGGGTCGGATCAGGTAGACCCCTCGCAACGGCTGCTCTTGCTCGGCCGGCCCTCCGAAGCCTTCCCCCAGGCCGTAGTGGGGGTCGGTGAAGAGCAGCGACCCATCCCGGGCCACCACCACGTCGTTGGGGGCGTTGAGCCGCTTGCCGCGGTAGCCGTCGGCCACCACCTCCGGCTCCCCCTCCGCCTCCCGGGTCACCCGCCGGGTGCGGTGCTCACAGGTGATCAGCCGCCCCTGGTGGTCGATGGTCAGGCCGTTGGAGAAGTTGGAGGGCTGCCGGTGGACCGTCGGATTCCCCTCTTCCGCCCTCCACACGTAGAGCATGTCCGCCGGGATATCGGAGAAGAACAGGCACTGGCGGCGGAAGTCCCACACCGGCCCCTCCGTGAACTGGAACCCATCGGCGAGCAGCTCCAGCTCGGCCTCCCGACCGACCAGCTTCTCCACCTCCTGTTCGTACACCTCGAGCGTCATGGCCTCTCCTTTCCCTCGTAGTCGGCGATCACCCCTTGCCAGCTCGGGTCGACCGGCCGGTCCACCAGCTCCACCTCCAGGCTGCCTACCCCCTCGATCTCCCCCACGATCAGGTCCCCCACACCACACGGCCCGGCCGGAGGGGTCCCGCCGGTCACCAGGTCGCCGGGAAGCAACGTGGAGAAGGTGGAGATGAAGGCCAGCACCTCGGGGAGTTGGTGGCGCATCTGGGCGGTGCTGGACTCGGCCTCCAGCTTCCCGTTACGGAAGCGGCGCATGGTCAGCCCCCCGGCCGGGTCCACCTCATCTTGGGTCACCACCCACGGACCGCAGGGGGCGAACCCGTCCACGTTCTTCGCCCACTGCTGGTGGTCGCGGCTCACCAGCTCGATCTCGTGGAACGTGAGGTCGTCCAGGATCGTGTAGCCGAAGATCGAGGCCGCCGCCTCCTCCGGGGTCGCTTCGCGGAGTCGGCGGCCCACCACCGCGGTCAGCTCCCACTCGTGGAAGACCGTCCCGTACCCGCTCGGCACCCCCACCCGGGCCCGGTGGCCGACCAGCGCCGAGGGGGCCTTCAAGAAGATGTTGGGGGCCTTCAGGTACTCCAGGCCGAGCCGGCGGCGGTAGTCCTCGAAGTTGAGCCCGGTGCACCAGATCTTGCTGGGGTCGAGGACCGGGGGCAGCCAATCGACCCCGGCCAGGGGCACCTCCGGGCCCCGGTGGGCGGCCAGCTCCTCCGGCCCGCCTCCGGCCTCGAGGAAGGCCCGCAGCGAGGGAGCCAGGGACCCGGCGTCCCGCAGCACCTCCCCCTCCACCACCCCCCAGGCCACCCGATCGACCGATCGCACGGTGGCCACCTTCACGGACGCCTCCCGGTAGCGGCTGGTACCGTCGGGCGAGTCGTCCAAACGACAGGGGTTACAGCATGAAGGCGGCTCGCCTGTACGAGTTCGATCCCGAGGTCACAGGACCGGAGTTCGTCCGCTTGGAGGAGGTCCCCGAGCCGATCCTCCAAGAGTCCGACGACGTGATCGTCCGGGTAGGAGGAGCCGGGGTGTGCCGGACCGACCTGCACATCGTGGAGGGCCTCTGGACCGATGCCCTGGTGACCGACCCGCCCTACATCATCGGCCACGAGAACGCCGGCTGGGTGGAAGAGGTGGGCTCCGGGGTGAGCAGCTTCAAGCCGGGCGACCCGGTGGTGGTGGCCCCCGGGATGAGCGACGGCACCTGCTCCCGCTGCCGGGAGGGACTCGACAACCT
>JBOGFC010000105.1:0-12894 GCA_050742155.1 Acidimicrobiia bacterium
GTTCCGGACCGCCGGCGGGTCATTACTCACGCAAGAACGAGAGGGGGAGGTGCGGGGGCGATGAGCCTGCTGGTGCCGGCGGCGCTGGCGGTGCTGGGGCTGGCCGTTCCCCTGGTGGTCCTCTACATGCTGCGCTCCCGGCGGGAGCGGGTGGTCGTGCCCAGCCTACTGCTGTGGGAGGGTGCCGGCCCGGCGGTGAGCTCGGCGGTTCCCTGGCAGCGGCTGCGGGTGACCGCTCTGCTGCTGCTCCAACTCCTGGCGCTGGCCCTGTTCGCCTTCGCCCTGGCGCGCCCCTTCCTCGTCCAAGAGACCCTGCTCGGGCCGCACACGGTGCTGGTGGTCGACACCTCAGGCTCGATGGCGATGGCCGGGCGGCTCGACCTTGCCCGGCAACGGGCCCTCGAGCTGGTGCGGGAGGCCTCCGAGACCAACCTGATCTCGATCGTCGAGGCCGGCCCCGCTCCCCGGGTGCTGGCCTCCTTCTCCAGGGATCCTCACGATCTCAGCGCGGTGCTGGTGGACCTGGAGCCGACCGGGGGCGTGGAGGACCTGGCCGAGGGCTTGCGCCTGGCCCGCGGCCTGGCCACTCCCGACCATCCCACCAGCATCCTCATCCTCTCCGACGGAGGCCCGCCCGGTCCGGCCCCGGTCGAGGAGCCGGTGGTCGGGGCGCGCCACCTCCTCTACCGGTCCTCGGACGAGAACCTGGCCATCACCGCCTTCAGCACCGAGCCGACCGCGGAGGGTTCCGCTCGAGCCTTTCTGGAGGTGTCCAACTTCGGGGGGAGGGAGCACCGTGTGGAGGTGGAGGTGTCGGTGAACGGGCTGCCGGCCGGGCGGGTCGAGCTGGCGGTCGGGCCGGCCGGACGGGCCCGCCGGACGGTTCCCATGCAGGCCGGGCCGGGCGACGTGGTAGCCGCCCGCCTGGTCGCCCACCAGGACGCGCTCTCCCTCGACGACCAGGCCAGCCTCCTCCTGGGCGGAGGCCCCGAGCGGGCCGTGGCGGTGTTGGGGGAGGGATCGGTGTTCCTGGAGGGGCTCTTGCAGGCGGCGCCCGGCTTCGGTCCGGCCGCCGGCACCCCGCCCGACCTGCTCATCATCGACCGGGGGCCGGCCGGCTCCCTCGACCGTCCCGCCTGGCTCATCCGGCCGGAGGTCCCTCCTCCCGGGGTCGAGGTGGTGGGGGTGGTCCGTAACGCAGTGGTCACCTACCAGCGCCCGGGCGAGCCGCTGCTGGAAGGGATCGACCTCTCCGACCTGGCGGTGGCCGAGGCCCAGGTGGTGGAGGCCCACAACTGGCTGCCCCTGGTGCGGGCCGGTGATGCCCCCTTGCTCCTGCTCGGCGAGGTGGATGGCCACCGGGCGGTCTATTCCACCTTCGACCTGACCCACTCCAACCTGCCGGTGCAGGTGGCCTTCCCGGTGCTGGGTGCCCGGCTCCTCGAGTGGCTGGCCGGCGGGCAGGTCCAGGCCGGAATCACCGCCCCGGCCGGCGTGCCGATCGCCCTCGCTCCGCCGCCGGGGTCCGCCTCCGAGGTGAGCGATCCGGCCGGCGATGTGGTGGCCCTGCCTCCCGGCGCCGTCCTCTACACGGACACCGGAGCGCCGGGGGTGTACCGGGTGAGCTACCGGGCGGAGGACGGGTCGGCCGTGGAGGGCCCGACCGCCGTGCGGCAGTTCGCCTCACAGGAGTCGGCCGGGGGCTTCCGCCAGCTTGGGACCAGCCCTCCCGACCTCGGGGCCCGGAGCCGGGGCGAGCTGATCCGGGAGCAGGCTCCCTGGCTGGTCGGACTGCTGCTGGTGATCGGCCTCGTCGAGTGGTGGGTGGGGCACGGCCGCCCCGGGGCCGAGCGGCTCCTCCCTCGGCCCTCCCTCCGCCTCAGGGCGAGGGCCGGGGTGGGAGGAGGCCGGGGTGGGGGTTACCTGTGATCCTGCTCCGTCCCTGGTGGCTGTTGATCCTCCCGGTGGGCTGGGCGCTGGTCCTGGTGGTGGCCCGACGCGGCCGCCGGACCGTGCCGGGTCGTCAGCACCGTTGGGCGACCCGGCTGCGTCTTTTCGGCGTGACGCTGTTGGTGCTGGCCCTGGCCCATCCGGTGGCCGCCCGGGTGGTGCGGGAGCGCTCGGTGCTCTTCCTCCTCGACCGTTCGGCATCGGTGAGCCCCGAAGGGCAGGCCCTCCAGGAGCTGTTCGTGGCCGAGGCCATCCGCCAGGCGCCGCCCGACGCCCGAAGCGGGACGGCGGTGTTCGCCCGGGAGATGCGCATGGACGTGGCACTGGCGCCCGGCCGGGTTCCCCAGCAAGTGCGGACGGTGGTGGACCAGTCGGGGACCGACATCGCCGCTGCCTTGCGAGGCGCCGCCGCCGTGCTCCCTTCGGAGGGGTCCCGGCGGGTGGTGCTGGTCACCGACGGCGCCGAGACCTCCGGTGACGCCCGGGCCGCCGCCCGGGAGCTGGCCGAACTGGGGGTGGTGGTCGATGTGCTGCGTCTGGGGAGCCGCCGGGGGCCGGATGCCCTCATCGAGGGCCTGGAGGCGCCGGCCGCCGCCCGGGAAGGGGAAGTGGTCCCCGTCACGGTGGTGGTGCGCTCCAACCAGGCCGGGGCGGCGACGCTGGTGATCCGGGGCGGGGAGGGTGAGCCGGAGCGGGTAGAGGTCGACCTCCGCGCGGGCCGCAACGAGGTGAGGGTGCAGGTGCCGGCCGGAGAGGCCGGCGTGCTGCGGGTCTCCGCCGGGCTGGAGGCGTCCTTCGACGAGGTCCCGGAGAACGACCGGGGCGAGGCGGTGGTGCGGGTGTTGGGTCCGGCTCGCCTGGCGCTGGTGGAGGGTCGGCCCGGCGAGGCGGAGAGCCTGGCCGCCGCCCTGCGGGCCGGGGGGCTGGTGGTGGAGGTGATGCCCCGGCTGCCCTCGGAGGAGGAGCTGCTCGGGTTCGACGCGGTGGTGCTGGTCAACCTGCCGGCCCCACCGGCACCGGAGGCCGAGCGCCTGGCCCGCTTCGTCGAGGAGCTCGGGCGGGGCCTGGTGGTGGTGGGTGGTGACCAGGCCTACGGCCTGGGAAATTACCAGGAGACCGCCTTCGAGGAGCTGCTCCCGGTGCGCAGCAACCCGGACGACCTGGTGCGGCGCCAACCGGTGGCCGAGGTGCTGGTCATCGACACCTCCGGCTCGATGGGGAGATGCCACTGTCGGGAGGGCCGCCAGACCTTCATGCAGGAGGGGGGCATCAACAAGACCGACATCTCCAGGGCCGGGGCGGCGCTGGCCATCGAGGCGCTCAGCCCCACCGACCGGGTGGGGGTGCTGGCCTTCACGTCATCGTCCGACTGGGTCATCCCCCTCCAGAACGTCCCGCCGCCCGGACAGGTCCAGGCGGCGCTCGGCACCCTGGCCGCAGAGGGAAATACGGAGATCGCCCAGGCGCTCCGCAGCGCCCTGGAGGAGCTGCGGGACGAGCCCGAGAGCCTGCGCCACATCGTGCTCTTCACCGATGGATGGGACCCGGACGACTCCAACCTGCTCACGGTGGCCCAGGAGATCGCCGACGCCGGCGTCACCTTGTCGGTGCTGGCCACCGGGGAGGGAGCGGCCACCACCCTCAGCCGCATGGCGTCGGTGGGAGGGGGGCGCTTCTACCCGGGGACCGACCTGGCGGCGGTGCCGGAGGTGTTCGTGGAGGAGACCTTGCGGGTGGCCCGCAACCTGGTGGCCGAGGGCGCCTTCCGCCCTCTCCTGGGGGCCGCCTCCCAAGTCACCGCCGGCCTGACGGCCGCCCCTCCGCTGCGCGGGTACGTGGTGACCACCTTCAAATCGGCCGCCCAGAGCCCCCTCCAGATAGGACCGGAGGACCCCTTGCTGGCGACCTGGCAGCGGGGCCTGGGGCGGGTGAGCGCCTGGACCTCCGACGCCACCACCCGATGGTCGGCCGACTGGCTGCCTTGGGAGGGATACCAGCAGTTCTGGGGCCGAGTGGTGGGGGACGTGCTGCCGGCCGGCCGGGAGACACCGCCCGGGGTGACCCTCTCCGGAGGAGAGCTCACGGTGGGCTTTGACGTCTCCAATGTCCCGCTGGACGCCACCGGCCTGGCCCGGGTGGTCGACCCCAGCGGCCGGGTGAGCGCCGTCCCTCTGCGCCGCACCGGCGAGTCGTCTTTCGAAGGGGAGATGCGGGTGGGCGCTCCCGGCGCCTACTGGGTGGCGGTCACCGTGGAGGCGTCTGGAGCCGTAGTGGCTTCGGGGAGCTCGGGGGCGGTGTCCAGCTACTCGGAGGAGTTTGCTTTCCGTGACCCGGACCCGGCCCTGGCCGGAGATGTGGCCGCCCTCACGTCGGGACGGGTCGATCCCGACCCCGGGGCCGTCTTCGACGCGGCACCGGTGCAGGGCAGGGCGCGGCGGGCCCTCTGGCCGTGGCTGGTGGCGGCCGCCCTGGCCCTCTTCCTCACCGACGTGGGCTTGCGCCGGCTGGTGGTGGCCCGCGGCGACCTCTCCCGCTGGCGAGAGGCACTGGTGCCGCGCCGGCGGAAGCCGGTCGAGGCGCTCGATATCGAGGCTCCCGAAAGCCGGAAGGCGGTCCCCGAGGAGGAGAGCCTGGGCCGATTGCTGCGCCGTAAGCGGCGATGAGACGGCCGGCGGTGGCGGCCATCGTGACCCTTCTGGCGGCGTGCTCCCGGTCGCCGGCCACCGGGACCACAGTTGCTACGGAGCCGGCCGCCTTCCAGCTCCTGGCCAACAGCATGCACCCCGACCTGGTCTTTGAAGCACAGCCGGGCGGGGGATCATCGCTCCAGGTGGGACAGGAGTTGCGCCGGGCCGGGCATCGAGTCGCGGGGGAGACGGCGGTGCACGTTGGTACCGTGCTCACCTCCTCCGGTCAAGTGAAGCTGGTCCGGTTCCGGGGAAAGGACGGCCCGGAGTCGCCCGTTGCGGGGTGCATCGGCGCGTACGGTGGACGAGGAGGTGGGGTCTCGTGTGGCGACGTGCCACCACCGCCGGCGATCGTGTTCGTCGGCACCAACTGTGGAGGCAGAGATCCTTTCTCGGACCTTATGGTCACGGTTCCCCAAGACGCCCTGGCCGTCCTGGTTGAGGCAGGCGACGACCTGTCCATCCTCGTCCGCCCGACCGGCGGGCTGGCCTACGCCGAGTGGCCCGGCCTCCGTCTCCCGTCTCGCGTCACGGTTTTCCTGGGGGGTGGCGAGCGCCTGGTCGTGGACTCGCCCGTGATCTCGTTTTCCTGCTCGTGATGGGACCAGAAGGTGCACCGCGCGGCGAGCGGGTTCGGAGCTGGGGGCTCGCCATGGCGGCGGTGGCCGCCTTCCTCCTGGCGCTGGTCGGGCTTCCCTATCTCATCGTTGGTGACACCCGGAGGTCGGATGAGGCGGACCGGCCGGCGGTCGATCCCCGGACGCTCGACGACGGCGCCCTGGTCCTGGTCAGCGGTGACCTGGAAGGAACCTACCGGCTGGGCTTCAATGAATCTTCGATCGTTGAGGTGACCCGGCGAGTCTATGCAGTGTTCCGGGGCGATCTGGACTACATGACGGTGGCGGGGACGTTCGACGAGGACGGAAAGAGCCGGGACGACCTCAGGGTGCTCTTCACCTTGCAGGGAACCCAATTCCTGGCCACCGAGGGGGAGTGCCGGGCCACCGTCCTCGAGCTCCACGGCCAGCAGTTCGACCGCTTCCACCCGCATCCGGTGCCGGCGGGAGGGCTGGTGACTCCAGTGCGGGGGACGGTGGCCTGCGAGGGCCTCACCGCCGACGGCCTCACCATCGAGGTGGAGGCCGGCTTTGCAGCCTCTCACCCGCCCCACGAGTGAGTTTTGGACTGGTTACATCACATCAGCTCATGGTTTTGTCATCAATGCGTGATCGGGACCCAGATTTCCTTGACCGAGGAGCAGATGCAAAGGGCGCGCCGTCGGGCCGCCCGCCGGGGCGTGTCGCTGGCCGCCCTCGTCCGGGAGGCGCTGGAGCTGCTCCTCGAGGACTCGTCGGCCGAGCACCGCCGGGCGCGAGCCAAACAGGCCGTGGGCGGGTTTCGCTCGGGCCACACCGACACCAGCGAGCGACACGACGAGGTGCTCGGAGAGCATCGTTGGTGAGGGTCCTGGTCGACACCTCGGCCCTCTACGCGGTGGTCGAGACCAGCGCGCTGGTGCAACGGCGCTTTGGGGACGGAAGCCGCCGAGCGGCTCCACGACACCCTCCTACAGGTGGTGGAGGTGTGGGCGGTCGACCAGGTCATCCACGGGATGGCGGTGGGGCGCTGGCGCCGGGAAGGACGCCGGGGCCTATCGCTGGTCGACGTGACCAGCTTTGTGATGATGGAGACCCGGGGGATGGAAAGCGCCTTCGCCTTCGATGACGACTTCATCGGGGCCGGGTTCGCTACCCTCGGCTGAGCCGGCTTGTGGGCACCCTCGCCCGAAGTCCCTGAAGGCGGGCCCGCATCGTTGCCGCAGCCTCGGGCGCTCGAGATGCGGGCGGATCGGGGATCGCACGCTGACCCTGGCTTGAAAGGTCTGCTAGTGGGGTTACGAGATCCTCCGCCGGAACCGCTCCAGGTTCCCCTGCATGATGCGCCGAAGGAATGGGCGTACCACCCACGCTCCGATGGGGCCACCCAGGAACCAGGGAATTCGCAGGCGCTCTTCCCAGCTGAAGCGGGTGCGCCCCTCTCGGAGCGGCTCCAGCTCGAGCTGTCCTTCACCCCCGACCATTCCTCTATGGGCCACCGCGATGCGATGGAATGGTTCCCAGGAGATGACCTCGAGCAGGTCGGTGGTGCGGAAGGGGCCGAACCGGGTCGTTACCGCCAGACGGGTGCCCACCCCCTGGCGCTGGTCACCGAGGAAGTCGACGGCGAGAGCATCGGCCATCCACTGGACGTGGGAGGCCAGGTCGGAGGCGTGCCGCCAGACCTCCTCGGAGGGAGCGTCGATGTCCACCGACACGCGCACCACAAGCAACATACTCCTCTGCCGCCGGCGATGGTTCCGGCGGGAGCCGTGCGACAATGCAGGCCGTGCTGTATCTGGATCATGCCGCCACCACCCCGCTGCGTCCCGAAGCCCGGGCGGCCATGGAGCCCTTCGCCGAGGACCTCTTCGGCAACCCGTCCGGAGTGCACGAGGTCTCTCGGCGGGCCAAGAACGCCATCGAGGAGGCGCGAGAGCGGGCCGCCGCCCTGCTCGGGGGGCGGCCCGGCGAGATCGTCTTCACCTCCGGGGGGACGGAGTCGGATAACGCTGCCCTGAAGGGGACGGCCCTGCGAGGAGGGCGGCGGGGCGGGGTGGTCACCACCGCCGTCGAGCACGAGGCGGTGCTGGAGAGTGCTCGCTTCCTCGAGTCGTTGGGTTGTCCGGTGACCATCGTTGGAGTGAACCGCTATGGGCAGGCCGAACCCGATGAGATGGGAGCGGCGGTGACACCCGAGACGGCGCTGGTCTCGGTGATGTCCGCCAACAACGAGACCGGCGCCCGCCAGCCGACCCGCAAGGTGGCCGAGGCGGCCAGGGCCGTGCATCCGGAGGTGGTGGTCCACACCGACGCCGTGCAGGTCTTCGTCTCGGAAGACGTGAAGGTCGACGAGCTGGGCGTGGACCTGCTCTCGCTGGCCGCCCACAAGTTCGGCGGGCCCAAGGGGGTGGGCCTGCTCTACGTTCGTGAGGGCCTCGAGCTGGAGCCGGTGCTGCACGGAGGGGGCCAGGAGGGGGGGCGCCGCTCCAGCACCCACAATGTCATGGGGATCGTGGGGATGGTGGCGGCCATGGAGGCGGCCGTCGACCAGCTCCAGCAGTTTCGATCCTGGGTCGGAGAGGCGCGCCGGCGGTTCGAGCAACGGCTCCGAACCGCCTTCCCGGACCTGGTCCTCAACGGCCCCACCGACGATCGGCTCGTCCAGCACTCCCACCTGCGCATCCCCGGGGTGCTCGCCGAGACCTTGCTGGTGCGCCTCGACCAGGTCGGCCTGGCCGCCTCGGCCGGCTCGGCCTGCCAGAGCGGTGCCGCCCAGGTCTCCCACGTCCTGGCCGCCATGGGGATGGAGCGTGTCGAGGCCCTGGAGTGCCTGCGGTTCACCTTCGGGTGGACCACCACCCCGGAGGATGGCGACCGGGCGGCAGCCCTGGTCGTCGGCGAGGTGAAGGCCCTGCGATGAAGGTCCTGGCCGCCATGTCGGGCGGAGTCGACTCGTCGGTGGCCGCCGCCCTCATGAAGGAGGAAGGCCACCAGGTGGTGGGGGTGACCCTCAAGCAGTGGGAGGGACCCCAGGGCGAGATGCCCACCGCCGGCTGCTGCACGCTGGCCGACAGCGAGGACGCCCGGCGGGTGGCCGCCCAGCTCGACATCCCCTATTACGTGCTCAACTACGTCGAGGAGTTCCGCTCCCAAGTGGTGGATCGCTTCGGGGCCGACTACCTGGCCGGGCGCACCCCCAACCCGTGCGTGGAGTGCAACCGGAGGGTCCGCTTCGCCCGGCTGCTGGAGCAGGCCACCCAGCTGGGCTGCGACCTGCTGGTCACCGGGCACTACGCCCGCTCCCATAAGAGGCGGGAGGGCTACCGGCTCTTGCGGGGGGTCGATCCCGACAAGGACCAGTCCTACGTCCTCTACATGCTCGGCCAGGAGGAGCTCGGCCGGGTGCGGTTCCCGATCGGGGAGATGACCAAGGCGGAGACGAGGGAGGTGGCCTCCCGCCTTGGCCTGCGCACCGCCCACAAGCGGGACAGCCAGGACATCTGCTTCGTGGGCAAGGGCGACTACCGGGACTTCCTGCGCCGCCACTTTCCCCAGGCGGCCCGGCCGGGCCGCATCGTCGACGGGCAGGGCGAGACTCTGGGCACCCACGGCGGGGTGGCCGGCTTCACCGTCGGCCAGCGCCGCGGGCTGGGGACCTCGGTGGGTGAGCCGCGCTACGTGGTGGACATCCGCCCCCGGACTCGCACCGTGGTGGTGGGGCGCCGGGAGGACATGCTGGTCGACGCCTGCCGGGTGGAGGGCGTCTCTTTCGTGGCGGGCCGGCCCCCCCAGCGGCCGGAGGTGGAGGTTCGGGTCCGGTACCGATCCCGGCCGGTCCCGGCCCGGCTGGAGAGAGCCCCCTCCCCGGGCCTCCCCCAAAGGGGAAGGGAGAGCGAGTGGCTGGCCTGGTTCGAGGAGCCGCAGGCGGCGGTGGCGCCCGGCCAGGCGGCGGTCTTCTCACGCGGCGAGGAGGTGCTCGGGGGCGGCACCATCGCCGCCCTGATCCGGCGGTGAGCATCACCGGCGTCGGCAGCCTGCCCCACACCGATCCCGACGAGGCGGCTTGCTTCGTCCTGGAGGCCGCCCAGGTCCCCTACCTGCCGCAGCTTCCTCACCGTCACCCCGAGGAGGGGATGCTGGTGCAATGGGGGGATGGCCTGTGCGGGAGCGGGGCGGCGGGGGACGGCATCGGCCTTCGTTACGGTGCCCCGGTCGGGCCCCGCCAGCAGGCTTTCCGGGGTGCTGAAGCGCTGATCGATCTGCTGCCTCGTCAAACCCCCCTGGTCAAGTCCCAGGCCACCGGCCCGGTCACCCTGGCCCTGGGACTGCTGGCCGCCGGCCATCCCGGAGCGGGCCTCTGGGACTGCGTGGTCGAGGGCCTGCTGCGGCGGGTGGAGAACCATCTCCGCTGGCTGGAGGAGCGGCTGCCGGAAGCCGAGGTGGTCCTCCTCTTCGACGAGCCGGGCCTGGCGGGCCTCCAGTCCCAGGAGGTCCCCCTCTCCCCGGCCGACGTGCGGGCCCTGCTGGGGACGGTGCTGGACGGGGTGCCGATCCCGGCCGGGCTGCACTGCTGCGCCGACACCGACTGGAGCCTGGTGGCCTCGCTTCGGCCGGACTGGATCTCCTGGGACGTGAGCGCCTTGGGCCCGGGCTTCGCCCAGGCCGGGCAGGCGCTCGCCGAGGCGGTGATGGAGGGCACCCGGATCATTTGGGGGGTGGTCCCTACCCAGATGGGCCCCCTGCCCCGGGACGACGAGCTGATCGCCCGCCTGCGAAGGGCCGAGGCCGCCCTCGTCCTGGGCGGGGCCGACCTGGCCCGCCTGGAGGCCGGAGCCTGGTACTCGCCGGCGTGCGGGCTGGCCGGGCTGTCGGAGAGCCAGGCGGAGGAGGTCTGTCGCCGGGTGCGGGTGCTGGCCGGGGAGCTGAGCGCGCATGGCTGACGTCGGCAGGCGCCTCGAGGAGCTGCGCGAGCAGATCTACTACCACTCCTACCGCTACCACGTGCTCACCGACCCGGAGATCTCGGACGCCGAGTACGACGAGCTCATGGCCGAGCTGGTCCGCCGGGAGGAGGCGCATCCCGACCTGGTCACGCCCGACTCGCCCACCCAACGGGTGGGGGCGCCTCCCTCCGAGCTGTTCGCACCGGTCACTCACCGGGAGCGGATGTTCTCGCTCGACAACGCCGAGTCGACGGTTCACCTGGAGGCCTGGGAGGCCCGTATGGTGCGCCAGCTCGGCAGGCCTCCCTCGGCGTACGTCTCCGAGCTCAAGATCGACGGGCTGGCGGTGTCGCTCACCTACGAGGAGGGACGGTTCGTGCGGGGGGCCACCCGCGGGGACGGCACCACCGGCGAGGACATCACCGCCAACCTGCGCACCATCGAGGCGGTGCCGCTCCGCCTGCGGGGTGGGGTGCCGGCCGTGGTCGAGGTGCGGGGCGAGGTGTACATGCCGGTCTCGGCCTTCGAGGAGCTCAACCGCCGCCAGGGGGAGGCCGGCTTGCGGCTCTTCGCCAACCCTCGCAACGCCGGGGCCGGCTCGGTGCGCCAGAAGGACCCGGCGGTGACCGCTTCCCGCCGTCTGGGCATCTGGACCTACCAGGTCGGCTACCTGGAGGGCGGGCCGGCCGTCCGGGGCCACTGGGAGAGCCTCGAGTACCTGCGAGACCTCGGCCTGCCCGTCAACCCGGACATCCGTCTCTTCCCGGAGCTGGCCGGGGTGGAGGAGTACATCAAGAAGGCGGAGGCCGACCGGCACGCCCGCGACTACGAGACGGACGGGGTGGTGGTGAAGGTGGACGCCCTCGCCGAGCAGCGGGAGCTCGGGTTCACCGCCAAGAGCCCCCGTTGGGCGGTGGCCTACAAGTTCCCGCCCGAGGAGCGGACCACCCGCCTGCGGGACATCCAGATCAACATCGGCCGTACCGGGGCCGCCACCCCCTTCGCCATGCTGGAACCGGTCTTCGTGGGGGGCGCCACGGTATCCCTGGCCACCTTGCACAACGAGGACGAGGTGCATCGCAAGGACGTGCGCATCGGAGACTGGGTGACGGTGCGGCGGGCCGGTGACGTCATCCCCGAGGTGGTGGGGCCCATGGTCGCGCGCCGCACGGGAGATGAGCGGGTCTGGCACATGCCCGCGCGCTGCCCCTTCTGCGGCAATCCCATCGTCCGCCCGGAAGGAGAGGCGGTGGCGCGTTGCTCGGGCGGGTTCGCCTGCCCCAGCCGGCTCCGGGAGTACCTCTTCCACTTCGCCGGCCGGGGCGGGATGGACATCGAAGGCCTTGGCTACAAGACCGTCGACCTCCTGCTCCGCAAGGGTCTGATCGCCGATCCGGGCGACATCTACTCCCTCCTGCCGGACGATCTCCTGCAGTTCGAGGGATGGGCCGACGTGTCGGTGGGCAACCTGATGCGGGCCATCGACCGCTCCCGGGGCCAACCGCTCCACCGGCTGCTGGTGGCGCTGGGCATCCCCCACGTGGGAGGCACGGTGGCCCGGCTGCTGGCCCGCCGCTACCGCGGCCTGGATCGCATCATGGCGGTTTCGGAGGAGGAGCTGGCCGGGACCGAGGGGGTGGGGCCGGTGATCGCCCGCTCGGTTCGAGAGTGGTCCGAGGACGACGCCAACCGCGCTCTGGTCGAGAAGCTGCGGGCCGCCGGAGTGAGTCTCGCCGACCCGGAGCCGGAGGGCGTGGACCAGCAGCTCCTGGCCGGTGTGACTCTGGTCATCACCGGCACCCTGGACGGCTTGAGCCGGGAGGCGGCCAAGCTGGCGGTGGAGGAGAGGGGCGGCAAGGTCACCTCCTCGGTTTCCAAGATGACCACCGCCCTGGTGGTGGGGGAGTCGCCCGGCACCAAGCTGGCCAAGGCGGAGCAGCTCGGGGTGCCCGCCATTGACGAGGCCACCTTCTTGCGACTGCTGGACGAGGGTCCGGCCGTCCTGGAGAGCGGGACGTGACCGGCGCCCGGCCGGCAGCCCTTTTCGTGCTGATCGCCTGCAACTCGCTGGGAGGGTTGGATGTAGAGACCTTCCCCGACCAGGGTGCCTCGCATGTGCCCCCGGACACCCAGCCCGAGTACAACTCCGAGCCTCCCACCAGCGGTCCCCACGTCCAGGCCTGGGCGCCGTGCGGTATCTACCGCCAGGAAGTCCCCGACCTGCTCCAAGTGCACGATCTGGAGCACGGGGTGGTGATGGTGCAATACGACCCGGAGATCTCCAACGAGGATCGCCGGGCCCTGGAGGACCTGGGCCGGGCCCTCGGGGACCACATCATCGTGGCGCCCCGCTCCGGGATGACCGGCCCGGTGGTGCTCACCGCCTGGACCAAGCTGCTTCGCCTGGAGGAGGTGAACGAGGAGGCGATCCGTGCCTTCTACCGGGAGTTCGCCGGGGGCGGCCCGGAACGGGTCCCGTGCCCGTTCGAGTTCGACGAGTCGGCCTGACACAGCCCGTTCTGGTATCCAAGAATCACACCCTGGTGTGAAGTTCGCATACCAAAACGAACTGGGGGTCCTAGGCCGAAGTTACCGCGGCGAGGCCGAGACTCTCGGCTGATACCCCATGCCCCCCTTGAGGTCTCCGTTCTGGCGCTGAGCGACCTTATGGGTACGAGAGCCGGAGAGGAATGGGGGCTTCGAGGAGCTCAAAGG